>JBGATX010000003.1:0-98099 GCA_044228975.1 Planctomycetota bacterium | reverse complement strand
TTCGAATCGCGCCGGCGCGGTCGAGCGATCGCGAGCGATGCGCGCTCAGGCGCCTTGCTGCTGCTTCGCTTCCTTGCGGTTGAACTTCTTCTGCTCGACCTGCGAGAGGATGCGCTTGCGCAGGCGCAAGGCCTTGGGCGTGACTTCGAGCAGCTCGTCGTCCTCGATGTACTCGAGGCTCTCTTCCAGCGACATGACGTGCGGCGGCGAGAGGCGCACGTTCTCGTCCTTGCCGGCCGAGCGGATGTTCGTGAGCTTCTTCTCGCGGCAGACGTTGACCCACAGGTCGCTGTCCTTGGAGTTCTCGCCCACGATCATGCCTTCGTAGACCGCGACGCCGGGCGGGATGAACCACTCGCCGCGGTCGTCGAGGCCGAACATGCCGTAGGGCACGGAATCGCCGGCGCGATCGGAGACGAGCACGCCGTTGCTGCGCGTGGGGATCGGACCGCCGTCGGGGCGCCATTCCTCGAAGACGTGGCTGAGGATCGCCATGCCCTGCGTCAGCGTCATCAACGCCGTGCGCGCGCCGATCAGTCCGCGCGACGGGCAGAGGAACTCCAGGCGCGTCGTGTTGCGGATGGGCTCCATGTGCGTCATCTCGCCGCGGCGCTTGCCGAGGTACTCGATGATCTTGCCGGCGTGCTCCGTCGGCACGTCGACGACCGTGCGCTCGTAGGGCTCGCAGCGAGTGCCGTCGATCGTCTTCAGGATGACGCGCGGCTTGCCGACGCAGAATTCGAAGCCTTCGCGGCGCATGTTCTCGATCAACACGCCCAGGTGCATGACGCCGCGGCCCTTGACCTCGAACCCGTCGTTGGCCTCGGGGTTGGAGAGCACGAGCGCCACGTCGCGCAGCTGCGCGCGCTCGAGGCGCGCCAGGATCTGGCGGCTGGTGACGAAGTCGCCTTCCTTGCCGGCGAAGGGCGAGTTCGAGACGAAGAACTCCATCGAGATCGTCGGCTCGTCGAGCTTGATCGTCTTCAGCGCGTCCTGCTGCTCGGGCGGGCAGAGCGTGTCGCCGATCGTGATCTCCTCGATGCCCGCGACGACCGCGATGTCGCCCGCGCGCACTTCGTCGGCGGGAACGCGGCTCAGGCCTTCGTAGCGGAAGAGACCCTTCACCGTGGCGATGGGGGACTTCTCGCGGCCGGGCTGGCACAGCGCGTAACGCACGCCGTTCTTGATCGTGCCGCGCGCGACGCGGCCGATCGCCACGCGCCCGAGGAAGTCGTCGTGATCGAGCGTCGCGGCCTGGAACTGCACCGGCGCGTCGTTGTCCTGCAGCGGGTGCGGGACGCGGTCGAGGATCATGCGGAAGAGCGGCTCGAGGTCGGTGGGCTCGTCGTCGAGCTCGTCCATCGCGTAGCCGTCGCGTCCGGAGCCGTAGACGACCGCGAAGTCGAGCTGCTCGTTCTTCGCGCCCAGCTCGACGAAGAGATCGAAGACCATGTCGAGCACTTCGGAGGCTCGCGCATCCGGCCGGTCGATCTTGTTGATCATCACCAGCGCGCGCAGGCCGTTCTCGAAGGCCTTCTTGAGCACGAAGCGCGTCTGCGGCATCGGCCCTTCGGCGGCGTCGACGAGCAGGAGCACCGCGTCGGCCATGCGCAGCGTGCGCTCGACCTGGCCGCCGAAGTCGGCGTGGCCCGGCGTGTCGACGATGTTGATGCGCGTGCCGTGGTAGTCGATGGCCGTGTTCTTGGCCAGGATCGTGATCCCGCGCTCGCGCTCCTGCGCGTCGGAGTCCATCGCGCGCTCCTGGACCTGCTGGTTGCTGCGGAACGTGCCCGCGAACTTGAACATCGCGTCGACGAGCGTGGTCTTGCCGTGGTCGACGTGCGCGACGATCGCGATGTTGCGGATGGGCTTCTTGGTCTTCGTCGCGGTCATGATGGAGGCTGCAGCGATCGTCGGAGGGCGGGGAGCCGGAGTTTTCGGGCAAAAATGGTAGGCGCGGAGCGCTGGAGCCGCAACCAGAAAGGCATGCGCTGGCCGGCGCTCAGGCGCGAAGACGCACGTGGTGCACGGCTTCCAGTCGCGTGAGATCGGGAGCGCGCGTCTCCAGATCCCACGCTTCCAGCCAATCGCGCGCGTGGCGCCGGAAAACGAGCCAGGGCACGACCTCGCGTTTCCGCTCGCCCGCGGCGTCCTGCTGGAGGAACGTCACGCGCTCGCGAGCCGCGCAAGCTCGCGCGAGCAGCTGCTGCCCGGGAGAGAGTCGCGCGGGCCGTGGAGCGCAGCGCTCGAGCGTCCACGTGCCGCGCTCGGGACGTCGCGCGGCGCGTTCGACGGGGCCGTCGACGTGCGCGGCCTCGCAACGCAGGGGGAGCGCTTCCCTGGTCTCCGGGCCGAGCTTCGCGAGCGCCGCGTTCACGACGCGCGCGCAGAGCTCCGCGTCGGCGAGCGCGCGGTGCGGCACGCGCCCGGCGAGACCGAGCAGCCGGCACAGGGTTTCGAGCCGGTGGTCGGCGGCCTCGGGGAACGCGCGCCGCGCGATCGCGATCGAATCGACGAACGGATTCGCGTGCAGCGCGAGCCCGTGACGCCGGTGCTCGAAGGCGAGCACGCGCGCGTCGCTGCGCGCGGCGTGCGCGACGAGCGTGCGCGCGCCGGCCCACTCCCAGAAGCGGCGCAGGACACCCGGCGCGTCGCCAGCGTGCTCGAGATCGGCGTCGCGCAGTCCGTGCACGCTCGTGGGCAGCGCGTCGAGCGAGAGCGGCGGCCGCACGAGGGCGTGGAAGCGTCCCGCGAGCTCCCCGTCGACGACGCGCACGGCCCCGAGCTCGACGAGGTGCGGGCAGCCGTGCGCACTCGCGGTCTCCGTGTCCAGCGCTATCCAAGTCGGCAAGCGCTCCATTCGAGCGCCGCTCGCTTCCCGAGGCGAATCCGGTGCGGTTCGGCCCTCGGGAACGAGCCCGTTCGAGCGGCGCGGCGGGGCGCGGGTCCGCCTGGGAAAACGACCGCCGTCCCCTGGCCGCTTTGGTAGCCTGACGCCGCGCCACGCCGGAACCGGTTCTTCCCGCGCGCACGGTCGTGGACGCGAGCCGCTTGCACTACGCCGAGACATCGGAGCCACCGCTCGTCGATCCTCCCCGCCTCTCCTTCGGCGGCTGGAAGTCGATCCGTTGGAAGCTGGCGCTGCCGATCCTGGTCACCGTCGGCGCGAGCGTGGGCATCGCCTTCTGGCTCTCGTTCAGCGGCGTGCGCGAGAACCTGGCGCGCGAGAGCGACCAGCGCATGAGCGTCGTCTCCGCCGATCGCGCCGAGATGGTCGACACCTACCTGCGCTTCCAGGGCGACCTGCTGCAGCTCGTGGCGAGCAACCGGCCGTTGCAGGAGCTGCTCAGCGAGGACGTGGCCGGGCGGCTCCAGACGTCGGACTTCCTGCGCTCCTCCTGGCCGATCCTCTCGTACTGCCGCGGCAGCGCGCCCGACTTCGTCGAGCTGTGCCTGGTCGACAACGATCAGCGCGTGCGCGCTTCGACGCGCCAGGCGTGGCTGCACCACACGCTGCGCGAGAACTTGCGCGTCGACGCGCCCGAGAAGCTGCTCGAGCTCGGCGAGCCTTTCGAATGGAACAATCGGCGCGTGGCGTTGATCCGCGGCAACGCGCTCGGCGCCGACAGCGCGCCCGTGCCCGGCAGCCTGGTCGCCGTGTGCGACGTGGAGCACCTGCTCGACCGCGTCGAGCGCACGAAGAACCTCGGCGCGTCGCCGCACATCGTGCTCGGGCGCGCCCACGACGGGGTGTTCGAGCCCTTCGCGGTCTCCGCGGCGCGCTCGAACCTCGATCACGAGCCCGATTGGGCCTCGATCGCGATTCCGGCGCCGACGCCCGCGGGCGACGCGCGCATCGTCGAGGGCGCGCTCGGCGGACGTTACGACGTCATGTTCCGGCCCGTCGGCGACCGCGACTGGACGCTCATGATCGCCATGGATCGCGATCAGCGCCACGCCGTCGCGTCGACCATGCGAGAGCAGCTCGTTCTCCTGCTCCTGATCATCCTCGGCCTGGCCGGCGTCGTGGCGCTGTACCTCGCGCGGCGCTTCGCGCAGCCGATCGTCGAGCTCGCGGGCGCGGCCGAGAGTGTTGCCAGCGGCAACCTGCGCGTGCAGATCCCGGTGCGCCGCGCGGACGAGATCGGGCGCCTGACGGCGAGCTTCAACCGCATGACGAACGAGCTGGCGCGCTCGTACGAGACGCTCGACCGGCGCGTGCACGAACGCACGAGCGAGCTGCAGACGCTGAACTCCGAGCTCTCGTCGTTCTCGCATTCCGTGGCGCACGACCTGCGCGCGCCGCTGCGCGCGATCGCGGGCTACGCCGACATCCTGCACGAGGACAAGCGCCAGCAGCTCGATCCGCAGGCGCAGGAGATGATCGATCGCATGCGCCACAACGCGCATCGCGTCGGGCAGTTGATCGACGACCTGCTCTCGTTCTCGGGCATCAGCCGGCGCGAACTCTCGATCGAGGCCGTCGACGCGCGCGGGATCGTGCAAGATGTCTTGGAGGACTTCCGGCCCGAGACGCGCGGGCGCCGCATCGACATCGAGGTGCGCACGCTGCCCGAGTGCCACGCGGACGCGGCGCTGCTCTCGCTGGTCTTCTCGAACCTGCTCTCGAACGCGATCAAGTACACGCGGCCGCGCGAGCACGCGCGCGTCGTGGTCGGCAGCGAGCTGCGCAACGGCGAGCAGATCTTCTTCGTGCGCGACAACGGCGTGGGCTTCGACATGGCCTACTCCGACCTCTTGTTCGGCATCTTCCAGCGCCTGCACACGCGCGCCGAGTTCGAGGGCACGGGCGTGGGGCTCGCGATCGCGCGGCGCGTCGTCGAGCGCCACGGCGGCCGCATCTGGGCCGAATCGGCGCCGGACCAGGGCGCGACCTTCTACTTCACGCTGGCCGCGCCGCGCCGCTCGCCGACGGACGGATCCGTTCGAGCGCGCGAGTCCGCGGTGGCCTGAGGTCGCGTCAGCCGACGAGCGCCTGGAACTCCGGCACGCCGCGCAGCACGTCGAGATCGGTGTTGCGCAGGATCTCGGTCTGCGCGTAGTAGCCGCGCGCGATCGCCGCCCCCAGCGCCGCGATCGACTCCTCGACGTCGCCGAGGATCGCGTACACGCAGGCGCAGTGGAACGACGTGAAGCCGTCCTTGGGCGAGATCTCGTGCGCCTTGGCCACCGTCGCGCGCGCCTCGTCGGCCGAGCCCAGGCGCGCGAGCAGCATCGCCATGTGCAGGCGCGCTTCCTGGTTGTCGGGCGCGCTCGCGAGGTGCGCCCGCGCGGCCGCGATGCCCTCGTCGGCGACCTGCAGCGATTCCTCGTAGCGATCGAGGCGCTGCAGCACGTTGTACAGGTGGTCGTAGCTCGCGATGTGCGTCGGCTTGAGCGCGATCGCCCGGCGCAAGAGAGGTGACGCTTCCTTGAAGTTGCCGGCGCGCGCGTAGATCGCTCCCAGCAAGCGGTGCGCGAGCCACTCGCGGTTGTCGAGCTGCATCGCGCGGCGGTACTCGCGCTGCGCGTCGGTCGCATGCCCCGAGAGGTGGAAGGCGAAGCCCAGCGCCGTGTGCGCCTCGGCGCAGTTGCCGTCCAGCGACAGAGCGCGCGCCGATTCCTGGCGCGCTTCCTCGAGGAAGTTCGCGTCGCCGTCCCAGTACAAGTACTTGCGCACCAGCGCCTCGGCGAGTCCGGCGTGGGCGAGCGCGCAGTAGGGGTCGAGCTCGAGCGCGCGACGGAAGGAACTGACCGACGCGAGCAGGTGCTTGGTCGTGCCGCGGTGCAGCACGTCGTGCGCCGCACGCGCCTGCGTCAACGCCTCCTCGACCTTGCGCGGAGCGCTGCGCACCGGGCGCGTCGCGAGCTCCGTCAGGTGCTTGCGCACCGCGCGCGCGGCGCCGCGCACGAGGCCGTCTTGGAGGCCCCATTCGTCCTTGTCCGCGAACTCGATCTTCTCGTCGCGCGTTTCGCGCACCGGGCGCTCGCCCTGGCCGCGGTCGTAGCACTCCAGGCGCAGGTCGAGACGGCCCGCGCCGTCGTTGACGTCGAGGTCGGCGCGCAGCACCCAGTCGAAGGACTTCTCGCGCGGCAACGTCTGGTCGTCGGCGAGCGAAACCGAGAGCCCTTTGATGCGCAGCAGCTCGCCCGCGAGGTCCTTGCGCAACGAGCCGGCGAGGATCGAGCAGCTCGCGGGGTCCGTTCCGCTGCAGCGCACGGGCGGCAGCAGGATCTCCCCGGTGATCGTGGCCGTCACGCGCGTGCCGTTGCTCAGCGCGTGACCACCTTCGATGGCGAGCAGCGCTCCATGCACCGTTCCCGCGTCGGCGTACCGCTTGGCGGGATCGACGTCGAGGCACTTCTGGATGACCTCCTCGAGTCGGGCCGGAAATCCCAGGCGCACTTGCGACGGCGGCCGCGGCCGGCCGTCGAGGATCGCCATGCACACTTCAGGGAAGCTCTTGCCCGGAAAGGGCAGCTGGCCCGTCGTCATGTGGTACGCGACCGAGCCGAGGGCGAAGACGTCCGAGCGCACGTCGAGCTCGTCGCCGCGCACCTGTTCGGGCGACATGTAGAGCACCGTGCCGACCAGCATGCCGTGTTGCGTGATGCTCGATTCGCTCGCGGCGCGGGCGATGCCGAAGTCGAGCAGCTTGACCGTGCCGTCGTCGACGACCATCACGTTGGCCGGCTTCAGGTCGCGGTGCACCAGGCCGGAGCGGTGCACGAGGTCGAGCGCCGCGGTGACCTGCACGAGGATGCGCACGCACTCCTCGAAGCCCAGCTGCTGGTCCTTCAGGATCTTGTCGAGCGTGCGACCCTGGAGGTACTCCATCGCGATGTACGACGTGCCCTCGGCCTTGCCGTACTCGTAGATGGTGGCGATGTTCGGGTGCTGCAGGTTCGACGTGTGCTTCGCTTCGCGCAGGAAGCGGTGGTCGGCCTGCGGATCGATCTCGGCGTGCGCGCGCAGGATCTTCAGCGCGACCGTGCGGCCCAGCTGCAAGTCCACCGCCCGGTAGACCTCCGACAGCGGGCCTTCGCCCAGCCGGTCGGTGTCCGGGTTGAACTGGAAGTGGGAGAACTGCATGGGGGACGCGCAGCGCGCAGGGGACGCCGAGGGGAACATTATGGAAAGGATCGACCGTCGGCGCGACGGGGCTGGAGAGCTGTTCATCGCGAACGGAAAGCCCTTCCACCTCGCTCGCCGGACTCGAGCGATCGCGGAGCTTGGAACGTCGCGCCCGGGCGCTCGGCGCCCATTCTCTCGGCGCTCGGCGCCCATTCTCTCGGCGCTCAGCGCCCATGCTCTCGGCGCGTAGCACCCGTCTTCTCGGCGCGCGATGCGCTCGCGTCGAGCGTGGAGAGTGCGTCGCGAGCGTCGCGACGGGCGATCGCCGGCCTCGATCCCGCTCGTGCGATCGCGCACACTGATGCTCCGCGACGACGCCGAGCGTCCGCGACCGAGAAACTCACGCGCATGAGCACACGCCCCGATCACGACGTCGAGCCGCGCGCCGCGGCCGGGCTCTCGCCCTTCGTCGACGGCGACTTCCACGTCCTCTCGCCCGCGCTGGCGCGCGACCCGCAGTACAACGATCGCCGCCTCGAGCTGCGGCGCAAGCTCCTTTCGCTCGGGAAGGTCGTCGCCGAACGCGCGAAGGCCAGCGGCGTCGAGCTCGACGTGCGCACGAGCCTGCACAACCCGCACGCCTTCAACCACAACCAGGTGAAGCGCATGTGGGTCTATCTGTGCCGATCCAAGAAGGAGAAGACGCGCTTGAAGCAGACGCTCGGCGCGGACCTCGCGAAGGACCTCGACAACGCGTACAAGAACGCCTACTTGTGCGTCGCGCTCGAGCACGACGCGCTCGAGATCAGCCTGCGCATCCACGCGGACGCCTGGTACGACGGGCAGAACCTGAAGAACCGGCTCACGCGCGAAGGCACGGGGATGTGGCTCGCGCTGCTCAACGCGCTGCCGGGTTTCCAGCTGCGCTTGCACGACTGGAAGGGCGAATGGCCCTGCGGGAAGCTGACGCGCGAGCGCTTGGCGGAGTACCTGAAGTTCTACGTGCCCGCCGAGCACGCGAGCATCGTCGAGCGGCATTTCGCGGCGCCGCAGGGTGCGCGCGCGGAGGCGCTCGATCCGCAGATGCCCGAGCGCGTGGTCTCGTCGCTCGAGTCGCTCCTGCCGCTCTACCGCTTCAGCGCCTGGTCGCAGGAGAGCGACTTCCTGTTCTCGCGTTGATCGTCGAGTTCTCGCGCGCCTCGTCGAGAGCGATCGGCGGAGCTCGGCGCGCCCGCGCGGGTGCGGACGGCTCGGTTTCCACGCGTCCCGTTCGACGCACGCGCTCGCGTCGAGCCATGTCCGCCGTGCCGCGGCCCGAACGGCTCGGGCTCAGCGCGCGCGCGCCTGCGCCTCGAATTCGTGCAGCGCTCCCTCGCGCGTCGGATCGAGGCGCAGCGCCTCGCGTTGGATCTCGATCGCGCGCTCGAGCTCGCCCTGCTGCTTGTGCACGCGCGCCAGCGTCTCGAGCAGCACCGCGTTGCGCCGGCCGGAGAGGTCGACGGCGCGCTGCGCGCATTCGCCGGCCAGCACGAGGTCGCGGTGCGCGAGCGGCGCCGCCGGATCGACGATCGACCAGGCGATCGTGCCCAGCATGCCGATGTCGTCGCGCGCGATGCCCTCGAGCAACGCGCGCCCTTCGGCCCAGGCTTCGTCGAGGCGCTCCGCGGCGAGCAGCAGCACTTGGAAACGCGCCACGGCGAAGCGCCGGAAGCGCGCGCGATCGAGGGCCAGGAGCTGGTCGCAGCGTTGGCGCGCCGCGGGCCAGTTGCCGCTGCGGTAGGCGTCGTCGAACTCGCGCTGCAGGCGCAGACCCTGCTCGAGGATGTTGCGACGTTCGGTCGATTCCACCGCGAGCGCGCGCAGGTCGTGCTGCGCGGCGAGCACGGACGGGAGTCGCAGCTCGGCCTCGACGCTGCTGCCGTAGACCGCGATGCGTCCATCGCGATCGACGAGCACGGCGAAGGGCGGCTGAGTCGTGCTCGCGAGCCCGAGATAGCGCTGGCGCGTCGTCGCGCTGCGTTCGAAGGCGATGCGGAAGCCCGCGAAAGCGCGCAGCTCGTTCACGCGCGCGCGCGCGGCCTCGAAGGTCGTGCCGCGCGCGTCGGGTGCGGTGATCGCGATCACGACCAGCCCGCGGTCGGCGTTCTTGCGCTGCATCTCGGAAAGGCGAGCGAAGAGCTGCGTCGACGCGCCCGACCACGGCGCCCAGAAGAAGACGAGGTAGGTCTTTCCGCGCTCGAGAGCCGCGACGGGTTCACCCGTGATCCACTCGAGCCGCCCGAGCTCCGGCGCGAGATCGCCGACACCGGGCGTCGCCGGCTGCGAATCGCCGGCGTCGCTCTGGGCCCGCGCGAGCGAGACGAGCGCCGCGCAGGCGACGACGGCGGGCGCGATGAGCTTCGTGATGCGGCGCAGGAGCGGGCTTCGCATGCCGGGCGGAGCCTCACGCTCGCGCCGGCTCGCATTCTAGGGCTGCGCCGACCGCGAGCGGAAGACGCGGCGCGCGAACGGCGTCGCGCCACCTGCGCGCGAGTCCGGCGGGCCGCGCTCGGCGGAGCAACGCGAGCGCCGAACCGCGTGCGCGCCGACGCGCGGCGCTCGGCGGAGCGTTCGCGAGCGCCGCGCTCCGCTGCGCGTGCGCTCGAGCCGCAACTACGCCGTTCGTCGCAGGCTCCGGCTCGTCGCGGGTCGAAAACGGGTGCGCGCGGCGACTCCCGGCCGCGCGCGCAGCGCAGTACACTGACCGGCCTTTTCTTCGGCCGACGACGCGCATGGAACCGACCGCAACCCAGATGGACACCCAGACCGGCCAATCAGGTCCGAGCGCACGGACGCTGCAGCTTGGAATCGCGGGCTTCGACTTCGTCGACCTCCACCGCCCCGAGCGCCTCGCCGACTTGCACGCGACCTTCCTGCGCGAGCTCGAAGCCGCCGATCCGGCGCTCGCCGCGACCTGGAAGCACCACTGGGACGGCACGCAGCCCAAGGAGCGCGTCGAGGAGTCGACGCTGCTCATCGACGTCGCGCGCCATGTCGCGGCCTTCGTCGCGCGCCTGTTCCGCATCGAAGCCGGCACCGCGGCGCGGCGCGAGTACTTGAAGCAGCGCCAGATCGTCTACACCGTGCGCGACCGATTCGTGAAGAAGAAGGTGCGCGGAGCGCTGCTCGCCGCCGGCCAGTCCTCCCAGTCCGTCCATCAGGCCGCGAACGAGCTGCTCGCGCTGCTCCCGGGCATGCTGGGCGTCGATCGCGATGCGGAGGAACGTTGGGCCGGCAAGGTGCTGCTCTTGCTCGATCGTCCCGCGAGCGAGCGCGCCGTCGTCGGCCGCACGGAGAGCGTCGAGCAGGCGCTCGATCTGCTCGCGCTCGATTTCAAGCTGCGCCGCGACGCGGGGGATCCGGCGCTCGCCCGGTGGCGCTGCCTGTTCCAGGCGCGCGATCTCGATTGGGAAAACGGCCTCGTGCACACGCTGCGCCCGTACGGCGATCTACCCGAGGCGCTCGAAGGTTCGCCGCAGCACTTCCGGCGCCGCGACGGGTTCAAGCTCACCGACGATCGCGGCACGGTCGAGCAGGCGCTCGCGCACGTCGATCGCTGCGTGTTCTGCCACGAGCGCGAGAAGGACTCCTGCTCGCGCGGCTTGTTCGAGAAGAAGACCGGAGCACTCTCCAAGAACCCGCTCGGCATCGAGCTCGCCGGCTGTCCGCTCGACGAGCGCATCAGCGAGATGCACCAGCTCTTCGCCGAAGGCGATCCGCTCGCCGCGCTCTCGATGGTCATGGTCGACAATCCGATGTGCCCGGGCACGGGCCATCGCATCTGCAACGACTGCATGAAGGCCTGCATCTACCAGAAGCAGGAGCCGGTCAACATCCCGCACATCGAGACCAACGTGCTGACGCAGGTGCTCGAGCTCGACCACGGGCCCGAGATCTACCTGCTGTTGACGCGCTGGAATCCGCTGCGCGCCAAGCGTCCGTTCACGCTGCCGTACAACGGCGTCAACGTGCTCGTCGTCGGCCTCGGTCCGGCGGGCTACACGCTCGCGCACTATCTCTGCCAGGAGGGCTTCGGCGTCGTCGGCATCGACGGGCTCAAGATCGAGCCTCTGCCCAGCGGCTGGACCGGCGTGCGCACGCGCGCGGAAGCCACGCAGGCGTCGATGCCGCCGATCGCGCTCGAGCGCTATGCGCGCATCAAGTCCGAGCTCGACCAGCGCGTGCTGCTCGGCTTCGGCGGCGTGAGCGAATACGGCATCACCGTGCGCTGGGACAAGAACTTCCTCACGCTGCCCTACCTGTCGCTCCTGCGCCGCGACAACTTCGAGCTGCACGGCGGCGTGCGCTTCGGCGGCACGCTCGATCTCGACGACGCCTGGCAGCTCGGCTTCGATCACGTCGCCGTCGCCACCGGGGCGGGCAAGCCGACGATCGTCGAGATGAAGAACAACCTCTCGCGCGGCGTGCGCAAGGCGAGCGACTTCCTCATGGCCTTGCAGCTCACCGGCGCGTTCAAGAAGGACTCGCTCGCGAACCTGCAGCTGCGCCTGCCCGTCGTCGTCATCGGCGGCGGCTTGACGGGCATCGACACGGCGACGGAAGCGCTCGCCTACTATCCGGTGCAGGTCGAGAAGACCGTCGGGCGCTACGACACCTTGTGCCAGGAGTTCGGCGAGGAGCGCATCCGCCGGTTCTTCAGCGACGAGGAGAAGCTGCTGCTCGACGAGTTCCTCGAGCACGGCCGCGCGGTCGTCGCCGAGCGCGAGCGCGCGACGCGCGCGGGCGAAGCTCCCGATTTCGTCGCGCTCGTGCGCGGCTGGGGCGGCGTGCGCCTCGTCTACCGACGCAAGATGAGCGAGTCGCCGGCCTATCGACTCAACCACGAGGAGATCGAGAAGGCGCTCGAGGAGGGCATCACCTTCGTCGAGAACCTCTCGCCGAAGGAGATCCAGCTCGACAAGCACGGCGCCGTGCGCGGCATCGTCTTCGAGCGCCAGGTGCGCGCGGAGGACGCGAACGCAGAGCTCGGTCCGCTGGTCGAGATGAAGGCCGGCACGGTGCTCGTCGCCGCGGGTACGTCGCCGAACACGATGTACGCCAAGGAGAAGCCCGGCAGCTTCCGCATCGAGCCCAAGCGCGGCTACTTCCAGCTCAACGAGCATCGGGCGGGAGCGCTCTCCGTCGCGGCGAAGACCGAAGGCAAGCACGCCGAGGCCTTCTTCACGTCGTACGACGACGGCAAGCACACGGTCAGCGTCTACGGAGACAACCACGCGCACTACGCGGGCAACGTCGTCAAGGCGATGGCCTCGGCGCGCGACGGGTTCGTGCGGCTCTCCGAGACGTTCCGCGAGCGTCTCGCGCTCGTGACGAACGACGCGCGCTCCGTCGCCGAGCGACGCGCGCGCTGGAAGAAGCTCGTGCAGAAGCTCGACTTCGAGTGGCAGGCGCGCGTGCACCAGATCAACCGCCTGACGCCGACGATCACCGAGGTCGTGGTGCACGCTCCCGCCGCCGCGCGCAACTTCAAGCCGGGGCAGTTCTATCGCCTGCAGAATTTCGAGACGACCGCGGCGCTCGTCGACGGCTCGCGTCTCGCGTTCGAGGGCATCGCGCTCACGGGCGCATGGACGGATCCGCAGAAGGGCCTCCTCTCGATGATCGTGCTCGAGATGGGCGTGAGCTCGCGGCTGTGCGCGCTGCTCAAGCCGGGCGAGCGCGTCGTCGTCATGGGACCGACGGGCACGCCGACCGAGATCCCGCACGGCGAGCGCGTGATCCTGTGCGGCGGGGGACTCGGCAATGCCGTGCTCTTCTCGATCGGCCGCGCCCTGCGCGCCAACGGCTGCGAGGTGATCTATTTCTCGGCGTTCCGCCGCGGCGAGGACCTGTTCAAGCGCGAGGAGATCGAATCGGCCGCCGACGTCGTCGTCTGGTCGACCGACAACGGCGCGGAGATCGTTCCCGATCCCAGCCGGCCTTTCGACCGGCATTTCCGCGGCAACGTCGTGCAGGCGATGGTCGCCTACGCCAAGGGCGAGCTCTACGAGCGCAAGCTCGAGCTCTCCGACTGCCAGCGCATGATCGTCATCGGCAGCGATCGCATGATGAACGCGGTGCGCGAGGCGCGCACGAAGGCGCTCCAGCCCTTCCTCGCGCCGCGCCACGTCGCCATCGGATCGATCAACTCGCCGATGCAATGCATGATGAAGGAGATCTGCGCGCAGTGCCTGTGCAAGCACAAGGATCCCGAGACCGGCGCGGAGATCGCACCGGTGTTCTCGTGCTTCAACCAGGACCAGGAGCTCGACCGCGTCGACTTCGACAACCTGAACCAGCGCTTGCGCGCGAACTCGGTGCAGGAGAAGCTCTCCAACCTTTGGCTCGACCACCTCGTGCACGCCGGCGATCTGCCGATCTGGGCGACGTTGTGAGCGCGAGTTCGGTGCTTCGCGGCACGGCGACGAGCGATTGACTCGCGCTCGTGCGGAGTGAGAGCATGGCTCCGCACGAGCGAGCGCCGATGACCACCCGACCCGATGGCACGTTCCTGACGCGCGTCCGCCTGCGCAACTACAAGAGCATCGCGGAGTGCGACGTGCGGCTCGGCCCGCTGACGTTCCTCGTCGGTCCGAACGGATCGGGGAAGAGCAATTTCCTCGATGCGCTGAGGTTCGTGTCCGATTCACTGCGCGCAAGACTGGACCAGGCGGTAGGTGAGCGCGGCGGAGTGCGGGAGCTGTTCCATCGAACGTCTGCTCCTCAGGATGCGTTCGGTTGGGATTTCGAGTTCTTGATGCCCGACGGAGCGAGCGGGCGATACGAAGTCGAAGTCGTCGAGCGGGGGGATGGTCCGGCGGTCCGATCTGAACAGTGTTCGCTCCGGGGGCCTGACGGACGCACGAAGAGTGGCATGCAGGCCCGAAGTCCCGGTCCAGGCGACCCGAGAATGGATGGCCGCCTGGGACTCGTCGTGATGGCGGAGGACACGAGCCTCTTCCCCGTGTACCAAGCGTTGTCATCGATGAGTTTCTACAACCCAAGTCCGAGAGCGATGAGGGAACTCCAGCCACCGGAAGCGGGTGAACATCTACTGTGGGACGCGAGCAACGCCGCGAACGTGCTTGCCAGACTGCAGCAACACGAGCCGGCGCGCGTCGAACGGATCAATGAGTACTTGAGACTGATCGTGCCAGGGCTCGACTCGGTCGCCCCGCTTACGCTTGGTCCGCGGAGGACCGTCCAGTTCATACAGGCAGCCAGCCGATCAGGTGCCGCGACCACTTTCTACGCGGCCAACATGTCAGACGGCACGTTGCGCGCATTGGGGATCCTCATTGCGCTGTTTCAGCGTGGACGCAAGCGCTCTCCTGCTCTGCTCGGGATCGAGGAGCCTGAGGCGGCGTTGCATCCCGGGGCTGTAGGCATCTTGCTCGGTGCGCTCGAGGAAGCGAGTCGGGAGTCGCAAGTTGTGGTGACCAGCCACAGCCCCGATCTTCTCGACGACAAGCACATCACCGCGGATCAGATCCTCGCGGTGTCGGCAGAGTCGGGTTCTACGCGAATCGCTCCGATCGACGCTGTAGGGCGCGACGTGCTCCGTCGGCGCCTGTACACCGCCGGTGAATTGCTGCGCCTTGGCGAGCTGCGTCCGGAACCTTTGGACGGCTCTAAATCCGATCCCGCGGCTCCCGGCATGGTCGCCGATCGCGACGGATGAACCTCGGCTGCATCGTCGAGGGACACGGCGAAGTGCAGGCGCTTCCGGTGCTGCTGCGCCGCATGATCGTGGAGCTCTCGATCGACGCAACGCTGGAGATCGTCCACGTTCATCGCGTGCCACGGATGCGCGTCGTCTTGCCGGGCGAGTTGGAGCGCGCTCTGGACATCGTCGCAAGCCGTGTGGGTCGCGACGGCCGGGTTCTCATCCTGCTCGATGCCGAAGGCGATTGTCCGAAAGCGCTTGCACCCCAGCTGCTGGAACGAGCGCGGCGCGCTCGACCCGACAAGCGTGCCGCCGTCGTGCTCGCGACATTGGAATTCGAGAACTGGTTCCTCGCCGCGCTCGGATCGCTCGGAGGCGTTCGCGGACTACCCACGAAACTTGAGGACGTCGCCGAGCCAGAATCCGTTCGCGGAGCCAAGGAGCGGTTGCGCGTTCTCTCGAATCAGAACTACACGCCAAAGATCGACCAGGCTGCACTCGCGGCGCGTATCCACCTTGGTTCGGCCCGCAAGGCTCCATCCTTCGACAAGCTCTGCCGCGAGGTCGCGCGCTTGCTCGCGCCGTGACGCGTCGAGCGCGCGAACGTGCGTTCAGCGCGGCGGGCCGAGTACGAAGTGCGGCTTAGGTGTCGAGTGGCGAGCGCGGCCTACGTTCGCGCCCATGAAGAAGACTGCATTCCTGGCATCGGCATTCGTTTCCGTGGCGGCGCTCGCCTTCGTTTCGTCGTGCGGCACGACGAAGCACTCGACGCCGCCCGCTCCTGTCGCCGCGCAAGCGAAGGCACCTGCGGCTGCTCCGGCTGCGCCCGCCGCGCCACACAACGCGTCGTTCAAGGCCGAGACGCTCGAGCCCTATTCGTGCGGCACCATCGAGCGCCTGCACACGTTCCAGGGCCTCTTCCTCGCCAGCCAGCCGTCCGCGGACGACTTGCGCCACGCGAAGGAGGGCGGGATCAAGACCGTGATGAGCTTGCGACCGGCGAGCGAGCTCAAGGAGTTCGACGAGCCCGCGCTCGTGCACGAGCTCGGCATGGAGTTCGTCAACATCGGTTTCGCGGGCCCGGACACGCTCACCGACGAAGTCATCGATCAGGCGCGCGCCGTGCTCAACGATCCGGCCAAGCGGCCGATGATGGTTCACTGCCACTCCGGCAATCGTGTCGGCGCGATCTGGCTCGCGCATCGCGTGCTCGACGGTGGATTGACCTGGGACGCGGCGCTCGCCGAAGCGAAGGAAGTCGGCTTGAAGACGCCGACGCTCGAAGCGCGCGTGCAGAAGTACGTCGACTCGCACCGCAAGTGATCCCGTACGGTACACGGCATCTTTCTCACCGATTCGCCCGCGCCCGCTCGCGCGCCGCGCCTTCACGCGAGTCGGTGAGCAAGATGCCGTGTACGGGGCTCCGACGTTGCGTGTGCGGTTGCGCGCGAATCGGTGAGAAAGATGCCGTGTACCGTACTACTCGGTGGCCGCGCGCAGCTCGTCGAGCAGCGTGCTCTCGTCGAAGCGCGTCGCGAGCTCCTTGTGGTAGCCGCGCACCCAGCGCGTGCCGTCGACGAGGATGAAGGGCACGGCCATCTTGCCGGTCTCGCGCTCCAGCTTCTCCGCGGCCTCGGCGTCGTCGGTGATCAGGAGCTCGCGCGCCTTCACGCCGCGCCGCTTCATCCACTGCTTCAAGCGCACGCAGTCGGGGCAGTGCGTCTCGGAGTAGACGACGAGCTCGTGGCCGGAGAGGAATTCGAGATCGGACATGGAATCGGCGCGCCTGGCGCGTGCGCGGGAGTCTGACCACCCCGACGAGCACCGTCCAGCGCCACGCATCGCGCGCTGCGGCGTACGCCCCACGTCACCGCGCGCTACGTACATCGTCGCAGCGTGCGCTACGCCCAGGCGGCGTAGATTCGGACGTGCTCGGACGGCGCGTGATGAGCGAGCGGTGTTCCTCCCGGAACGCGGGCAACGGGAAAGCTTCTTCCTCTCAGTTTCGAGCCCGCAGCGCGCCGTCCGGGCCATCCCCCTGGCTCCCCCGCCGTCCCGCGCCCCATGCTCCCCGCCAATCGCGATGCTCCCGAGAGCTGTGATACGCTGCGGGAGCGTTTCGACCGGTCGGGCGGCTCCACGCGAGGTCGCGCGCGCGCCGCGCGGGCTGGACGCGACGCCGAGGGCCGGAAATTGACGGAGCGGGAATCGCGCACGCCGCGAGGACGATCGATGCAACGCGACGGCGGGTCCACCCGCCGCACCGGCCACGATACTGCGATCGATGCGAGCCTGCGGCAGTTCATCGACGAGCTCCAGAACCCGGTCTGGCTCGTCGACGCCGACTTCAAGGTCACCTGGCTCAACGCGGCCGCCGTGCACTTCCTCGAGCGCCCGCACGACGAGTGCCTGGGTCGCCGGGTGACCGACTGGCTGCCCAGCGTGGCCGGCAAGCCCGCCACCGAGGTGGCGCAGCTGTGGTTCGCCGAGCACGGCGCCCATCGACACAGCTCCGAGCTGCTCGTGCGCAGCGACGACGGGCGCGAGATCGACGCGCAGTGGCTGGTGATCGCCCTGCGCGACCGCCAGGGCGTGGCGAGCGGATTCGCCTGCTGCGCGCACGATCTGAGCGAGCGCCGCCGCGTCGAACTGCGCCTGCAGGAGAGCGAGCAGCGCATGCGCGCGGTCGTGGACGCGATGCTCGACCCGATGGTCTCGATCGATTCCTTCGGGGTCATCCACGAAGCGAATCCGGCCATGGAGCGCGTGTTCGGCTACCGCTCGAGCGAGCTCGTCGGACGCAACGTCAAGGTGCTCATGCCCGAGCCGCACCACTCGATGCACGACGAGTACCTGGCCAACTACCGCGCCACGGGCCGCACCTGGATCCTGAACCGCACGCGCGACTTCGAGGTGCTGCGCAAGGACGGCTCGCGCATCCTGTGCTCGCTCTCCGTGTCGCGCGCGGACCTCCCGGGCGGCCGCGGCCCGGTTTTCACGGGCACGTTCCGCGACGTGACCGAGCGCCGGCGCGCCGAACGCCAGCTGCGCGAGAGCGAGCTGCGCTTCCACGCGCTCTTCGACAACTCCTTCGAGTACTTCGGCCTCTTGACGCCGGAAGGCAAGGTGCTCGAGGCCAACCAGACGGCGCTCGACGCCGCGGGCCTCACGCGCGAGGACGTGGTCGGCAAGGACTTCTGGGACACGCGCTGGTGGCGGCATTCGAGCGAGCTCCAGGCGCAGCTCAAGGACGCGATCCTGCGCGCGGCGCGCGGCGAGTTCGTGCGCTTCGAAGCGACGCATCCGCAGGCCGACGGCACGCACGCCGAGATCGACTTCACGCTCAAGCCGATCCGCGACGACGCCGGCGTCGTGGTCATGCTCATCCCCGAAGGCCGCAACATCAGCGAGATCAAGCGCGCCCAGCGCGCCGAGACCGCGATGCTGCGCGCGCTCGCCACGGTCGGCGAGTCGGCCGCGCTGCTCGCGCACGAGATCAAGAACCCGATCACGGCGGTGAACGTGGCGCTGCGCGCCGTCGCCGATCAGCTGGGCGAGGACCACAAGGAGGTCCTGGAGGATCTGGTCACGCGCATGCAGCGCCTCGAGCAGATGATGCGTCGCACGCTCTCCTTCGCGCGGCCGCTCGAGCTCAAGCGCGCGCCGATCGACGTGCGCGGCTTCCTCGAGGCCTGCGAGCTGCACCTGAAGCCGCAGATCGCGCGTTCGGGGAGCTCGCTGAGCCTGCGCTGCGAACGCGGCGCATTGCGCCTCGACGTCGATGCGCCGCTGCTCGAGGAGGTCGTCGCGAACCTGGTCACGAACGCGCTCGAAGCGCGCAACGGTCCGGTGCGCGTCTCGCTCTCCGCGGAACTCCAGCGGCCCGCGACGGTGCTGCTGCGCGTCGACGACGACGGGCCCGGTGTGCCCGAGTCGATGCGCTCGCGGCTCTTCAAGCCCTTCGTCACGACCAAGCAGAAGGGCAACGGCTTCGGCCTCGCCATCTGCAAGAAGATCATCGAAGAACACGGCGGAACGATCGCCATCGCGACCTCGCCGCTCGGAGGCGCTCGATTCGAAATCCAACTCCCGGTGGCGCCACCGGCAAAGACAACGGCAGCATCATGAACACCCCGGAAACCATGGAAGGCAAAACTGTCATCCGCGTGTACCTCGTCGACGACCAGTCCATGATCCGCGCGGGGTTCCGCAGCCTGCTCTCGAAGGACTCACGCTTCGAAGTGGCCGGCGAGAGCGGTGATCCCCGTCGCGCCGTGGACGCGATCGGCTCGGTCGGCCCCGACGTCGTGTTGCTCGACATCACGATGCCCGGACTCTCGGGCATCGACGCGATTCCGCTCATCCGCAAGGCCTCGCCCAAGACCAAGATCGTGATGCTCACGCACCACGAGGGAGACAGCTTCGTGGAGCAGGCGATGCGGGCCGGCGCGGATGGCTACCTGTCCAAGGATTCGGAGCCCGCGGAACTCGCGCTGGCGCTCGAGTCCGTGCACAAGGGCAACATGTTCCTCTCGCCCAAGGTCGCGGGCTGGCTGCTCTCGCGCAATCGCTCCGGCGAGAAGGCCGTGAACGAGGCGAAGAGCCGCATCGACGCGCTCACGCCGCGCGAGCGGGAGGTCTTCCAGCTGCTCGCCGTGGGCAAGAGCAACAAGGAAGTCGCCAAGGCGCTCGAGATGAGCCTGGGCACGGCCAAGAAGCACCGCGAGAACCTGCAGCGCAAGCTCGATTGCCACTCCGCGGCCGAACTCGCCCTGCTCGCGATCCGCGAAGGTCTCCTCAGCACCTGAGCGTGATGCCGATCACTCGAAGGGCTGCGCACAGGTCCGTTCGCAGTTGGGTCTGCGAACGTACGGCGCGCTGGCCCCGAGCATCCGAAACTCCAGGCGTGAGCTTCGAAGAGAGCCAGCCCGGGTCGATCTCGGCCGATGCGAAGAGCGACGCGTCCACGCGGGCGAGCATCTTCCTGATCGACGACTCGCGCGTGGTGCGCGCCGGATTGCGCTGGCTCCTGCCGCGCGCCGGCCCGTACAGCGTGGTCGGCGTGGACTCGGATTTCGTGCGCGCGCTCCCGCGACTCTCGTCGCTGCGTCCCACGCGCGTGCTCCTCGACCCGTACGCGGGCGGGCTCGCTCCGCGGGAGGCCCTGCGCCAGCTGCGCGCCCAGATGCAGGGCTCGGACGGGAGGATCGTGATCGTGACCTTCGAGGAGCAGCGTGCCGCCGACGAACTCGCCTGCGACGAGGTGCTGCGCGCGATGGTCTCGAAGGAAAGCGAGCCGGACGAGATCGTGCGCGCGCTGCGGGCCCTGGATGCCGGCGACACCTACCTGTGTCCGCGCATCGTCAAGCGCCGGCGCGTCGCGAGCGCGTCGCGCCGCGCGCGCTGAGGCCGGCCGTACGCACACGGCCCCGTTGGCTCTACGCCGCGCGGCGGCTGCGGCGCGCTTCCCGCCGGGCGTACAGATCCGGGCGAGCGGAGAACCCCTCCGCCCAGCCTCGAAAGGAAGTCCGCTATGAACATCACACCGTGGCGCAAGCGCAACGAGCTCAGCAGCCAGACCAGTGATCTCGATCAGCTGTTCCAGCGTTGGTTCGACGATTCGGCCTGGGGCCGTTCGAATCTGCCCGAGACCTTCCGTCGCTCCAACGCCCCGCCGGTGAACATCGCCGAATCGGAAAAGGCCTGGACGATCAGCGTCGAGCTGCCGGGACTCGAGGAGAAGGACATCCAGGTGCAGGTCATGGGCGACCAGCTCGTCATCGCGGGCGAGCGCAAGTGGGAGTCCGAGAAGAAGAACAAGGAGTTCCACCGCGTCGAATCGCAGTACGGTGCGTTCCAACGCTCGATCACGCTGCCCGAGAACGCGCGCACCGAGCCCGATGCCATCGCCGCGACCTACAAGCGCGGCATGCTCGAGATCACGCTGCCCAAGGTCGAGCCGACACCGGCCGCGAAGATCCCGGTCAAGACCGGCTGACGGCCGCGGCGCGTCTCGAGAGCGGAGGCCGCATGTCCGGCAGCCGCTCTCGCTGCGCGTGCGCAATCGCGTTTCGAGAGTCCGCACTCTGTGGCGCGGGCGCTCCAGGATCCAAGGATCGTGAGCGTGTCGCGCTCGCGGCCCGCCGCGTGCCGGCATCCCGCCGGCCGCGACGCGAACTCACAGGAAAGGACGGCGGTCATGATCCAAGCCAAACCCGAGCTGCGCGGGGTGTTCGCGCGCATCGTCGTCGGTGTCGACGCCCAGGGGACCTCGGATCACGCCTTGCGCGTGGCCTTCGATCTGGCCGCGGGCACGGGAGCGCGACTGACGCTCCTGCACGCGATCGGTTCCTCGTCGCTCGACTGGGAACTGATCGACGATCCGCGCGAGGCCGCGAAGAATGCCGGCGTCGTGGCCCAGGCGTGGCGCTCGACGCTGCGCCACGTCACGTCCGTCGTGGGCGAGACGCTGCCCGGAGGCGGTCCGCTGAGCGAGAACCTGCACGCGCGTCCGGGACAACCGGCGCGCGTGGTGCTCGAGGAGGCGCAGCGCCAGGACGCGGACCTGATCGTCGTCGGTTACGACATCCATCGCCCGCGCCTGGACTTCGGCAGCACGGTGAAACACGTCATCGCCGGCGCCCCGAAAGCGGTCTGGGTGCAGAAGCACGCTCCCACGCCGATCCAGCGCATCGTGGTCGCGGTCGACCTTTCGAAGGACAGCTTGCTCGCGCTCGGCGCCGCATGCACGCTCGCGCGCGGGCTCGGCGCCAAGGTGCACGCCATCCATGCGTTCTCCAGCGCCGGCTACGTGGTCTCGACCTGGCCGGACTATCCCGACCTCGGCGCGTTGATGGCGATCGACGAGCTGCGCACCGCGCAGGAGCGCGACTTCGAGCAGCAGATGGCGAAGTTCGACTGGCGCGGCGTCGACCACTCGTCGAGCTTCGTGCAGGGTGATCCCGCGCAGGCGATCCTCGACGCGCAACGCGACGCGGATCTGCTCGTGCTCGGCACGCACGGCCGCACGGGTCTCGCCGCGGCGTTCCTCGGCAGCGTGTCGGCGCACGTCGTGCGCTCCGCGAACCGGCCCGTGCTGCTCGTGCGGCATCCCGAACGCGAGTTCACGCACGTGAAGCGCGTGGGCTCCGCGACGAAGGCTCCCTGAGGCCGACCGGGCCGCAGCTCGACGAAGCGAGAGCCGCGCCGCAAGGGCAGCGCGGCTCTCGTTCGCTTCCTGGGTCGACTTCGGTCTAGGACCCGACCGCGAGTCGCGGCGACTCGAACGGTTGGGGGGGCGTCGGCAGCGGCGCGCGAGGCGCGGTGAGCGTGAGCGCGGCGGGCATGGTCATCGGCAGCGGGTACTTGCAGCCGGGGTGCGACTGCGGGTACCTCGCCATGTCCTCGAGAGTCATCGTCTCGAGCATGGAGAAGAGCTTCTCCGAGGTCTCGCGCCACCAGTCGTGCAACGGACACGCATCGTGATCGTGGCACTCGCTCTGGCCGAGGATGCAGTGGCGAGCCCGTTCGAGCCGCTCCTGCGTTTCGACGATCTGGTGCAGCTGGATCTGGCTGGCGGGACGCGCCAGTCGGAAACCGCCGCTCCTGCCGCGCTGGCTGTGCAGGATTCCGTGAGCGACGAGCGGTTGCAGCACCTTCCCGAGGAACGGTGCGGGGATGCTGAGCATCTCCGCCATGTCACGGGCCAGGTGGAAGCGATCGTCTTTTTGTTGGGCGAGCCATGTGAGGGCTCGAATCGCATATTCGCTTGATCTTGATAGCACGCGAGTCACCGAAGGTAGGTGGGTTCATCGGTTCGCGCCCCGGGGGGAACGCGTTGTCCGTGCAGGCCGACACGTGGAGTCGCGACACGAGCGGGGCGGGGCGTCGCCGTTCGACGGTGAGGGAGCTCGTGCTCCGCGTCGAACGCTCCAAGAGACGCCTCGATCTCGTCGTCGCGACGGAACCGGGTGTGCCGGCCGTCAACGGACCAACTCGTCCGACATCGAGCGCTGAGCACGCCGTCGTGCAGCGGATCGTTTCGCCGGCGAACTCATTGGATGAGCCGCCGCGATCCGTCAGATTCCAGAGCAGTGGATCCGCGAGGCGGCGTGGTGGGCACGTCGTGATCGCGCGATCGACTGGGTGGTGGTTCGTGGACATCTGACCCCTCTCGAGCTGACGGTGGCGCCCGCTCGACGTCGGACTGTCCACGATGATCGGAATTCGCGAGGGGCAGTTCTGGTGACGGCTTGGTTATTTCAAGAGTCCGTCGCTCGGGTGTTTCACGCTTGGGCCGCAGTGTTTTCAGCACCTCGCCGGTCCGCAATTCGAGCGCGCGCGTGCAATGCGGCTCCGCGGTGTCGGACCCAAGCACCGCGTCAGGAAGTCGCACTCGCGCTCGGCGCGCGCGAGTGCCGGCGCCGACACGCCGCGACAGCGGCCTGCCTCTAGGTGCATCTGGACACGCTCGCGCAGCGCGACGGGTCGCGTCAGCGCCGCGCGCGATCGATGCACACCGCGAGCAGCAGGATCGATCCGCGCGCGACGTACTGCCAGAACGAGTCGACGTTGAGCAGGCTCATCGCGTTCTGCACGGTCCCCATGATGAGCACGCCGGCGAGGACCGAAGCCATCGATCCCACGCCGCCGGAGAGCGACACGCCGCCCAGGACGCAGGCGCTGATGACCTCGAGTTCCAGACCTTGAGAGCTGGTGGGCTGGCCGCTCGTCATGCGCGCGGCGAGCACGAGCCCGGCGAGGGCCGCCATGCAGCCCTGCAGCGTGAACAAGGTGATCTTCACGCGTTCGACCGCGATGCCCGAGAGCCGCGCGGCCTCCTCGTTCCCGCCGATCGCGAGCGTTGCGCGTCCGAGCGTCGTGCGCGCGAGCACGAAACCGAAGCCCAGCAGGGCGAGCGCGCACAACCACACCGGCAGCGGCAACCCGAGCCAGCGTGCGCCGCCGAGCGCGAAGAAGCGCTCGGCGCCGATGCCGACGGCCTTGCCGTCGCTCACGATGTAACCCGCGCCGCGCACGATCTGCATCGTCGCCAGCGTCGCGATCAGCGGATTGATGCCGACCTTCGCGATCGTCCAGCCGTTGATCCAGCCGATGGCGAGCCCGGCGCCGAGCGCCGCCGCGATCCCGCACGCGACCGAACCGGTTCCACGCATCACCACGGCCGCGATGACGCCCGCGCAGGCGACGGTCGAGCCCACCGAGAGATCGAAGCTGCCCGAAGCGAGGCAGAAGACCATCGTGCTGGCCACGAGACCGACCGTGCTCACGGAGAGCAGCAACCCCTGGAGGTTGACCCACGAGAGGAAGTTCGGGACCGCGAGCGCCGCGATCGCGAACAGCGCGGCGAACACGAGCAGCATGCCGGCCTGCGCCCGCACGCGGCCGATCATCGGCGCACCTCGCGCGTCGGCCCGCTTCCGCGCGGCAGAGCGAGCTCGAGCACGCGCTCGCTGGTCGCCTCGCCGCGCGCGAGCTCGCCCGCCAGCGCGCCTTCGCGCAGCACGAGCACGCGATCGCTGATGCCGAGCACCTCCGGCAGATCGCTCGAAACGAGCAGGATCGCGAGGCCCGAGCGCGCGAGCTCGTGCAGGATGGAGTAGATCTCGCTCCGCGCCCCGACGTCGACGCCGCGCGTGGGCTCGTCGAGCAGGAGCACCTTCTGGCGCTCCGCCATCCAGCGGCCGAAGACGACCTTCTGCTGGTTGCCGCCCGAGAGCGCGGAGACGGGCTGCTCCGGCGCGGTGACCTTGATCGAAAGGCGCCGGATCTGTGCCGCCGCGTTCGCGCGCTCCCACTCCCGATCGAGCACGCAGCCCGCGCGCAGGGTGCGAGCGCCGCGCGCTGATGTTCAAGTTCTCGAGCACCGAGAGGCCCGGGAAGAGCCCTTCGCGGCGCCGATCCTCGGGACAGAGGCACACGCCCGCGTCGAGCGCGCGCGCGGCGAACGTGCGTCGAGCTCGCGAGCCTGCACGCGCACGCGCCCGGCCGTGCGCCGCGCGGCGCCGTAGAGCGCGCGCAGGAGCTCGGTGCGTCCCGCTCCGACGAGCCCGAACAACCCGACGATCTCGCCCGCGCGCACGCGCAGCGTGACGGGCGCCGACAGCCCCGGCGCGAGCAGTCCGTCGACTTCGAGCACGGCGGGCCCGAGCTCCCGCGCGCTCCAGCCGAAGACGTCGTCGATGTCGCGGCCGACCATCGCGCGCACGAGCTCCTCGCGCGTGACGCCCGCGAGCGTCTCGAAGCCGGCCACACGCCGGCCGTCTCGCAGCACGGTCGCGGAATCGCACAGCGCGAAGACCTCGTCGAGGCGGTGCGTGACGTAGAGCACGGCGCACCCCGAGCTCGAAAGCTCGCGAATCACCGCGAAAAGCCGCTCCGATTCGCGCACCGAGAGGCTGGAGGTCGGCTCGTCGAAGGCCAGCACGCGTGCGCCGCGCGAGAGCGCCTTGCCGATCTCGACCATCTGCCGCTCGCCGAGCGAGAGAGTGCTCACGCGCGCGTCCGTATCGATCTCGGGCGCGATGCGGGCCAGGATCTCGAGCGTGCGCGCGCGCAGCCGCGCGCGATCGATGAAGCCGAGCGCACCGAGAACACCGCGACGCGCCGGCAGGTGCCCGAGGAACACGTTCTCGGCCACGCTCAGCTCCGGCACGAGGTGCAGCTCCTGGTAGATGACGGCCACGCCGCTGGCGAACGCTTCCGAGGGGTTCGCGAAGCTGCGTTCGACTCCGTCGACGCGCAGGCGGCCGCTCGCCGGAGCGTGCGCGCCGCTGAGCACCTTGAGCAGCGTCGACTTGCCCGCTCCGTTCTCGCCGAGCAGCGCGTGCACGCTGCCGGCGCGCACGCTCGCGCTCACGCGCTCGAGCGCGCGCACGGCGCCGAAGTGCTTGCTCACGCCCTCGAAGGCGAGCAGGACCGGGGAGGCGCTCACCCGTCGCTCCGCATCAGCGCACGATGCCGTTGTCGGCGAGCACGCGCTCGAAGTTGCCGCGCGTGATCAGCGTCCCGATCGTCCGAGTCTCCAGCGCCGGCGCGACGCCGTCCTTCACCCAGCGGTGCAGCATCGCGATCGTCTCGTGCCCGTGATCGCGCGCCGAGAGCAGCATCGAGCCGTGGAACCCCGTCGGCGTCGGCTTGCGCAGCTCGTCGATGCAGTCGGTGCCGTTGATGCCGATGCCGATGACGTGCTGCGCGTCGAAACCGCGGCCTTCGAGCGCGCGCACCGCTCCGAGCACCGAGTTGTCGTTCATCGAGCACACCAGCCACTGGCGCACGTCTCCGTGCTGCGTGACGACGACGTTCGCCGCATCGAACGCCGCCGGCACCTCCGCGGCCTTCTCTGCGCCGCGGAACACGCGCTCCGGCGGGAATCCGCGCGCCGTGAGCGCGGCGATCGCTCCTTCGGTGCGCTCGCGTGCGGTCTCGAGCTCGTCGAACGTGATCACGCACAGTCCGGTGCTCTCCATCGGCCACGCGCGGCGCTGGAGCTCGTTCCACAGCGCCTCGCCGACCTGCTCTCCGATCTTGCGCGCCGAGATGCCGAGGTAGGGCACGTCCGCGAGCGGAGCTCCTTGCGCATCGACGAAGCGGTCGTCGACCGAGATCAGCTTCAGGTCATGGCTCTTCGCGCGCGCGACGATCGCCGGTCCGAGGCGCGGATCGGGCGTGCAGATCACGAAGCCCGCCGCTCCCTGCGCCGCGAGGTTGTCGATCGCAGCGAGCGTGCTCGCCGTCGCGCGCGGCGATCTTGACCAGCGTGAAGCCCAGCTCGGCCTGCGCCGCGTCGGCGAACTTCCACTCGAGCTGGAACCACGGTTCCTCCGGCTGTTTGACGAGGAATCCGAGCTTGATCGGAGCGTCGCCCGCGCGTCCGCAGGCACTGAACAGCGCGCAACCGGCAGCGAGGAGCGCGAGAACGCGGCGTCGGGTCGGCATCGTCATCGTGGGAGGCACGCGAGCGCGGCGCAGCGGCGTGCGCTCGCGCGACTACGGGACCCGGAGTGTAGCCCGCGCCCGCGACGAGCGCACGCCGCGCGCGGCGCCGCTTCACAGACCCGGCGGCCGCGTCGACGTCAGGTAGAGCGCGTACTCGGCCGTGCGACCGTTGCGGCTGTGCTGACGCGGCAGCCAGCGCAGCGCGCCGACCTCGAGCTCCTGGCCGAGGTCGATCACGATGGAGTGCGGATGTGCGGGCTTCGCCGCCGACCACTGCGTGTGCCACAGCGTGTCGTTCGAACCGTCGAGCACGTTGAGCGCCGAGCCGTTCTCGGCGTCGACCTCCTCGCTGTCGGCCCAGATCACGCTCCAGCTCGAGCGCGGCATGGCCGTGCCCTGCACGTCGTCGAGCCCGATCTCGGCGCAGGTCGTGAACGGATCGCCGGGATGCGAGTTGAGCGACACGAGCGTGAGGTAGCGACCCTTGGCGTGGGGGATCGGCAGGCGTTGCTCGCTCGCGTCGTCGGCGAAGAGGCCGCGTGCGATCGGTTGCAGCGAGGAGAGGTCGAGCTCCTGTCCCGCGCGCCGGATGGTCTTCAGCCGCAGCGGATCGTCGCCGAGCTGGTCGAGGATCGGCACCTCGAGCCCCTGCAGCGCGAGCGACCTCGTGCGCCCGTCGACATCGAGCACGAGCACTTCGTTGACGCCCTGCTTCAGCCAGCAACCCGGCAGGTAGAGCGTCTGCTGCGGTCCGATGTTCCAGTAGCGGCCGAGCGCGTGACCGTTGACCCACACCGCGCCCTTGCTCCACGCCCCGAGGTCGAGGAACGTGTCCGCCGCGCGCGCGAGCTCGAAATGGCCGCGATACACCGTCGGCGCGCCCAGCGGCACGGGAGAGCGCGAGAACTTCAGCCGCGCGAGCTGCGCGCGATCGAAGGGGAAGTTGAAGACCTGCCAGGGACCGAGCGCGCGCGTGCGCTCGCCGTCGATCAGCTCGACCTTCTGCGTGATGCCCTTGCGGTCGTGCAGCTGCCCGCCGTAGTTGACGCGGCCCATGGCCTCGACGAAGAGCTCGAGCTTCGCGTCGTGCTCGCGCGCGCCCAGGCGCGTCGACGCGCGCCCTGCACGACGGTCGAGCACGTCGACGAGCTCTCCATCGACGTACACGTAGGCGATGTCGTGCGCGTCGGTGATGCGCAGCGCTGCCGGAGGACCGGCGGGCAGCGTCGTGCGATAGAGGATGCAACCCTGCGCCTGGTCGAAGGCCTCCATCGTCTGGAGGTCGTCGCTCGAACGCGGCGTGCCGAGATCGGCGAAGAGCAGCGCACCCTCGTCGAGCACGAAGCGCGGCACGGCCTGGATCGGCGCGGGCGCGGGCACCGCGGGCAACGTCTCGCCCGGATTCAGGTGCTGCGCGAAGAGCGCGCGCAGCGCATGGAACTTCGGCGTCGCGCGGCCGGCCTCGTCGATCGGCGCGTCGTAGTCGTAGCTCGTCGTCTGCGGCGCGAACGGCGGCGCGTTCGCTCCGGCGCTGAAGCCGAAGCTCGTCCCGCCGTGCACCATGTAGATCGAGAACGACTGGCGAGCCTCGAGCATCGAACCCAAGTCAGCGAGCACGCCGTCGACGGCGGTCGTGTGGTGCGGCTTGCCCCACGAGTCGAACCAGCCGGGGTAGAACTCGCCGCACATCAACGGACCGCTCGGGCGCACCTTGCGCAACGCCTCGAACGCGGGTTTCGGATCGCCGCCGAAGTTGACCACGCTGAAGATGTCGTCGCGCGTGTCCGCCGGAAGCTGCGCGGGCCCGTCGCAGGTGAAGAGCGGCACCTCGAAGCCCGCGGCGACGAGCGCGTCGCGCACCGCTCCGATGTACTCCTTGTCGTCGCCGTAGCTGCCGTACTCGTTCTCGACCTGCACCATCAGGATCGGCCCGCCGCGCGAGACCTGCAGCGCAGCGAGCTCCTCTCCGACGCGCTTCAAGTAGCGCCGCACGGGCTCGAGATAGCGCGGATCGCGCGTGCGCAGCCGGATGTCGCGTTCCTTCAACAACCACGACGGGAAACCGCCGAGATCCCATTCCGCGCAGGCGTACGGACCCGGACGCAGGATGACCCACAGGCCCTCCTCCTGCGCGATACGGCAGTACTGCGCGACGTCCGCCTGTCCCTGGAAGTCGAACTCGCCGGGGCGCGGCTCGTGCTGATTCCAGAACAAGTACGCGCAGACCGTGTTGCAGCCGAGCGCGCGCACCATCTTCAAGCGCTGTCTCCAGTACTCGTGCGGCACGCGCGCGGCGTGCATCTCGCCGGAGCGGATGACGAACGGCCGGCCGTCGAGCAGGAACTCGTTCGCGCCGATCGCGAACGCGTGCGCACGCGTCTTCTGCGCCGCGCGCGGGGCCGACGAGGAGCACGCGTCGGCGCTCCACACGAGCAGCACGGCGAGCGCGAGACGGAAGAATCGATGCACGAGAGCGCGACGGAGCTGCATGACGCGCAGCCTACGCTCCGCGACCGCCTGCGGTCTCGTGCGTAGCCGAGTGTCTCGCTCCCGGTGTTCCCGAAGCTGCAGCGGCCGTTGCCGCCACGCATGAGCCCATCGTGCACGTCGAATGAGCCCTTCGCCGTAGCGACCTCCTGCGCACATGCGCCGTAGAAGAAGGTTGGAGGTGCACTTTGAACTACGTCGTTCCGCCGATCGAACGCTTCATGTCCAACGTCCTCGTGGTCATCGGCCCCAAACAGCCGTTGACCGAGGCCACGCGGCTCATGCGCGCGAACAACGTCCGGCACCTGCCCGTCGTCGACCACGGCAAGCTGCTCGGCATCCTCAGCCAGCGCGACGTGCACCTGATCGAGACGCTCGACGGCGTCGATCCGTCGCGCGTCCTGGTCGAGGAGGCGATGACGCGCGACGTCTTCACCGTCGAGCCCGAGGAGTCGGTCGAGAAGGTCGCGCAGATCATGGCCGATCGCCGCATCGGCTCGGCCGTCGTGGCCCACGGCTCGAAGCTCCTGGGCCTCTTCACGACGATCGACGCCCTGCGCGCCCTCGCGGCCGCGCACGCCGACCGGCGCATCCCCGGCGAGAACGTGCCGCTCTCCGGCCAGCCCCTGTGAGGACGCCATGACCATCCACACGCAACGCTCCGCGCGCCACGCGCGGCGCCTGACCGATCAGCTCAAGACCGAGCACGACCGCATCGCGCGCGGTCTCATCTGTCTCGCGCGCCTCGCGGCGCACTTGCGCGCGCGCGGCGACGTGCATCCCGACGCGGTGCACGCGCTGCTCGAGTTCCTGCGCGAGTACGCCGACCACGACCACCACGCGCGCGAGGAGCGCGTGCTGTTCCCCTGGATGGGCGCGCACGGCATGCCGCCCGAAGCCGGGCCGGTGGCGATGATGCTCATGGAGCACGACGAAGGTCGCGCGCTCCTGCGCCATCTGCTCGCCGCGTCGAAGCACATCCAGACCGACGACGGGGCGCGCAAGGAGTTCATCCTCAACGCCGAGTCGTACTGTCGGCTGCTCTACGAGCACATCGACAAGGAGAACCACGTGCTCTATCCGCTCGCCGATCGCATGGGCGAAATGCCGGCGGAGCTCGCATCGCAGTGGGCGGTCGACGATGCCGCGGTCGAGCGCTGGGAATCGATCGTCGAGCGCCTGGAGAACGAGGCGCGCGACTGGCCGCAAGCCGCGGTTCAGCCGCGGCCGGGCTGTTGTCACGGGTGCAGTTGACGCGTCGGGCGATGTAGCCTGTGCCGCGCACGGCCCGCTCATCCCGATGGCCGGCGAGAGGACCCGCGTGCCCGAGCTTTCACGTCGCTACCTGAAGACGGCGATCTGCTTCCTGACCTTCGGCCTGTTGCTCGGCCTGCACATCGGCGCGGCGGAGTACGCGGGCTGGGCCACGCTGCGCCAGCCGTACATCGTCGCGCACACGCACGTGCTGCTCATCGGCTTCCTGTTGATGGTCGTGATGGGCGTCGCGCTGTGGATGTTCCCGCGCCGAGCGGAAGCGCAAGGCGCGAGCGCGAACGACGGAAGAGCGAGCCGCAAAGCAGAGCTCGCGTGGTGGCTGGTCACGTGCGGCGTCGTCGCGCGCACGAGCCTCGAGATCACCTCGGCCTACCTCGTCTCGCGCCCCGTCGGCATCGCCGCGTTCTGGGCCGCTTGCCTCGAGGCGAGCGGCATCATCCTCTTCTTCATCGACCTCTGGCCGCGCATCCGAAGTCCGCGCGCCGCGTTGGAGCGGCATTCTGGCGGTTGAGCGCCGGTGAGTTGTTTTGACATCGGCACATCGGTCGTCGCATGCCGGCGGCGACCGAGCGCGATCAGCTCGCTTCGGGCTCGGGTTCGCTCGGCCGCGCGCGCGGGCCGCGGAAGACGACTTCGAGACCGCCTTCGGACGAGCGCAGCATCTCCAGATGGAATCCGTGCCGATCGGCGACGTCCTTCGCGATCGAGAGGCCCAATCCCAATCCATCGGGATGGCGCGAGCGCGCTTCGTCGGCGCGGAACGAGCGCTCGAGCACTCGCTCGCGCAGCTCGTCGGGGATGCCCGGGCCGTCGTCGAGCACGCGCAGCACGAACTGCTCGGCGTCTCCGTGCGCCGTTTCGAGCAGCACCGCGACGTGCCCGCCCTCGCGGTTGTAGCGCACGGCGTTGTGGATGACGTTGCTCACCATCTGCTCGACGAGCGTGACGTCTCCGTCGATCCACACGACATCCTCGGGCACGGCGTAGTCGACCGTGACCTGCTTGGGCCGCGCGATTGGCCGCTGGCGATTCACCGCGCGCTCGACGAGCGCGTTCATGTCGACCGGATGGCGCTCGAACGTCAATTCGCCTTCGTCGAGGCGCGCCGCGATCGCGAGGTTCTGCAGGAGCGACGTGACGTAGTGCGATTCCTCGAGCGCGTCGCGCACGACCTCCGCGTCGGGCACGCTGGCCGACTCGACGCTGCGGCGGATGCTCGAGAGATGACCTTGCAGCACGGTGAGCGGCAGCATCACGTCGTGCGTCGTGTTCTCGACGAACGTGCGCAGCGCGCGCTCGCGGCGCTCGAGCGCGTCGACGTTCGACTTGACCTCCGCGCCGGCCGTGTTGAACGCGCGCGCGAGCTCGCTGATCTCGTCGCTGCCCGCGTCGTCGACCGCGCTCGAGTAGCGGCCCGCGGCCGAGTCCTTCACCTGCGACGTCAGGCGACGCACGCGCTCGACCACCGGGCCCGCGGCGAAGAAGATGGCGACGAAGAGCGCCGCGCACAGGCCGAGCGAGCTCCAGAAGAGGCTGCTCACCGCGCTCAACGGGCCGCGCTCGTCGCGGCGCACGAGCATGATCGCGCTCGGGCCCTCGTTCCACGGCATGCGCATCGCGACCTGCACGCCGAGCTTGCCGTCGCGCTCCCACTCGGTGCTCGCGACCGTATCGCCGCCTTCGAGCTGCTTGCGCAGATCGGCGGGGAACGCGGGAGCGCGCGGATTGGCGGAGACGAAGCTCGGATCGTAGGCCCACGTCTCCGGGCGCGGCATGAATCCGGGTGGACGTCCGCCGCCGAACTCACGCCGGCCGCCCGGAGCGCGCCCGCCGTCGGGTTCGTTGTCGTGCGTGTGCGGCGCGTCGGGAGGCATCCGGCCACCGAGATCGCCGTCGTCGGGTGCGCGCGGGGGACCGCCGGGCTCTCGACCGCGCGACGGAGCCGGTTCCGCGTCGCCGCCGCGCGTGCTCGACTGCGTTTCGCGCGCCGGGCCGCCCGCGACCTCCTGCGGAGCCGTCGACGCGCGCGGTTCGCTGCGATCGGGCCGCTCGCGCATCGGGCGCCCGCGCCTCTGGGGCTCGGGGAACGTCTCGGGCGAACTCTCGCACTGCTCGCGCCCGCCGTTCTCCATGCGCGCGAGCACGAAGTCGTGCATGCCCTGCTCGAAGGTGTGGCGCTCGAAGGCCGCGCGCGCCCACGTGACGCCGGCGACCATCGGGATGCCGCTGACGAGGATCGTCAGTGCGAGGCGAGCGCGCAGTCTCACGACGGCTCGGGCTCCGGCACCTCGAGGCGGTAGCCCACGCCCCAGACGGTCGAGATCCACGCACCGCACGCGCCGAGCTTCTTGCGCAGGCGCGAGACGTGGACGTCGAGCGTGCGCTCCGTGCCTTCGCGTTCGGGGTCGAGCACGTTCTCGCACAACCAACCGCGCGCGATCGCGGCGCCGGGCCGGCGCGCGAGGGCGAGCAGGAGGTCGAACTCGACGCGCGTGAGATCGACCGACTCCTCTTTCACGGTCACACGCCGCGAAGCGACGTCGATCTGCAGGTCGCCGGCGTCGATGGCGCTGCCGCGTTGCAAGGTCGGGCGGCGCAGGCGCGCGTTGACGCGCGCGACGAGCTCCTCGGGCCAGAACGGCTTGGTCAGGAAGTCGTCGGCTCCCATGTCGAGCGCGCGCACCTTGATCGTCGCGTCCGTCTTCGCCGAGAGCACCATCACCGGCGCGTCGGACTGCGTGCGCAGGTGCTTGAGCACGTCGAGGCCGAACGCGCCCGGCAGCATCAGGTCCAGGATCACGAGCGAGAGGCCGCGGTAGGAGCAGTTCTTCGCCGCGTCGCCGTCCTGCACCCACTGGATGTCGAAGCTCGCCTGACGCAGGTGATCCACGATCTGGCGGCCGAGCTTGAAGTCGTCTTCGACGAGCAGGATCTTCTGGCGCATGGAGGTGTGAGGGAGCGGAGAACGCGGCCGGTGCGGAGATTCGGACGTGACCCAGCGTCGGCGGGCTGCCTGTAGTTTGCCTGAAGGTTGCCCGCAACGGTCGCCAGTGCGCTTTGTCCAAATCGCCCGCGTTCCTCGCCGCGCGCGTGACTCGGCGGGAGCGCGCCGTCGGCCGCCCGCGCCGCTCGCCGTCTCGCGACCTTCGTCAACGAGGCGGCGACGCGGAGTCCGGCGAGGGTTGCGATTCGGGCGCTCTCCCACGTCCCAACGGCGGGCCGACCGCGGGGCGCGGACGTGATGGATAGCGAGGAAGTGCAGCGTCGAGCCTCGGCCGCGGCCGCTTGTGGCAGGCGCCTTGCGAACGCGGGCGTTAGACTCGCGCCGTCAAGCGGGTCCGAAACGGATCACCATGACTGCCTCGCTCTTCCTCCTCGTTCTCGCGTCGCTCACTGGCGAGCCTTCGAGCTCGCACACCGAGCGTTCGACGGCTCCACCCGCGAGCCGCGCCGAATCGCTCCCGGTGCAGGTGCGCGCCGTCGAGGCTTCCGCGCCGCGCACGGAACGCGTCCGGTATTCGCTCGACGAGATCCTGACCGCGCTGCGCAAGGTCGAGACGGGTGGCGAGCGCAATGAAGGCCGGCACGCGACCGGCGACGGCGGCGTCGCGATCGGTCCGTACCAGATCCATCGCGCGTACTGGATCGATGCGCGCCTGCCGGGTCGCTTCGAGGACTGTCGCGATCCGCGCTACGCGCGCGCGGTCGTGATCGCGTACTGGCGGCGCTACTGCCCGAAGGCGTTGGTGGAGCTCGACGCGCAGACGTTGACGCGCGTGCACAACGGCGGACCGGATGGTCATCGCGAGGACTGCACGCTGAAGTTCTGGCGCAAGGTCGATCGCGAGCTCGTCAAGCTGCGAGCCGCTCCTGCCGCGCCGGTCGACGCGCCGAAGTCCGAGCCCGCGAAGGCTCCGAATCCTTCTGGGGCAGCGGCGCGTCCGATCCTCGTCTAACGCGCCTGGGTCTGACGCGCCTGGGTCTGACGCGCCATGCGACGCGTGCCGCGTTCGCGCGACTTCGACGCGCGCAGTCGCGCTCCCGGTCGTCCGGTCGCGGGCTCGGAGCGCAGCGGGCTGGCCCGGCCTCGCCGCGCGCGCGATGCGCTGCGTTCAGCGCGCTCGCCCGATCGCCACGGTGCGAAAACCCGCCAGCACGTCGCGGCGTTCCGGCGGATGGTGTCCGCGGAGCGTGCTGCGCGCGACGCGCGCGCGCGTGGCGAAACTGCCGCCGCGCAGCACCTTGTGCGGCGACCCCTGTCGTTCGTCGCCGGCGACTTCGCCCGGATAGCGCACGAAGTCGCTCGCCGTCCATTCCCAGACGTTGCCGATCATCTGGCGCACGCCGAACGCGCTGTCGCCGTCCCGGTAGGCGTTGACGTCGACCGTGCCGTTCGAGGCGAGATCGAGGTGCGCGCGTCGCGCGTCGGGCGGCGCATCGCCCCAGGGATAGCGGCGCTTCTCGAGCGCTCGACCGTGCGTCAGGGTCGTCGGGTCGACGCTCGCGGCGAACTCCCACTCCGCCTCCGTCGGCAGCCGACGGCCGGCCCAGGCGCAGAACGCTTCGGCTTCGTGCCAGCAGACTCCCGTCATCGGTCGGTGAGGCTCGAGCGGCACGAGCGCGTCGTAGTGCTTGCGGTACCACGCGCCGCCGGATCCCCGACTCCAACACCCCGGCTGGCTTGCGAAGACCGTGTCGCGCCAGCGCCGGCCCTCGCGGCTCCACCAGCGATCGTCGGTGTAGCCGCCGGCCTCGACGAACTCCGCGAACTCCGCCTGGGTCACGGGCGCCCGCGCCATGCGGAAGGGCTGCACGTCGACCTCGTGCGCCCATCGTTCGCTCCCGAGGGCGAACGCCTCGTCGCGCGAGGCTCCGAGCAGGAATCGCCCGCCAGGGATGTCGACGTCGCCTGGGCAAGCTCCCGCCGTCGTCGCCGGTTCGACGACCGGACGCGGATCGGGCAACGAGAGCCGCGCCATCAAGTCGTTCAACAAGGCTTGCGCGGCCAGATCCGTGGAGTCGGCGCGCGAGATGCGGTGCTCCACGCCTGCGCGCGTCACGACCACCTGGCCGGTTGTGGCGTCGATACGGACGTGAGCGTGCTCGCCGGACAGTTGCGCCGCGAGCTCGTCCGACATCGCCCGCTCCAAGGCATGCAGGACGGGCTCCTGCGACTTGCAGAGTCCGCCGCTGGTCGTGATCACGTCGATGAGCTCGCCCGGCAGCGCGGGTGCGGGCAGCTCGAGCGCGTACCGCGCCCGGATCAAAGCCTCGCCGTGGAGATCCTCGTGTGCGGTCACGAGCCGGTGGAGGTAGGCCGCGCGGTCATCGACCTCCCGCCGCCATAGGCTGGCGACGACGTTCTCGAGCACCTCACCCAGGTAGCGCAGGGTCGCCTCGCGCGACGGCAGGGCCAGGCGCCGTCGATCGCGGAACGCGATCGAAGAATCGAAGCGCTTGTCGGCATCGCCGAGCAGCGGCCGCGCGTGTCCGAGCTCGCGCACCGTCCAGCGTTCCTGGAACCACGCGACGTGCCCGAGCTCCCAGAGCGGCCCGTCGACCTCGGCGGCCTCGACCGCGCCGGCGGCCGAGAGCTGGCGATCCGTCAGGTCGCGCACCAGCGCGAGGGTGCGTTGGCGCGCGTCACGGAGATCCGTGACCAGCTCGACGATGAGCGCGTTCAGCGAGTTCAAGCGAGTGAAGTGTCCGCAGACGACCCAGGTCCGGGCCAAATCGCGACGACAGGCGAGCCGTAATCCCGCGCGGCGACGATCGGCATCGATCCGGCCGCGCTGGCGCGAGGAAACCTGGGGGCCTCCAACGCTCGCCAGACGTGGCCAAGGTACGTGTCCCCGACCGGTTCCACCAAGGGGCGGAGGCGCCTTTTTCGCAGTCGGAAATCCGAAACTACGGAGCGCGCTCCTCGCGACCCGCGCGCGTGACCGCGGTCCCCGCGCTCGGCCGCGCGGACGGGAGCCTGTCGGATGTACTCCAGTTCATCGGCGAGGCCGCGCGGAGCGCGTCCGTCGCTCAGGTCAGGAGGCCGGCGCCGATCCAGCTCCCGATCGAGTAGGTCACGACGCCCGCCGCCGCGCCGATGAGCAGCATGCGCAACCCGCCCAGGAAGAGGTTGCGCCCGGAGAAGAGCGAGACCACTGCGCCGATCGTGAACAAGCTCGCGGAAGAGATCACCGCGCAAGTGACGAGCGGACGCTGCGCGCTCGCCGCGAAGAACGGGATCAGAGGCACGAGCGCGCCGAACGCGAACGCGATGAAGGACGAGATCGCGGCGACCCACGGCGAGCCCAGGTCGGCGGGGTTGAGGCCGAGCTCCTCTCGCGCGAGGGTGTCGAGCATCTGCTCGGGAGCTTCCACGAGCCGCCGCGTCAGCGCGCGCGCATCGACGAGAGGCACGCCGCGCGCGGCATAGATCAAGGCCAGCTCCTCGGCCTCCTCCGCCGGATAGCGTTCGAGCTCCTCGCGCTCCTCGGCGATCTGCGCTTCGAAGAGCTCGCGCTGCGAACGCACGGAGATGTACTCGCCGGCCGCCATCGAGAACGCTCCCGCGAGCAGTCCGGCGATGCCGGTGGCGAGGATCGTGCGCGACTCGAGCTGCGTGCCGGCGACTCCCAGCACCAGGCACGCGTTCGACACGAGTCCGTCGTTGACGCCGAACACCGCCGCTCGCAGCGCGCCTCCGCCGCCGACGCCGCGGTGCCGCGTGCCGATGTCCGCCGTCGAGACGGGCATCGAGTGGCCTTGCAGGTCGCTCGAGTAGACGGACAGGCCGCGCACCTTGATCGCAACCAGCAGCGCGCGCATCGAGCGCGGTCCGAAACGACGCGCGAGACCGGCCACGAAACGCGCGCGCAGCCTGGGAGCGAACTCGGGCACCGAGTCGCCGTTCCTGCGCAAGTCGCCCTCGAGGATCGCGGCCTGCTTGTCGCCCGCCTGGGCGAGCTCTCGGAACATCTCCGCCTTGCGCGGGTCGCGTTCCCCCGCGGCGATGTGGCGGTAGACCCAGGCCGCCTGACGCTCCTCGTGCCAGCGATCGCGCGTGCTCACGCCGACGAGCATGCTCGACGCGCGCTCGCGATTCCATGGGGCCCTGCGGCCATGGTGACGGCGCGCGCCTTCGACGTGCTCCCGCACGCAGGACTATCCTTTCGCCATGCTCATCGTCCGCGCCCGGCTCACGTGTCTCGTCCTGATCTTCGCCGCCTGCTCGTCGACGAGCGAACCGGACGCGCGTCCGTTGTCGCGCTGGTTGCAGGAAGCGCGCGGCGCGCCGGCGGCGAGCGTGGCCGACGTCTCGCGCTGGCGGCCCGCGCCTGTGGCGTTGACGACGCGTTTCGGTCGCGAGCTCGATCCGCGCGCTCCCTGGCCGGAATATCCGCGCACGCAGTTCGTGCGCGAGCGTTGGCAGAGCTTGAACGGCCTGTGGGAGTTCGCGAACGCGCGCGAGGACGAGTCGCCGCCGTTCGGACGCACGCTCGAGCACCAGATCCTCGTGCCGTTCGCGATGGAGAGCTCGCTCTCGGGCATCGGCGCGCATTCCGAGCGCGCGTGGTACCGACGCACGTTCGACGTTCCGCCGCAGTGGAGCGACGGCGTGAAGCTCCACTTCGAAGCGAGCGACTGGGAGACGAGCGTCTGGCTCAACGGACAGGAGCTCGGCACGCACCGCGGCGGCTACGGGCGCTTCTCGTTCGACATCGGGCCCTTCCTGCGCGACGACGGCGCGCAGGAGCTCGTCGTCGGCATCTTCGATCCCACGAGCGCTGGCGATCAGCCGCGCGGCAAGCAGACACTGCATCCCGAAGGCATCTGGTACACGCCGACGAGCGGCATCTGGCAGTCCGTGTGGATGGAACCGGTCCCGCCTGCGCACGTCGAGCGCGTGCACATCGAGCCGTCACTCGCTCGAGCGCAGGTCGAAATCTCGGCCGAAATCGCGCATCCCGACGACGCGGGAGCTGTCGCGCTCGACATCGTCGTCCGTTCGGACGGGAAGGAGGTCGCTCGCGTGCAGGCGGACTTACAGGGACACGCCGTGCTCGCGCTGCCGAACGCGCGTGCGTGGAGCCCGTCGGATCCGCACCTCTACGACGTCGAGCTCGTGCTGCGCGCCGGGACGAAGGTGCTCGATCGCGTGAGCAGCTACTTCGGCCTGCGCGACATCGCCGTGCGCGCCGATGAACACGGCGTGCCGCGCGTGCAGTTGAACGGAGCGCCGCTCTTCCAGATGGGAGTCCTCGACCAGGGTTTCTGGCCCGATGGTCTCTACACGGCGCCGAGCGACGCCGCGCTGAAGAGCGACATCGAGCTCGCGCGAGAGCTCGGCTTCAACCTGATCCGCAAGCACGTCAAGGTCGAGCCCGAGCGCTGGTACACGTGGTGCGATCGCCTCGGAATGCTCGTGTGGCAGGACATGCCGAGCGCCGACGACCACCGTCCCGCGGACGTCGAGATCCTCCGGCGCGAGCTCGACGAGCTCATCGAGCAGCGCGGCAACCATCCGTGCATCGTCGACTGGGTGGTGTTCAACGAAGGCTGGGGACAATTCGGCGCGAACTCGGGCCACGCCGACGAGAAGGCGCTCGACGAAGGCACTCGCGCGTTGACGGCGCGCGTGAAGAAGCTCGATCCTTCGCGTCTGGTGACCGCGGCGAGCGGCTGGACCGACATCGGCGCCGGCGATCTGCGCGACATCCACGTCTACCCCGGTCCCGCCGCGCCACCGATCGATCGTGAACGCGCGGCGGTGCTCGGCGAGTTCGGTGGCCTCGGTCTTCCGGTGCAAGGGCACACCTGGGACGAGAAGAGCTGGGGCTATCGCGGCGTGAGCGATTCCGAGGCGCTCACGCGCTCGTACGAAGCGCTGCTGCGGCGCGTGTACGAGCTCGCGCAGGACGAAGGGCTATGCGCGGCGGTCTACACGCAGCTCACCGACGTCGAGAGCGAGTGCAACGGCCTGATCACCTACGACCGCGCGGTGACGAAGGTCGACGTCGCGCGCGTGTCGCGCGCGAACCGCGGCAAGCTGCCGCGTCCGATCGCGCTCGTCGCCGACGGACGAACCACGGCCGTCGAATGGCAGTACACGACCGACGCGCCGGCCGACGAACGCTGGTGGGCGCGCGACTTCGACGCGAGCGCGTGGAAGCGCGGAGCGGCCGGTTTCGGTGCCGAAGGCACGCCCGGAGCGCGCGTGCGCACGCCGTGGACGAGCTCCGACATCTGGTTGCGGCGCGACTTCGAGCTCGACGCGCGCGGCGAGGGCGAACTCGCGCTCGTCGTGCATCACGACGAGAACTGCGAGATCCATCTCAACGGCGCGCAAGTGCCGTTGAAGCTCACCGGCTACACGACGGGCTACGAGCTCGTGAACCTGCCGGCCGGATTCGCGCTCGAGAACGGCCGCAACTCGATCGCCGTGCATTGCCACCAGACGACCGGCGGCCAGTACATCGACGTCGGCGTCGTGCGCCTGCCGCCCGCGGCCGATTGAGCTCGAGCGCGCGCTGCGCGACGGCGTCGTTGCACGCGGACGGATTCGATCTCGCGAGCGGGCCCGCGACGACGCTCGTGCGCCCGGGAGCACCACGGAAGCGCCGACCGACCGTCCCTCGGCGCGCTGGCGCGACTCAGCCGCCGCGCGTGTGCATCTCGAGGTGCGGATCGGCGCGCAGCTCGTCGCGCGCGGCGAGCGCGTGCCGTTCGTGCTCGCGCAGACGGACCTCGGCTCCGCGGTCGTCGCGCACGCTCCAGCCGCCGCGGATCTCCGCCGCCAGCGCCTCGAGGCTCGCTCCCGATCGCAGGCTCGCGCGCAGATCGCGTCCCACGCGCGCGTACAGGCACGAGAACCAGCGCCCGTCCGCGGTGACGCGCGAGCGATCGCACGCGGAGCAGAACGGCGCCGTGGTCGAGGCGATGATCCCGAACAGCGTTCCATCGGGCAGCAGGAAGCGCTCGGCGGGCGCCGAGGGATCCGCCGCGACGGGCGTGGCCGGTCCGTAGGCCGCTCGGAGCTGCTCGAGCATCTGCGCGCGCGTGAGCACGGCGTCCATCGACCAGCGCGTCGCGCCGCCGACGTCCATGTACTCGATGAAGCGCACCTCGGCGTCGACGCTCTTCCCGTACTCGATCAGATCGACGAGCTCGTCGTCGTTCGTGCCGCGCAGCATGACGCTGTCGATCTTCGTGCCCGTGAAACCGGCCGCGCGCGCCGCTTCGAGGCCCGCGAGCACGCGCGCGTGGTCGTCGCGGCGCGTGAGCGCGCGAAACCGGTCCGCACGCAGCGTGTCGAGGCTCACGGTCACGCGTCCCAGGCCCGCGCGGCGCAGGTCGACGGCCTGATCGGCGAGCAGGATGCCGTTGGTCGTCAGCGCGATGTCGGCCAGACCGGGCTTGGCCGAGAGCTGCGCCACGAGCTCGTGCAGATCGCGCCGCAAGAGCGGCTCGCCGCCGGTCAGTCGCAGCTTCTCGACGCCGCAGAGCACGAACGCGTCGACCAGGCGCGAGAGCTCCTCGAAGTCGAGGATGTCCGTGCGCGGCAGCCAGCGGTACTCCTCCTCGGGCATGCAGTAGGCGCAGCGCAGGTTGCAGCGGTCGGTGACCGAGAGACGCAGGTTGCGCAGCGGGCGCTGGAAGACGTCGGAGACGCTCATCTCAGCGCATCATGGCGCACCCGCGCACTTTGCGGAAGCGCGCGCGTGCGCCGATCGCGACGCTGCGCTCGCGCGCGGCGTGCGAGCGGTCGCGGGTGTCACGCCACGCTCGCACGGGCGTGCGAGCGGTCGGGGGCCGCGGCTCAGGCCGGACGCGTCAATTGCGTCTCGAGGATCTGCAGCTTGGGCCGCAGCTCCGCCATGACGCTCTGCGCGGCCTCGACCACGGCGCGCTGCGCGTCGTAGGCGCGCGTGCGCTCGTCGAGCTCGCGTTGCAGCTCGGCCAGGCGCTGTTGCAGCTCCTGGTTGGCCGCGTCCTTCGCCTGCACCTCGTTCTGCAGCGTGACCGTGCGCTGTTCCTGGTCGACGCAGCGCATCGTGAGCGTCTGGATCGTCGCCTCGCGCTGTTGCAGCTCGCCGAGCGCCCGATCGCGTTCGTTCGTGCGCGCGTCGAGCTCCTGCGCGAACTCGAGGTTCGACTGCTCCTGAGTGCGCTCGAGCTCGACGATGCGCGCCTGAGCAGCTTTGCCCTGTTCCTCGGCGGCCTGGGCGCGCGTGCGCGTCGCACCGAGCTCGCTCTCCTGCTTCGAGCAGCGCGCGTTGAGCTCCTCGCGCGACTTCGTGGCGCTCTCGATCTCCTTGCGCGCGCCCTGCAGCTCCTGCTGCAACGCGTCAGCGCGCTGGCGCAGCTCCTTGGCTTCGGCGGCGCTCGCTTCGAGCGTCTGCAGGCGGCCCTTGAGGCGGCCGAGCTCGGCTTCCTGGCGCTCGACCTGCGAGTTGGCGCGCGTCTCGATCTCGCGCCGCACGCGCTCGCACTGCGAGTGTTCCTTGGCCAGCGCGTCCAGGTGGCGCGCGACCTCCGAGGTCGACTGCGAGGCGCGCTTCTCGATCTCCGACAGGGCGCGCGTGCACGCTTCGAGATCGGAGAGCGCCTTCTTGCGGTCCTGATCGACGCGCGTGAGCGCCTTCAACGGCTCGATGGTCGGCGGCGCGCTGACGTGCGCCCGTTCTTCGGCGGCGACTTCTTCGGGAGACATGAGATACACCACGGTGGGTTCGGCGTTGTCCGAGGCTTCGGGATCCGACGGCAGCGGAGCGGCGGGCTCGCGTGCGCTGTGGCCGCGCTGCGGCGGAGTCGACGCCGTGGCGGGCGCCGGGCTGTCTTCCATCCAGGTGGGCAGGTCGACGGGTTTCGAGCTCATGTCCGTGTTGTCCTGACCCGCGGTGGCCGCGGTGGGCGGCGTCGAGGCGGGCGTTTCGAGTTCCTCGGGCGTGCGTGCGTTGTTCGCTGCTGGTTCGTCCGGCGACGCGAGCGGTCGCGCGCTCTCGCCCTGCTCGCTCGCTTCCGGCGACATCGGAGTCGCGCAGGCGGCGGGCAGCGGTTCGAGCGCAGGAACCTCCTGCTTCGGATCGGCTTGCGGGGGGCTGGATCTTGCGGGCGATCCGTGAGACTCGACCTCCGGCGCCGGCGAGCTGGCGGGGGCGGGAGCTTCGGGAGCCGCGACCTCGGCCACGATCAGTTCGGTCGCCTCGAGCGCGACGACGGTCGCGGACGGCTCGGCGGGCGATGGCGGCGAGTGGACGGAAGGCGTTTCCACTCGCGCCGGCACCGCGGGAGCCGCCGGCGCGGGCGCGAGCTCCCCGAGGATCTCGCGCTCGCTCTCGCTCAACGCGCGCCGCTTCTTCGCGCGCGGGCGGGGCAGCACGCGTTGCACGCTGACGCGCGTGGCGCTCGAGCGGACGACGATGCAGCCGACGACGCCGTACGCGACGCACAGGGCGACGAAGATCAGGAGACCCGAGGACACGCCGGTGGAGGCGCCCGAATGGGCGCGCTTTCCTCTTCGACGGCCGCGCGGGCCGCACCGTAACCGACTCGCTCCGCGGCATGAGGAACGCCAGCGGAGCATCGCATCCCGAACACCAGCACTCGCGTGCACCGCCGCCGATCGCCTTCCATACTGGCCCGGACCTCCCATGAAGCTCCGCAACGTGCTCGCCTTCGTGCTGCTCGCGGCTTGTGCTCAGACGCCACAGGCTCCGCGTCGCGTCGCGCGTCCGTCCGCGCCGCGCCCCGCCGTCAACGCGCCCGCCGGGATCCAGCCTTCCGCCGCGCAGCCCGAGCCCGCGGAGTCGGAGCCGGTCGCGGCGGCGCCGAATCCCGCCGAGCTCCTCGAGACGGCTGCCGACGACGGCGCGGATCTCGTGCTGATGCACGGCCGCGTGGTGACGCTCGATCCCAACCGTCCAGAGGCGACGGCCATCGCCGTGCGCGGAGATCGCATCGCTGCGGTCGGCTCGGACGCGGAGATCCAGGCGATGACCGGCAACCGCACGCGGCGCATCGATCTGCAGGGCAAGCTCGTGCTGCCGGGCTTCATCGAGTCGCACGCGCACTTCCTGGGCATCGGCGACCAGCTCTTGCAGCTCGATCTGCGCGACGCGCGCACGTGGGACGAGATCGTCGAGCTCGTCGCGCGCGCCGCTTCGTCCGCGCCCGCGGGTCAGTGGATCCGCGGACGCGGCTGGCATCAGGAGAAGTGGCAATCACCGCCGTCGCCCGCTCTCGACGGTCTGCCGTTGCACGCGTCGTTGTCGAAGGCGTCGCCCGATCATCCCGTCGTGCTCGTGCACGCCAGCGGACACGCGGCGTTCGTCAACGCCAAGGCCCTGGAGCTGTGCGGAATCGACGCGAGCACGCCCGACCCGGCCGGCGGCACGATCGTGCGCGACGCGCACGGGCAGGCGACGGGAATGCTCGTCGAGCGCGCGATGGATCTCGTCGACGCGGCGCGGGCGCGCGCGAGCAACGATCCGACGCGCGAGCGCGCGCTGTTCCGCCGGCGCGTGTCGCTGGCGACGAAGGCGTGCCTCGAGAACGGCATCACGACGCTGCACGACGCGGGCGAGAGCATCGAGACGCTCGATCGCCTGCGCGAGCTCGCCGAGGCCCGCGCGCTGCGCGTGCGCCTGTACGTCATGGCGCGCGACGAGCACGACGTCTTGCGGCGCGAACTCGCCAACCACCGCTGGATCGGCATGGGCGACGGCTTCCTCACGGTGCGCGCGATCAAGGAGCAGATCGACGGCGCGCTCGGCTCGCACGGCGCGTGGCTGCTCGCTCCGTACGCCGATCTGCCCTCGAGCTCGGGCTTGAACACGACCAGCGTGGCGCAGATCCGCGAAGCGAGCGAGCTGGCTCGCGAGAACGGCTTCCAGCTGTGCGTGCACGCCATCGGCGACCGCGCGAACCGCGAGACGCTCGACGTCTACCAGGCGGTGCTCGGCCCCAACGCGGCGATGCTCGATCACCGCTGGCGCATCGAGCACGCGCAGCATCTCGACCCGGTCGACATCCCGCGCTTCCGCCGCCTGGGAGTGATCGCGGCCATGCAGGCGATCCACTGCAGCTCCGACGGTCCGTGGGTCGTCGCGCGCCTGGGCGAGGCGCGCGCCTCGCGCGGCGCGTATGTGTGGCGCGCGCTGCTCGACAGCGGCGCGACCGTCTGCAACGGAACGGACGCGCCCGTCGAGGATCTCGATCCGATCGCGTGCTTCTATGCCGCGGTCACGCGTCGCATGCACGACGGCAACGAGTTCTATCCCGCTCAACGCATGTCGCGCGAGGAAGCGTTGCGCTCCTACACGCTCGCGGGCGCGTTCGCCGCGTTCGAGGAGGACCTGAAGGGCTCGCTCGTGCCCGGGAAGTACGCCGATCTCGCCGTGCTCGACCGCGACATCCTGCGCTGCGACGAGGACGAGATCCTGGGCGCGAGCGTCGTCTACACGATCGTGGCCGGCAAGGTCGCGTTCGAGCGCAAGTGAGCGCGCCGCGCCGGCCCGCGCGAACGGCTGCGCGCGCGGTCGCGAGCGCGCGCGACGAGCACGTGCAGCGCATCCGCGCCACGATCGACGCGATCCCGCGCGGGCGCGTCGCGAGCTACGGCCAGATCGCGCGCGAAGCTGGCCTGCCGCGACATGCGCGGCTCGTCGGCCGCGTGCTGCGGGAGCTCGAAGCGGGCACGCGCCTGCCCTGGTTCCGCGTCGTCAACGCGTCGGGGCGCATCAGCCGACGCGCCGGCGGCTCGCCGAGCGTCGAGCAACGTCGCCGGCTCGCGCGCGAAGGCGTGGAGTTCGAGCGCAACGGCAGCATCGATCTCGAGCGCTTCGGCTGGCGGCCGTAGCGCGCGCGCTGCGGCGCACTCGACGCGGCGAACGCTCGCGAACTCGATGCGTGGCGAGCGCCGCGCGCCGAACGAGCTGCGCGTGCGCGTGCGTCAACGCCCGAGCGCGTACACCGGCTCGTTGCCCGCGCGCCACTTGATGTTGCAGCCCAGGCTCGGCTTCTGTTCCTTCGCGATCGGCTTGCCGGCGAGCAGCGCGTCGCAGGCCGCGCGCAAATCGTTGCCGGTCACGGGCACGGCATTGCCCGGTCGACTGCCGTCGAACTGGCCGCGGTAGACGAGCTTGCGCTGCGCGTCGAACAGGAAGAAGTCCGGCGTGCACGCGGCCGTGTACGCCTTCGCCACCGCTTGCGTCGCATCGAAGAGCAGCGGGAACGTGTAGCCCGCGGCGCGCGCTTCCTTGGCGAGCTCCGCCGGCGCATCGGCCGGATGCGTCGTCGGATCGTTGGCGCTGATCGCCACGAGGCCGAGCGCTCGCTTCGCGTAGTCGCGCCCGAACGACGCGAGCCCGTCTCGGATGTGCTTCACGTACGGACAGTGACTGCAGAGGAACACGACGGCGAGTCCCTGCTGTTCGCGGAACGAGGCGAGCGAGATCGTCTTCCCGCTCACGACGTCCGGCAGTTCGAAGGCGGGCGCTTGCGTGCCCAAAGGCAACATCGTCGAGGGGGTGAGGGCCATGGAGGTGCTCGCAAGTCGGTTGGAGTTCGGGCGACGCGGCCCAGACTAGGCCGCAGCACGTTCGTCGCGCCAGCTCGGCGTGACGCGAACGCCGCGAGCGCCTGGGAACCCGCCGCGCACGCATCCCGGGCGTCTCGAACCCAACTGCGACGTGCGCTCCGGCTCGAACCCCTCTAACTTGGGCACCCCGGCGCGCGTGCGCCGCCCCCCGTCCATGAAGAGGATCCTCGCGTGAACTCGTTCGTGCTCTCGTCTCGCCATCTCGCGTCCTTCGCCGCCGGCGCGACGCTGCTCTCCTCCTGCGCCGTCCTTTCGATCCAGAACAACGCGCTCGAGCCCGCGCAGAAGCGCGCCTTCGAAGTCGCCGACGTCTATCGCTGCGCGACCGTCGGGGCGCCGGCGCTTTCGCCCGACGGCAAGCAGGTCGCGCTGAGCGTGAAACGCTACGAGCTCGAGGCCGGCAAGACCTGGTCGGAGATCTGGCTCATGAACGCCGACGGCTCGGGCCAGCGGCAGATGACCGGCGGCAAGAACAACGACACGGAGCCCGCGTTCTCGCCCGACGGCAAGCGCATCCTCTTCTCGTCGTCGCGCGACGGCGGTGGACAGCTGTGGACGATCCCGGTCGATGGCGGCGAGCCGAAGAAGCTCACCGACTGGGCGCCCGGTCTTTCGAGCGCCGTCTGGTCGCCCGACGGCAAGTGGATCGCGGCGACGAGCGAGCTCTTCCCGGAATGCGCGCTCGACGTCGACTGCTACAAGAAGAACGCCGACGGCCTCGAGAAGGGCAAGCTCAAGGTGCACGTCGCCGACGACCTGTACTACCGGCACTGGACCGGCTGGGCCGACGGCAAGCGCTCGCACGTGCTGCTCGTCGACGCGAGCAGCGGCAAGGTCGTGCGCGACCTGACGCCGGGCAACTTCGAGAGCCCGATCTTCATGCTCGGCGGCGGACGCGGCTTCGCGTTCTCGCCCGACAGCAAGGAGCTCTGCTACGTCTCGAACCACGAGAAGGACGAGGCGTCGACGACCAACGCCGATTTGTGGATCGTGCCGATCGATCGCGACGTCACCGAGAAGAGCGCGGTCAACGTCACGGCCTCGAACAAGGGCTGGGACGGCTCGCCGCTCTACTCACCCGACGGACGCCACATCGCGTTCATCAGCCAGGCGCAGCCGGCCTACGAGTCCGATCTCAAGCGCCTCGCCGTCTACGACCGCGAGTCGAAGACGACGCGCTACCTCACCGATCGCGCCAACTGGAACGATTGGGTCGAGGACATGCGCTGGTCGAAGGACGGGCGCTCGCTCTACTTCCAGGCCGAGCACCAGGGCCGCACGCCGATCGAGCGCATCGCGCTGAGCGGCGGCAAGCCCGAGGAAGTGTTGCGTCACGGGCTGCTCGGAGGATGGGAGCTCACTCCCGACGGCACGGGCATCGTCTACACGCGCCGCACGATCCAGGAACCGACCGAGATGTTCCGCGCGAGCTTTGGTTCGGCGGAGAAGCAGCGCTTGACGACCTTCAACAAGGCGATCGAGGACGAGGTCGACATCCGTCCGATGCGCGAGTACTGGTTCCAGGGCGACGGCAACTACAAGGTGCATTGCTTCGTCGTCACGCCGCACGGCTTCGACGAAGGCACGAAGTATCCGCTCATTCTCAATGTTCACGGCGGCCCGCAATCGCAGTGGACCGACGCGTTCCGCGGCGATTGGCAGGTCTATCCGGGCAAGGGCTACATCGTCGCCTTCTGCAATCCGACGGGCTCGACGGGTTACGGGCAGGAGCTCACCGACGGCATCACCGGTGATTGGGGCGGACGCGTGTATCGCGACCTGATGAAGGTCACCGACGAGCTCGAGAAGCTCCCCTTCGTCGACAAGGATCGCATCGGCGTCATGGGCTGGAGCTACGGCGGCTACATGACGATGTGGATGCAGGGACACACGACGCGCTTCAAGTGCATCGCGTCGATGATGGGCGTCTACGACCTCGAGGCCGAGTACGGCGCGACGGAGGAGATGTGGTTCCCCGAACACGACTTCCGCGGCACGCCGTGGACGAGCGAGGACTACCAGCGCTGGTCACCGAGCAACCACGTCAAGAACTTCAAGACGCCGGCGCTGGTCGTGACGGGCGAGCTCGACTATCGCGTGCCGTACACGCAGAGCCTCGCGTACTACACCGCGCTGCGGAAGATGAACGTGCCGGCGCGACTCGTCGTCTTCCCCGGCGCCGGCCACTGGCCCGCGTGGCACGAGATGGCGTTCTACTACAACGCGCATCTCGACTTCTTCCACAAGTACCTCGGCGGCGAAGCCGCGCCGTACGACGTGGTCAAGCACTCGCGCAACCTCGCCTTCGAGAAGAAGGACGAGAAGGCGGCCGACAAGAAGGCGCCCGGGCCGTGAAACGCGTCGACTGAGCACGCGCGAGGCACCGCATCGGTGCCTCGCTGGGTTTCAATGCACCGCACGCACCATGCGACGCCTCCTGATCGCCTTCGTGCTCGCCGCGGGACTGATGCTCGCCGTGTTCGCCATCTGGGGCGAGTCGTGGCAACGCACGTTCACCGTCGAAGGCAGCGTCGAGTGGTTGCGCGGCAGCGGTTCGTGGGCCTGGGCCGCGGGCATCGGCTTGCTCGTCTCCGATCTCGTGCTGCCGGTGCCGAGCACGTGCGTCATGAGCGCGCTCGGCATCGTCTACGGCCCGTGGCTCGGCGGAGCGATCTCAGCGTTCGGCACGTTGCTCGGCGGCGTGCTCGCTTATTGGCTGTGCCGCGCGGTGGGGGAGCGCGCCGCGAGCTACCTGCTCGGCGATCGACGCGGCGACGCGGGAAGGTTGTCGACGAAGCTCGGCATGTGGGTGATCACGTTGACGCGTTGCCTGCCCGTGTTGCCCGAGCTCACCTGCTGCATGGCGGGCCTGGAGCGCATGCCGCTCGCGCGTTTCCACATCGCGCTCGCCTGCGGCTGCCTGCCGACGAGCTTCGTCTTCGCCTGGATCGGCGCCGCGGGGATCGAGCGCCCGTGGTTCGCGCTGACGCTGAGCATCGCCCTGCCCGCCGTGCTCTTCGGCGTCGCCCTGTGGTGGATGCGGCGCGTGCGGAGCGCGCCAGCGCGTTCGCTCGACGCCGGTGCTACTGCGCGCGCTCCTGACGCGTGACGATCGGAACGAACCCCGCTTCCATTCCCTTCGGCGGTGTGACCAGGAGCGCAGGATCGAGTTCGACCAGCGCACCGTGCGTCGGCGGCGCCATGTAGTCGCGATCGATCGGCCAGGCGCGGTGGATCTGTTCGACGAAGGCTTGGAGCGCGGCCTTCTTCTCCCGGCTCCAGTGGTATTGCTGGAACGACGGCTGGTCGACGAAGCGATACCAGCGATAGGTGACGAGCGATCCGTCGACGAGTCGCGCCTGGAGTGCTCCCGACTTGGGCCCGGGCTCGGTCCATGCACCACGCTGCGGCGAAGTGAACGCCTCGCGCGGCTCGGCGAGTCGGAACTGCGCCTCGCGCAATCCCGTCTCCGCGGGCACAACTTCAGGCGCGATCGCGATGCGCTTCTCTCCGTCGTGGCGGTAGTACTGCGGGAATTGCCCGCGCGGCGCCTGTCCACCGGCGTGCCACACCAGTCCCCACGTGTTGTCGTCGAACACCTGCGTGTCGAACGTGCTCGCGACGCCTTCGATCGCTCGACCGTCCTGGTCGAATCCCGGCGTGCGCGTGCTCAGCTTCGCCACGAACGCGCCCGCGGTGTCGAAGCGGCCGCTCGGCGCCGTGCCGCCGCGCCGCCAAGCGAGAAAGGCGTCGTAGAGCGCCTTCTTCGAGTAGTAGGTCACGTCCTGCACGAGCACCGCGCGCCCGTTCGCGTCGACGGGAAAGCGCAGCGTCGGAATCTTCGAGTAGCTCGTGCCGTCGCGCGCGGAGGCGACCAGCTGAGGCACCGTGTTGATCTCCATCGCGCCGCCGCCCACGAGCCCAGGCCGCGTGTCGAGGCCGCGGCCGTGCAAGTAGGGATAGCGGAAGACGTCGGCGATCTTGCTCCACGTCTCGGGGATGTAGTAGGCGATCGGTCCCTTGAAGTTCTTCGCGGCGAGGAAACACGTCCACGCCTGATCGCCGGTGGGCGCCTTGCCTTCGACGGAAGGCACCGGATCGGTGAACGGCAAAGCCATGTACGAATAGCCGAGGAAGCGGCCCGCCGGATCCTGTGCGAACGGCAACGCGTCGGGCGGGATCAACAGCCGATTGCTGAGCTGCGCGATGCCCAGCCGTTCGTCGGGCAGGGCCTCGGTGTCGTAGAAGAACGACCAACCCGGCGAGCCGACCTCGTAGTCGTAGCACTGCGGTGTCGCGTTCATGCTGAACTTGGGCGGCCCGTAGCGGAATCGATTGCCGGCCCAGTAGCCGAGTCCACCTTCGACCGTCTGGAAGACGCTCGACCACGTGGGTCCGCGCTCCTTCCACTGGCGAGCCAGCGTGCCCTCCGGCGCGAGCGGCGTGTCCTTGTCGTCGCGGTTGTCGGGCAGCACCCAGCAGCTCGCGAGGCCGATCTGGAAGTCCGCGAGCGGCTGATCGATCAGCGTCCACGCAGCGGAGTAGAAACCGCAGCCCATGCCATATTCGGCGGGATCGGCTGGCGACGCGTCGTAGGCGATGTAGCCGTGCAGACCGTTGCTGCGCTGCTCGGGATGCTTGTCTTGAGGTACGAGGGACGAAAGCGCGAACGCGAGTTGGAGCAGCATGGCCGCAGGATACTGGGCGAACGGGCGCTTCGGCCGGCGACTGGATCAATGCCTGCCGATCCCGCCGCGCCGAGCTCTGCGCGCCGAGCTGCAGCGACGCGACCGAGAGCGCGATCACGGCTCTGCGTTCGGAGTCTGGCGCGACGTGAGCGCCGATGCTCCTTCTGAGCGCGAGGAATCGACGAACTCTCCGTCGCCGCCGCATCGAGCTGCGCAACGGTCTCAGCCGCATGCAGCACATCCGACTCGCGCGGGAGCCTGGAACGTGGTTCCGACGTCCGGATCGCGACCATCGCGGTCGGGACATCGAGCACGATCGCTGCGCGGCGCCGCGTCACGCCGGCGCGTGCGAGTGCGGGGTCGCACCCGACGTCTGGTCGCGCTTGGGCATGTCCGCTTGCGTCTTGTGGCGCGAGACGCGCACGAACACGGGGTAGAGCACCTGCTCGACGGGGAACACGTCGTTGCTCTCGTTCAAGCGCCAGCCCGAGATCGAGCGCATCCGCTTGCGCAGCGACTGCGAGTCTCGGGCAGCCGCGCGGGGCGGCAGGTTCACGGACGCCAGACGACGATCGATCCGTTGCTTCGATTCGACGTCGCAGGCGGGCAGAACGCTGCCACCGCGTTGCGATAGAAAGTCTGGTAGTAGCGCGTCGCGCCCGCCGGGGGAATCGCGCCTCGCACGCTGATCAGCGGGTCGCCGGGCTCGGGGAACATCGCCGTGTTGCCACTGACGACCTTCGTGCCCAGACGCACGATCGGGCCGCCGACGCAACCCAGACCGTCGTCGATGATCGTCGGCGGCGTCTGCGTCGCGCCCTGGAAGAACACCGCGACCGAGCCGGTCATGTTCGTCGCGGTGAGCTGCAACGAGTCCAGCGCCACGCTCGGAGTGCCCGCGCCCGTGAGCGCCGCGCCCGTCGCGAAAGCCGAGTTCGCACAACCGTGTCCGCTCGTTCCATTGTTGGCGCAGGGACACGGTGCCACGCTCCCATCGCCGTCGCAGTACGTCTCGAACACGTCGCACGTGCCCGAGTTCACGTACAGACTCAACGGAGTTGAACTCGTCGCGCACACGAGGACGTCGGCACGCCCGTCGCCGGTGAAGTCGGCGGCAGCAGGCCAACCACCGATCCACGAATGGACGAGGTGCGCGAGCGGAGGTTCGAACGATCCGTCGCCGTGGTTCTCGAGCGTCAACAGCGAGGTGGCGTCGAGTGCGAGCAATTCCGGCGCGCCGTCACCGTCGAGATCCGCGAGCACCATGCGCGTGGGATAGCCACCGAGCGGCTCAGGCGCCGGTGCTCCCGGCTGGCCCGTGCCGTCGTTCTTGCAGACCAGCAAGCGTCCTCCGTCGTCGCTCTCGACGTTGAGGCACACGTCGACGTCACCGTCGCGGTCAAGGTCTCCGAGGACCATTTCCGGCGGGCGCGGAGGCGTCGATTGGAGCGCGACCGGAACCGTGCCGGCGAACGAGCCCGAACCGTCGTTCAGCAGGACCTGCACCTCGAGGCGACCGGCGCAAACCACGTCGACGTCTCCGTCACCGTCCATGTCGGCGCCGAGCACGACCGTAGGACTCGCGATGCCTGTCGGCTGGGCGGCCTGCGGCGCGAACGTTCCGGTGCCTTGGTTCGCGAGAACCACCACCGAGCTGGTCGAGCCTTGCAGCGCCAGGATGTCCACATCGCCATCGGCGTCCACGTCCGCGACATCCGACACGATCAGACCGATCGCGCTGCCGAGGTTTCCGCCGACCGCGAATGTGCCAGTCCCGCTGTTCGTGAGCAGCCAGAGGGAACTGCCTGACATGACGACGTCGGCGTCGGAGTCCCCGTCGAAGTCCGCGGCCACGATTCGCAGCGGAACGTCCGGCAGGGGCAGCGTTTGCGAGATGGCCAGAGCACCGGCGAAACTCTTGACGACGACGAGGTTCTGACTGTGGTCGCCGTACACGATGTCGACGTCCGAGTCTCCGTCGACGTCGATCGCTCGCATGGAATCGACTTGGGCTGGCGAACCGCTTTGCGGAACCGCCGGCGGGAAGTCGCCGGCGCCGGTGTTGCGGAAGATGTTGATCACGCACGCTGAGCCGCGCTGTCCGTCCAGGATGTCGAGGTCGCCGTCGCCGTCGATGTCGCCGGTCGCGAGGAACGCCGGATTCGGAGCGCGATTTCGTTCTTCGGCTCCGAAAGCGCCGCCTGCATTCCGGTAGACCCCGATCGCGGAAGGGGAACCCGAGTCCGAGGCGAGCAGGTCGATGTCCCCGTCGTTGTCAACGTCACCAGCGCCGATCCCGTAGCAGTAGGAGCCCGTCACGAGCTGCGCGCTCGATCCATTGGCATAGCGCACACGCAACTTGAAGGCGCCGCCGTCGACCCAGGCAATCTCCGCCGCGCCGTCTCCGTCGAGGTCGCGCACCAGCATCCCTTCGAGCTCCACGCCGTTCACACCGGGCGCTGCCACGAACGGTACGCCCGGCGCGAGCGTCGCGCCGCCGACGTTGGTGAAGGTCTGGATCATGCTCGGGTTGGGAACCGTCGTCCGATACCCGACGACGACGTCGAAATCGCCGTCTCCGTCGAGATCACCGCTGCGCATCCAGCGCGGGGACGCTCCGGATTGGAGGGCATACACCGGCCCGAGCGTGAACGAACCCGTACCGCCGTTCGTGAATGTGAGCAGGCTCGGCGACGAACCTCCGACGCCGACCGTCAGATCGAGGTCACCATCCTGGTCGAGGTCGACGAGATCGCACCCGGGTGTCGAGCTGTCGCTGAGGCCGGCGTAGAGCGGTGTCGCGCTCTGCAGTGCGCCGGTTCCATCGTTGAGCAGCAGGCTCGTGTGCTGCGGACTGCCGCCGGTGACGACGAGGTCGACATCGCCGTCGCCGTCGACATCGCCGGCCGAGAGATCCCACGCGCTCCCATCTCCGATTCCCGTGAACGTCCATGGGTGTCCGGCGTCGAAGTGTCCGTCGCCGGCGTTCGAATGGATCGTGACGCCCGGATAGCCCAGGGGAATCTGCGCGCAGTCGAGATCGCCATCGCCGTCGAAATCGGCGAGCACGAAGCGGCTCGCATGCGTGCCGGTCCAGATCTGGTTCATCGGGAAGGGATCGCAATCGCCCGCGCTCGCAACCGCCGCGGTGACGACGACGGCCAGCGTCGCGCTGTGCCAGCGCCGCCACTCGTTCATCGGGTGATTTCGTCGCGTCGTCCCGTCTCGCATCGTCGTCTCCTGTGCGCCTTCCGCGTGCGTGCTCTCCGTCGAGCGTAGGTGGATGGCGCGGATCCGACAAGACACCTCGAGCTCGTGAACGACGCCTGCGCGCGTCGCGCGACTCGGCGTCGATGCGCGTGGTCGTTCGCGTGCAGTGGTCGCAGTGGCTCGTGGTTGAACGCGCCACGGTTTGCGCGAGATTCGCGAAACTCTCGACCACTCCGGCGACGAGATGTCCTCGCGAAGATTCGCGTCGACGTGCTTGGGGATCACGCACGCTTCCTCATGGCGGGAGCTCGAGGTCGCCGAAGGCAGAGGATCGCGGTGCGATCCGAACGAGCGCAGCGAGCGCGTCACGCCGTGTCGCGATGGTCGTCGTGCGCGAGCCGGTTGCATGGCCGCGCGCCTCGGCGCCGACGGCTGCTCAGCCCACCGGCGCGTGCGGCGTGACGCCCGACGTCTGGTCGCGCTTCAACATGTCCGCTTGCGTCTTGTGGCCCGAGACGCGCACGAACATGTGGTAGAGCTTCTGCTCGACCGGGAACGCGTAGTTGTGCTTCTTCAGTCGCCAGCCCGAGATCGAGCGCATCAACTTGCGCAGCGACTCCGAACCCTCGGTCGCGAGCTCGTCGTAGAACGTCGACGCGGCGCCGTAGCGCTTCCACGTGCGCAGCACGTCATACGGCAAGCCGATGTCGTCGAACTCGTACTTGTACTCGAGGCACGAGCCCCACTCCTCGAACGTCGAGGGCGGCTTGTAGCCGAGCTTGAGCGCTGCCTCGTAGTCCTCGGAGCCGGGGATCGGGCGGAAGGGGAAGATGTCGGAGGGCGAGCGCGGGAAGAGGTGCTTGATCTTCGCCGCGAGCGCGAGCGTCGCGTCCATCGATTCTCGGGACTCACCGGGATATCCGATGATCCACGAGACGCCCGACTGGATGCCGCGCTTGTTGAAGCGCGTGAGCGCCTTCACGAGGTCGATCTCGAGGTCGATCTTCTTCTTGATGCGCTCCTGCTGCTCCTTCGAGCCGGCTTCGGCGCCCATGATCGCCATGTGGAACTTCGACTCGGCCATCAAGTCGACCGACTCTTCCTTGTAGCGCGCGATCGTCTCGATCTCGTACGTGCCGTTCCACCAGAAGCCGCGCGTCGCCTTGTTGTTCACGAGCTCCGTGCAGAACTCGTTCGAGCGCTTCTCGTGCACGCCGAAGTTCGCGTCCTGGAAGCGCGCGATGTTGAACTTGAAGCGGTCGTGGCATTCGAACAGGCGCTCGGCGAGCAGCTTGCCCGGGATCGCCTTCCAGCGCCGGCCCGTGACCATCGGCGAGCAGCAGAACGTGCACGGCTCGGGGCAGCCGAAGCTCGAGAAGTAGCTGAAGCCGCGACGCTGCGTGCCCGCGGGCATGTCCCACGGATCCGAGGGCTTGTGGCGCACCTTCCAGCCCTTGGCGTAGTTGTTCTGCAGCTCGACGTACTTCTCGAACTCGAACAGGTGCCAGGGCACGTCGGGGATCTGATCGAAGCCCACGACTGGACGGTGCGCGGTGAACACCATGCGCCCGTCGCGCCACAGCGCGAGCCCGGCGACGTCGTCGAGCTTCGTGCCGTGATCGAGCGCCTGCACGACCTCCCAGAAGGTGATCTCGCCCTGTCCGAGCGCGACCGCGTCGGCGATGCCTTCCTTCAGGTAGAGCTCGGGGATGACGCTCGGGAACCAGCCGCCCCAGATGATCGGGAGCTTGGGGAACTTCTCGCGGATCTTCTGTGCCACGCGCGCGCCGTGCGAGACCTGGAACCCGAGGATGCACGAGCTGCCGAAGAGCAGCGCGCCGTCGCACAGCTCCTCGAGCTTCGCCATGTAGTCGGGGTCGACCATCGCGTCGATGATCACGACCTCGTAGCCGTTCTGGTCGGGCAGCCCCGCGATCTGCAAGAGCTCGATCGGCGTCAGGTCCGCGCTCACGCGCACGCCCTGTTCGGGGTCGGCGCGGTGCGGCAGGAAGAGCACGATGCGTTTCTTGCGTTGGATCATCGGGAGCGGGTCGCGGTGAGTTCCGGGCGTCGAGTGTCGGCGGCGGATCGATCGAAGTTCGACGCTTTCGATCGCATCCAGCTCACGTCAACGTCGGCGTGGCAAGTGTAGCGGAGCGGGTCGAGGAGGCGGGTCGGAGCGCTGCAGCTTCGGCTGCGGTCATCTCCTCGTCGCTTCGAGCACCCTCGCAGCGCCCAAGTGTACTCGCTTACCCTTTCGGCCGGTGAGGAGGCCGTCGTGAGCTCTGGAAATCGCTTCCGGCTCGGGCGTGGACGCGCCGGGGTCGTGATTCGGTCGTGGCGCGGTCCGCGGGTCGATGCGCAGCCTCGGAGCGGCTCGGGAGGCCCCCGTTGAAGCCGCGCGCGCGATCTCTGCGCATTCAACCGCTCTCGCCCGATCGGTGGGCGGATTTCGAGCAGCTCTTCGGTCCGCGCGGGGCGTGCGCCGGTTGCTGGTGCATGACGCCGCGCCTGCCGCGCGCACGGTACACGGCCTGCTCGGCGGAGCAGCGCAAGAGCGCGATGAAGCGCATCGTCGAACGCGGGAGCGAGCCGGGTCTGCTCGCGTACGAAGGCAAGCGCGCGGTGGGCTGGATCGCGCTCGCTCCGAGGAGCGAGTACGCCGGTCTCGCGCGCTCGCGCGTGGCGAAACCGGTCGACGAACGCGCGGCGTGGGCCGTCGCCTGCTTCTACGTGCATCCCGAGCATCGCGGCCGCGGAGTCGCGAGCGCGCTCGTGCGCGCGGCGATCGCGCACGCGCGGAAGCGCGGTGCTCCGTGCCTCGATGCATGGCCCAACGAGCCCAAGCGCTCGCGCCGCATGGTCGACGTCTTCGCTTGGATGGGAGTGGCATCTCTCTTCGAGCGCGCGGGCTTCCGCGAGGTCGCGCGTCGCACGCCCACGCGGCCGTACTTGCGCGCGGAGCTCGAACGGGGCCCGAAAGTGCGATGAACAGCGGCGCAGCTCGATTTGTCGTCGTGTGACGCTTGCTCGTGCAGTGCAGCGAGGCTGAAGCGCGCGTTCAGCCGCCGCCGCCCGCGGGCGGGAGGCTGCCGGGCGTCGGCATGCCGGTGGCGCTGCCGCCGAGACCTTCGCCGCCCTTGGGGATGCCGGGCTTGTAGGCATCGAGCGCCCAGGCTTTCCACGCTTCGTCGAACTCCTGGTAGTTCATGCCCAGGATCTCCTTGAACTTCTGGCGGTGCAGCTCGCCGAGGTTCTCGCTCGTCGGGATGCCGTCGGAGTTGAAGTTGCGCTTGAGCGCGATCATGAACTGGCCGAACTCGGTCGGCCGCGTCTTCAGCAGGAAGTCGATCATCGACCAGGTCGTGAAGTGCAGCGGCAGCGTGAGCTCGGAGAAGCGCTTGAGCGTGACGAGCTCCGCCATGCGCGGTGCCGTGCCGGCGTTGATCAGCTTCAACACCTCGGGCTTCCAGTTCTCCTTGCTCGTGTCGTTGGCGATCGCGCCCTCGTCCGAGTCGAAGGAGTTGTGCTTGGGGTTGATCTCGCGCTCCATGTAGTGCGCGAGGCCTTCGTGCAGCCACACCGGCGTGTCGTAGTTGTAGTGGAACAGGCCGTCGTAGAGGTTGTGCGCGAGGTTGAACGCGAGGTGGCCGTGCAAGGCCGCGTCCTGGCGCAACTGGCCTTCCTGCGTGTGGCAGTTGAGCGAGATGGATCCGAGCTCGACGTAGTGCCAGCGCTGTGACTTCTTGATGCGCAGTCCGGCGTGCGCCGTGAGGAAGGCGACGTGCGTCGCTTCGCTCGGCACGACGAGCCACTCGTACTTCTGCTGCATGCCGAGGTACGGACCCTCGCCGAGGTACACGCCGCCCTTGATCCACTGGCCCGGTCCGGTGGGGAACTTCATGTTCTGCAACGAGAGGAGCTCGACGAAGCGCGTCCAGATCTCCTCGATGCGCTGTGCGTAGAGGTGCGTGCGCAGCCACGGGTCGATGATCGTCGACTCGGGCTTCACGTCGGGCAGCACCTCGTGGAGCTTCGTCAGCTCGGCGAGGTACTTCTTCTTCTCCTCGAGCTTCACCTTCCAGGCGCCGAGGCCGAATCCGATCTTGAAGTGCTCGGTCTCGATCCAGCGGATCTCCGATTCGGGCAGCAGCTCCTCGACCTTCTTCGTGTTCGTCTTGCCGAAGGCGAAGCCGCCGTGCGAGACGATCCCGGCGCGTTTCATGCGCTCGGGATCGCCGTGGCAGTAGGGGCAGCTCTGCGGATCGTTGGGCCGCAGGTCTTCCTTCTTCTGCGCGGACGCGCGCGCGTCCAGCGCGACGGTCGCCAGCGCGGCGAGCGCCGCCAGTGCGAATCCTCGGGTGCGTGTCGTGCTGCCGGTCACAGTCGCGCCTTCCATTTCTTGGCCATCTCGATCGCCTCGAAGGCCGAGAGCTGATCGAGCGGCGCGTCGCCGTCGACGATGCCGCGCAGCGCGTTGATCGCCAGCACGCGCAGCTCGTTGTCGGTCTCGTCGAGCAGGGGCCGCATGCGCGGCGCGACGGTCTTGTCGCCGCAGCCGGCGAGCATGCGCAGCGCGCCGAGGCGGAACTTGCGCTCGAGCTCGAGCTTGGGCACGACCAGCGCCGTCGCCTCGGGGCCGCGCACGGACTCGAGCGCGACGCGCATCTCGGCGCCCTTCCTGGCCCAGCTCTTGGTCTCGTACTCGAAGATCGCTTCCATCGCGACGAGCGAGCCGGTGGAGGTCGCGCACAGCGCCGCGGCGTAGTGCTCGTCGGGGTCGGCCTTCTCGCCCTGCTTCACGACCTTGGCCCACGCGGCTTCGGCAGCGGCCTTGTTCGCCGGGTCGGGGAACGCCGCCGTGCGCCAAAGCGCGAACACGCGGTGCTGCAGGTCGCGGCTGGCGAAGTCCTTCGCCAGCAAGTGCGTGTGCTCGGGCTTGGTGATCGCGATCAGCACCTCCTTCATGCGCTTGAGCGCGTCCTCGTTGCGCTCGCGTCCGTAGCGCTCGAGCATGAACGGCACCGCCGCCGTGCCTTCGCTCAACAATCCCTGGCGTCCGCCTTCGGCCATCTCCGGGATCGCGGCCTTGATCAAGCGCTCGATGTCGGTCTGGAGCTGCTCCTTGTTCTTCGGCTTGGGCCACTCCGTGAGGTACGTGATCGTCGACGCGTCGAACTTGACCGGCTTCTTGTTGGGATCGCGCAGCAGCGGATCGTCGCCTTGCGGAGGCTTGGCGTCGGGCTTCTGCCATGCGTGCGCTGCCGGTGTGGCGACGGCCAGCCCGAAGACGGCCAGCCCGACGATGGCGAAGGAGAGCGCGATCACGCTTGTGGAAGGCTTCTTCATGGGGAGTCCACGTGCAACCGGTGCTGCCAGACGATGGGGACGTAATCCTTCCACGCCGGGTCGACGATGACGAGCTTCGACGCGTCGAGCGCGGCCGACATCTGCTGGAACCCGCCGACCTCGTCGACGTAGGGGAACTCGAGCACGCCGACCTTCAGGCGCACGTCGAGGGCCGAGGTCTCGTTGCCGCGCTCCACGAGCCTCACGAGCTCGAAGGAGCCCGGGGTCTCGAGCACGCTGGACCAGACACCGGGCCGCGCGTCGACGGCCGCGGCCCACGCGTCGAGCCCGATCTGCTTGGCCGAGCCCTCGCGCTCGAACTCCATCGGCCCGGCGATCGGGCCGGGCGCGAGCGTGCCCTCGCGAATGGCCTTCTCGTACTCGAGCGCCTGCTGACGCGCGCGCTCTCGACGCTCGGGATCGATGCCCTGCGCCGCGACGCGCGGGAAGATCGTGTTCGTGAGTGCCAGACGCCGGCATTGCGTGAGCGAATCCTGCGGCTCGAAACGCGCGAACCAGCCGGCGACCGTGTCGACCTCGTCGGCCGTGATCGGAACGTCGTTGAGCAGCAGCACCGTTCCCGGCGGGAGGTTCGCAGGCAGTGCAACGGCCTTCGACGGAGCCGGTGCCGCGGGAGCGCAGGCTCCGAGCACGACGGCGGCGACGAGGCACGAGGTGATCGCGCCTGAGCGACGCAACGGCGCGCGCGCGGCTCGAACGATCGAGCCCGATCTGCTGCACGCCGCCGCGCTCGACCGCTGGGGTGGGTTCGAACGCATGGAATTCGCCATCCTAGCCGCCCGCGCGCGTCCTGTTTCGTGGCGGGCGGGCTTCGCGAGGCCGCTCTTGCGCAAGAAATCGCCGCCGCAAGCCGCCGCGGCTGGCGCGAGCGCTCCGGAGCACACTCAGGTCTCTTCGGGCTGCGCCGGCGCGTCGAAACAGGCGATGAAGCGCACCGCGTTCTCCACGACGAAGCGGTAGGCGTCGAGGATGTTCTCCTCGACCGAATTGAGCCCGCCCTCGACCAGCGTGGGGCCGAAGCTCCCCTGGTTCTCGATGTAGAGCGAGCGCGGGTCGTTGTTGAACGACTCGATCTTGAGCGAGTACGCGCCCGCCTGTCCGGTGCGCGGCGGGAAGACGAGGCGGATGCCGTAGAGCTGCGGTTCGCGCTCGAACGAGCGCGTCTCCTCGCCGAAGCCGAACATGCCCTGCTTCAGGTACACGCGGCTGTCCTTGAAGTGCCGCGGGTTGATCAGCGTGCGGATCGTGACCTGCTGCGCGGTGAACACCTGGATGTGGCGCAGCGCGCAGACCTGCTCCGCGACGTGGCGCACGCGCGTGGCGAACCCGTCGTAGGTCAGGCTCGAGAGCTCCTCGCGGAACTGGAAGCGGTCGGGCAGGAAGGCGGCCAGCGAGCTCGCGCCCGGCTGATGGACCGGATTGGAGAGCAGCGCCCCTTGCGGCGTCACGGCGAAGCTCGAGTAGGCGGGATCCCCGCTCTCGAACATGCGGTTGTGGATCTTCTGGATCGGCGCCGGATCCGCCTGCAACGGCGGGTGGAACAGATCGGTGATCAGCGCGATCGTTCGCGGCGTATAGAGCATCGTGCGGGAGCGCTGGGTCACGGCGTGCTGCTGGAATCGGGACGGGGGCGGCGCGAAAGTGCGGGCTGCCGAGGAACTCGAAGCCGGACAGCCTTAGCCTCGCGCTCCGACGCCAGGAAGCCGGATTCGGGCGTACGCGACCCTCCAAAGCCATGCTACGCGACGCGCCGCGCTCCGCCAGCGCTGCGCCCGATCGTGCCCCGATACATGCAAGGATCGCCGTCTGCGCCGCCGCGCGGGCGCTGCCACCCGCGCGCAAGTTCGGATCGGAGCTCGGACCGCGAACCCACCCGAGGCAGTCTGGAATTTCCGTTAGCTCGTCGGCGCGGGTCGCCGTAGCCTGGGTCCCCCAAAAACCGCCGATCGGAACCATCGTCTCCTTCCTCGCGCGAGCGCGGCCTCCACCGGTCGTGCTCGCGTCGAAGTGCGTCGGGTGCAGATCGGCGGAGGCGTCCCTCTCACGGATCTCGACATGAAGCCGTTTCTGCTGACCTTCTGCTTGGCCTTCGCTGCCTGCACGAGCGATCCGAGCCCGCAGCCCGCCCGTCCCGCGTCGCCGCCCTCGAACGCCAAGAGCACTTCGCCGCGCCCCACGGAGCCGAGCTCGCCGTCAGCGGACTCCGCTGCCGTCGCCGCGCCGGTCGCCGCGCCGGTTGCCGCGGAAAAGGTCCCCGCGGCGAAGGAGAAGCCTCCGGTCGCCGAGCCGAGCTCGACCGCGCCCTCGAAGGCGATCGAGCCCGTCAAGGCGGCGCCCAATGCGCCCGCCGCGCCGATGACACAGGCCGCCGGACCGGGGATGACGAGCGACGACGGCAAGTCGATCTTCGGCAAGGCGCTCTACGTCAACGGCCGGCGCGTGACGGACAACCAGATCAAGCTCTGGATCATCTACGGCCCGTGCCGCTCGATGCTCGAGTCCTACCGCATCAATCTGATCATCGACGAGGAGCTCACCCGCCACGCCGCGGATCTCGCCGACAAGCGCGTCGCCGAAGTCGAGAAGGAGCGCCCCTTCACGAGCCCCGACGAGAAGGCGAAGTTCCGCTCCGACGAGTTCCAGCGTCAGCACCAGAACCTGATCGAGTCGACCAACGTCGCTCCCGAGGACGTGCAGAAGGAGTACGACCGCACCGTCGCCGACTTCAAACGCAAGTACCCGATCCTCGACTCGGAGGCCGAGATCAGCCGCGCGTACCGCTCGCCCGACTGGTACCGCTTCCAGCTGAGCCAGACGTTGCACTTCGATCGCGTCTTCCTGCCCTACAACCCCGATGACTGGCCGGAAGTGACGACGCAAGCCGTGCTCGCCGACTCGGGCCCCGCGCTCGTCGACGACGCCAAGTCGAGCTACGAGAACCGCCGCAAGTGGCAAGAAGAGCACGGCGGCGATTTCCCGCCCGAGGACAACATCTACGCGACGATGATGCGCCAGATCGTGCGCGACGCGATGTTCGGCACGATCGACTTCAAGACCAGCTTCGCCGACCTGCCCGATTCGATCGCGCTCACCGCCGATACGAACGCCGACGGCCGCCCCGAGCTCACGGTCATGACCGAAGAGGTCTGGCAGCGGATCGCGCCGTCCGTTTCCGAGCAGGAGATCAACGACGCCAAGGCCTACTACCAGGCGCTCTACGCAACGCAGGACCGCCTCCAGCAGGAAGGCAACCTGATCGACGCCGCCGGTCGCGCGAACGTGCTCAAGGCGACGCTCAACTCGCTGGTCGGCACCTACCTGAACGTCGACATCCTCGCGCAGAACACGCAGTACTTCCCGTCGACGGAGACCTACCTCGAGTACCTGTGCCTGATCGAAGGCCTCAAGAAGTCGATCAAGGACAAGCTCGATCCGGGCCCCGGCGGCGACCTCAACCCGGCGCTGCGCGAGCACTACGACCGCGCGGTCAAGATCATGGGTCTCGGTCAGGTCGACGCCGAGGTCCTGCTCTGCGCGGCATTCGACATCCCCAAGGCGAAGTGGAAGCCGGACGGCTGGACCTGGGCCAAGAAGCGCGCCGAGGAAGTGCTCGCGAAGGTCAAGGCCAACGACGAAGCCTGGCAGAAGCAGCTCAAGGAAGAGACCGAAGCCAAGGCCGCGGGCAAGGAATACAAGCCCGAGAATCCGGCCGTCGAGCCCTACCGCTTCTGGACCGATCTGATGAACGAGTTCAGCGACTGGTGGGACCCGCCCAGCCCGGAGAACGCTCACCCGATGAGCGAGCTCGCGATGAAGAAGAAGGGCCGCTTCGGCGAGCGCTACCGTCACGACCTCGAAGGCGTGCTCGGCGAGACGAAGTACAAGCACTGGGTGAAGGGCTTCTCCGTCACCGACCAGATTTTCTTCGAGCAGCCGGTCGGCTCCGTGCAGGGACCGTTCCCCGCGCAGCTCGGCTACTACGTCACGCGCGTCAACAAGCGCAATCCGCCGTCGCGCACGCTGAACCTCGCCGATCCCAAGCACGTCGAGCTCGTGAAAGACGACTTCTTGAAGTACGAGCTCGTGCGCTACACCAAGGAAGCGCTGGCGCAGGCGAAGATCGAGGAGCGCTGACCAGCACGCCCGCAGCGTCGCGGATCTTTCCGCGCGCGAAACACGGCAGCCGCGCGGCACACGCGCGGCTGCTCTGCTTTCCGCTCACGGTGGTCGTCGTGAGCGGCCGTACGCGTGCACCGCACGCCCGCCGCGCGCCAGGTCTCGCGCCACGACTCCGCCCGCCGGAGCGCGCGGCGCTCGCACGTTCGATCTCGAGAGAGCGGAGCGCGCGTCCGCTCCACTCTCCGCCCGCGCGCCTTTGACACTCCCACGCCGCGCGGAGGATCATGGCGCCGACGATGGCTTCCTTGCGCTCCACCGCACGTCTGCTCGCGCCGCACGTGAAGCCGCACGCGGGCGGGTTCGCGCTGGCGGTGCTGCTCGGCGGTCTCGCGGCGCTGGCGCAGCGTTCGGTCGTGCTGCTCCTGACTCCGACGCTCGCCGTGCTCTTCGACGACGGCTCGAAGGCTCCGTCGTCCGCGGCGGGGGGCAACCTCGGCGCGGGCATCCGCTCGCTCCATGCCTGGATCCTGAATGGCGCCGCCAGCAGCTCGAGCGACGATTCGAAGCTCGCGGCGCTGTGGCGCATCGTGATCGCCGTCGGGCTGATCGCGCTCGTGCTCGGCGTGGCGCAGTACTTCTTCGTCGTCGTCACGCGCCGCATCGCGCTCTCGGTCGTCGTCGACCTGCGCCAGCGTGTCGCGCGCCACCTCATGGGCCTCTCGATGGCCTACCACGGCCGGCGGCAGTTCGGAGACCTGCTCTCGCGCATCTCGAACGACGTCAACACGACGCTCACGGTGCTCAACGTCGGCATCAAGGACCTGATCCAGGAGCCGCTGCTCGCCGCCTCGTCGCTCCTGCTCGCGTTCGGCATCGCGCCCTGGCCGACGGTGATCGTGTTCTGCGGACTGCTATTGATCGCCGTGCCGGTCGCGTTGACCTCGAGCAAGGTGCGCAAGGGGAGCTCGCGCTCGGCCTCGAACCTGGGCTCGTCGGTGCAGGCGCTGACGCAGATGTTCCAGGGCGTGCGCGCGGTCAAGGCGTTTCGCGCCGAGGATCGCGAGCTGGCGCGCTTCGACGAGCTCAACCGGGGCTACGTGCGCTCGACGATGAAGATGGTGCGCGCGCTCGCGCTGTCGAACGCGTCGACGCTCTTCCTCTCGTATCTCGGCATGGGCTTGATGCTCGCGCTCACGGGCTGGCTCACGCTGAAGAGTCGCGTGTTCGCCGACGCCGGACAGATGGCGACGTTCTTCCTGCTCGTCTCGACCGTCTACGGCAGCGTGAAGGACGTCACGAAGGCGCTGACGCACGCGCAGGAATCCGTCGGCGCGTCGGAGCGGCTGCAGGCTCTGCTCGACGAGCGTTCCGACGTCGTCGAACACGCGCAGCCGGTCGTCGCGCAGGGCCTGGGCAGCGGAATCCGGCTCGAAAACGTGCGTTTCGCCTACCCCGAGGGCGACGGCAACGCGCTCGACGGCGTGAGCCTCGACGTGCGTCCGGGAGAGACGCTCGCGCTCGTCGGCGCGTCGGGCTCGGGCAAGAGCACGCTCGTCGACTTGCTCGCGCGCTTCATGGATCCGACGCAGGGCCGCATCAGCGTCGATGGCCGCGACCTGCGCGAGCTCTCGCTCGATTCGTGGTGCGCGCAGTACGCGATGGTCGGCCAGTCGCCGTTCCTGTTCCACACGACGATCGAGGAGAACATCCGCTACGGCAAGCCCGACGCGACGCACGCAGAGGTCGAAGCCGCCGCGAAGGCCGCCGGCATCCACGACTTCATCCTCGGTCTGCCCGACGGCTACAAGACCAACGTCGCCGACGCGGGCTCGCGCCTTTCGGGCGGCCAGCGCCAGCGCATCACGATCGCGCGCGCGTTCGTCAAGGATGCGCCGCTGCTCCTGCTCGACGAAGCGACGAGCGCGCTCGACACCGAGTCCGAGCTCATCGTGCAGGAGGCGCTGGAGCGCTTGATGTCGCACCGCACGGTCGTCGCCGCGGCCGCCTGGTCGAGCTCGGCTCGCACGCCGAGCTGCTCGCGAAGAACGGCGTCTACGCGCGCATGCACGCCGCGGCGTGAGGCGCGCGCGAGCTCGATGTGCGGGCACGCGCGCGGCGAGCTAAGCTCCGCGCCTCGCGCATGACCGCTCGCTCGAACTCCTCGCTCGTCGGCCTGCTCGTCGTGCTCGCGCTGATCGGTGGAGCGCTGTGGTTCGCGACCCGCGGCTCGCCGACGGCGGTTCACGAGACGCACGAGCGCGTCGGCACCGTAGACGAGACGATTTCGAGCACGGCGACACCGTCCGAGCGCGCGCCGGATGCCGAGCGTCACGTGGCTGTTGAAAGCGCGCCATCCTCCGCGGCGGATGCGAAACATGCCGGCCTCGTCGTGCTCGAAGGCCGCGTGCGCCGTGCAGGTGATCACGAGCCGCTCGCGGGACTCCAAGTGGAGATCCAGACCGACGGAGTCGACGCGAGCACGCCGCTGACGTTGGTGACCGATTCGAACGGCTCGTATCGTCGCGAGTGGCCCGCGAGCGTGATGGTCCGGCGCGTGCGCGTGCTCGCGGGGCCCGAGACCGCGGCCGCGGAGCGATTCGTTCAACGCCGGATCACGAGCGAGAAGGCGATGACGATCGACTTCGACGTCGGAGCGGGCGGACGCATCGCCGGTCGCGTCGTCGACGAGCAAGGTCGCGCGATCGCCGGCGCCGAAGTCTTCGCGTGGTGCGAGACGTACTTCCGGCCCGAGCGCGCTCCCGATCGCCGTTCGGTGAGCGATGCGAACGGCGCGTTCACGCTCGAGCACGTCGGTCCCGAGTTCGTGCTCGGCGCGGCGAAGGAGGGGCTCGTGTGCGTCGGCGGTCTGCGTGGAAGGCTCGCGAACGACGCCTCAGCGAGCGCGCTCCAAGTCGTGATGGGGCGGGCGACGACCCTGCGCGGCATCGTGGTCGATGATGCGGCTCGCCCGCTCGCCGGTGTCGCGCTCGAGATCGACGCGAGGGGTTCCTCCTGGACGTCGGACGCGACGGAAGTGCCGTTGATCGACCGCTTCACCCCCGTTCGCCACGTGACGACGAGCGGCGACGACGGCCGATTTGAATTTCGGTCGGTGCCGGATCGTGCCCTGAGCGTGAGCGCGGCGCGCTCGGGATTTCGGCTGCAGTGGGCGGACGTCCCACCCGCGACCGAAGCGCGCATCGTGATGCGGCGCGGATCGACCGTCGCTGGACGCGTGACCACCTTCGACGGCCAGCCTGCGGCCGGAGCGACCGTCGTCGTCGGCAGCACGGAGAATCTGTCGCACAAGACGAGCACGGACGCGGACGGCCGTTTCGAGGTGGACGCCCTCGCTCCAGGCGTTGACGGATACGTGGCGGTCCGCGCGAGCGGCAACGCCCTGTTCTTCCAGGACCGGATCGAGATCGACGCGGATGCACGCCAACCGCTCGAGTTCCACCTCCTGCCTCCTCAGCGCATCACTGGAGTCGTGGTCGATTCCACCGGTCGCCCCATCGACGGCGCGTGCGTGCGCATCCGCGGTGATCGCATCGTGAAGACGGGATTCAGCGAGAGAGAACCGGTCACGGTCGAGTCGCTGCTCGGCGCGGAGGACGCCACGACCGACGCCGCGGGACACTTCGAGTTCCAGGACCTCGGTCCGGGCGAATACGAGCTGCGCGCGTGTCGCGCCGATGAGCCCGAGCTCGTGCAACTCGCGCGCGCGGCCGCCGGCGGGCCGGCGCTCGAACTCGTCATCGATCGCGCCGCCTTGCAACGCGTCGTGTTCATCGGGCGGGTGATCGATGCCGTGTCGAAAGCTCCCGTCGTCGAAGCCACGCTGATGCCCGTCCTCCGGCTTCCCAACGGCATGGGACGCGGCCGGCAAGTCGGATTGCACGATGCACATGGCGAGTTCCGGCTCGCGGGCTACGAGCCGGGACGCTACGAGCTGCAAGTCGACGCGAGTGGTTACGCCCGCTGGAGCTCGGGTGTGCAAGAACTCGCCGACGGTGAGCACTCCTTCGACGTCCAGCTGCTCGCGAGCCGTGCATTGCAGGCGTCGATCCGTTGGAGGACCGCGCGACCGGCGCGGCAGTGGGTCAACGTGAGCTTCACCGACGCGCAAGATCGGCCATTGCTCGTCGCCGCGGGGTTGGACTCGATGACAAGCGCGATCCGGCTCCGCGAGACGCCAACGTACGTGTCGGGACTGCCCGCCACTCTCGTGCGCGCGCGCATCCACGCCGCGGCCGAAGGCGTGAGCGCGCAACCGATCGACATCGATCTCACGCGTGACGAGGTGCCTTCGATCGTGTTCGAGCTCGACTACACGCAGCCCGAGAGCGAGACGCCCAGGCGCTATCACTTCCTGGCTGTCTGGGTCGCGGACGCGACCGATCTCGACGTCACGCTCGAGCGGATCGGGCAGTTGAGCCACGACGGCAAGGCGGGCTTCCTCGAGGACGCCGTCGAGCTCTCGTTCCTCGACACGCAGGGCCGCGAGATGGCTCACGGTTCCTTCGGCGCGGTGAAGGACGGCAAGCGCAGGCTCTCGTTCCGCGCCGAGCACCAGAAGAGCGAATCCGAAGGGAGCGCGAACAGCATGCTCTCCATCGATTTCACGAAGCCTCCAGCTTCGATCCGCGCGGCGTGCGCGAGCTGCGTCGAGCGCACGCTGCCGTTCCGCGCGAGCACCGAGGACGATGCCTTCGTGCTCGTGGCGCTCCTGCGCGCGCACTGACAGCAGTTCACGCGGGCGACGAGCACGGCTCGACGGCCGATCCGCCAGACGTGATTCGCCGTTCGGCGTCAGAGCGCACACCGCCCGAGCGTGCGCGAGTGCGTGCACGTCGCCTGGATTTCGGAGAACATGCGCCGCGTGCGGTCCTCGTCGATCCCTGCCGAATCGAAACCCTGCGCTCGGCGCGCGGCGAAGGTGGCGCCGCGCCGTCGTGAGCTCGTGCGCTGCGCCGCAGCGTTCGCGCTGCTGCTCGGCGCCTGTCGCGGTGGCCCGCCGCGCCCGCCGCCGCCGCAGTTCCGCGACGTGCCCGCGATCCCTTCGCCGGACCTGAAGGCCGTGCAGGTGCGCGGGCGCGTTCTCGATCCGCGCGGACTTCCTGCGGCGAACCTCGAGGTGCTCGTCGTCGGCGGCGGGCACACCGGAGCGCGCGTGCGCACCGACTCCAATGGCGCTTTCACCGCCGCCGGTCTGCCCGCGAGCGACGAGGGCCTGATCGTGATCAGCGACGAGCGCTACGCCGTGCTCGTGCGCGAGAACGTCAAGCTGCGCGAGCGCGAACCGGCGAGCGTTTCGCTGCGTCTCGAACCCGCGCAAGTTCTCGCCGGTCGCGTGCTCGACGAACGCGGCGCGCCGCTCGCGCACGCGATCGTCGAAGCGCGCGGAACGCGTCGCCTCGCCGGCCGCGTGCGCCGCGGCGCGAGCTTCGAGTGCGTCGCCGGCGTCGATCGCGCCGAGACCGGCGACGACGGTCGCTTTCGCTTCGCGCAGCTCTATCCCGGCGAGTTCGAGCTCGTCGCCCACTGGCCCTTCGCTCCCGCGTGCGAGTTCCGCTCGACGCACGCCGCCGGCGACGAGCACGTCGAGCTGCGCCTGGATCCGACGGCGAGCGAGCGCGCGTTCGTCGTCGGGCACATCAGCGCCGCGGAGGGCGGAGCTCCGCTCGTCGGCGCCGACGTGTGCGCGCGGCGCGCGGGAGTCGACGACGCGCCCGCGACGTGCTCCACCAGCCGCGCGGATGGTTCGTTCGCGATCGGGCCCCTCGAGCCGGGTGCGTACGTCGTCGACGCGACCCTGGTCGACGGCCGGCGCGCGTGGCGCGGCGAGCGCACGATCGCGCCGGGTGTGTTGCGCCTCGAAATCGTGCCCGACGCGCGCTGAGCTCCCGCGCCCGCCCGAGCCGTCGAGCGAAAGGCCGGCAGTGATGCGCGTGCTCCGCTGGACCGGCGCCGACGCCGCGGGCGTGAGCACCGTGAACGAGGCGCCCGTCGCCGTACGAGCGAGCGCCTCGACGCCGCGCTGCGCATCGCGCCTTCATGCGGCAGAATGATCGCCCGCGCCCGGCGCACTCCGGGCCCGCATGACGCCGTCCTTCCGACACACGCTCTCCGCCGCGGCCGGCGCCGTGCTCGCGATCAGCTTCGTCTACACGCCGGCGGAGATGCCGAAGCTCGGCCTGTGCCTGTTTCGCAAGCTGACCCAGCTCCCGTGTCCGGGCTGCGGCATGACGCGCGCCTTTTGCGCCATCTCGCACGGCGAGTTCGCGGCGGCCTGGGGCTTCCATCCGTTCGGCTTCGGCATCTATGCGCTGACGGTCGCGTTGCTCCTCTGGCCTTGGATCGCGAACTCGCGGCCGGAGCTCGAGCGGCGCATCTTCGCGTCGCGCGTCACGGCGCTCGCGGGAGTGGCCTTCATCGCCGGGATCTTCGTCTTCGGCGGCATGCGGATCTGGGGCCTGGTCCATGCGAGCTAGCGATCTCCGCGCGCCGCGTGGGGGAGCGGCGGCGGCGGAGCGACAGGAGCGCCTGACGTTGGATCGATCGGGTTCCGACTGGAGCGTGGCTCGGCGCTGCGGCGGAACTGCCTCGGAGGGCTCAACTCCAGTGCCGACAGACCGTTGACCGATCGAATGCCTGTTTCATACCCTTGTTTGAATCAGGCGTTTGATGGCCATCCCCGCACGCGAATCGACCTCGACCGACTCCGACACACGCCAGCGCCTGCTCGAGGCCGCCGGCGAGGTCTTCGCCGACGTCGGCTTCCGCGCCGCGACGGTGCGCGAGATCTGCGCGCGCGCCGGGGCCAACGTCGCGGCGGTCAACTACCACTTCGGCGACAAGGAAGCGCTCTATCTCGAGGTCCTCGCGCACGCGCACCAGGCCGCTCTCGAGCGCTATCCGCCCGACTTCGGTCTGCGCGCGGGAGCGAACGCGGAGGAGAAACTCGCCGCCTTCGTGCGCGCGTTCCTCCTGCGCCTGCTCGACGACGGGGTGCCGGCCTGGCTCGGCAAGTTGATGGCGCGCGAGATGATCGAGCCCACCGCCGCGCTCGATCGCATCGTCGAGCACACCGCCCGGCCGCTCTTCGAGCGCCTGACCGCGATCGTGCGCGAGCTCGCCGGTCGCGAGCTGCCCGCGGACGTGCTCACGCGCTGCGCGCAGTCGGTCGTCGGCCAGTGCCTCTTCTATCGCCATTGCCGTGAGATGATCCGCCGCGGCTGGCCCGAAGCCGATCCGACGCCCGAGCGCATCGACGAGCTTGCGCAGCACATCACGCGCTTCTCGATCGCCGGGATTCGCGCGCACATGGACGCGGCCGACAGCGCGCGCAGGAGCTCCGCATGAACCTCGTGGCGATCAAGATGCTCGTCGGCGACCGAGCCAAGTACATCGGGATCCTGATCGGGCTCACCTTCGCGTCGCTGCTCATCACGCAGCAGGCGTCGATCTTCTGGGGCCTGATGACGCGCACCTACGGCGCGATCACCGACATGGGCCAGGCACAGATCTGGGTCATGGATCCCAAGGTGCAGTTCATCGACGACATCAAGCCGATGCAGTCGACGGAGCTCTACCGCGTGCGCGGCGTCGAGGGCGTGCAGTGGGCCGCGCCGCTCTACAAGGGCCTGCTCAAGGCGCGCCTCTCGACCGGCACGTTCCAGACCGTGATCTGCCTGGGCCTCGACGACGCGACGTTGATCGGCGGGCCGCCGGAGATGATCGAAGGCAAGCTCGAGGACCTGCGGCGCGCCGAAGGGGTGATCGTCGACATCGTCGCGGCGCACACGAAGCTCGCCAAACCCTCGCCGGCGCCCGGAATGCCGCCCACGCCGCTGAAAGTCGGCGACACGCTCGAGATCAACGACCATCGCGCCGTCGTCGTCGGTCTGTGCCGCGTGCAGCGCACGTTCCAGTCGCAGCCGGTCGTCTTCACGACCTACTCGCGCGCGACGAGCTTCGCGCCGCGCGAGCGCAAGCTGCTCTCGTTCGTGCTCGTCGGCGCGAAACCGGGCGTGCCGATCGCCGAGCTGTGCGAGCGCATCCGCTCGAACACGGGCTTGATCGCGGTCAGCGCGGACGAGTTCAAGGCGATGACGATGCGCTATTTCCTCAAGTACACCGGCATCCCGGTCAACTTCGGCATCGCGGTGCTCCTGGGCTTCCTCGTCGGCACCGTCGTCGCCGGGCAGACCTTCTACAACTTCACGCACGACAACATCCGCCAGTTCGGCGCGTTGAAGGCCATGGGCGCGACCAACTCGACCTTGCTGCGCATGATCCTCCTGCAAGCCCTGCTCGCTGGCTCGATCGGCTACGGCGTGGGCGTCGGGCTCGCGTCGTTGATGGGGTTGCTGACGAAGAACACCGAGCTCGCGTTCCGCATGCCGTGGTGGGTGCTGCTCGCGAGCGGTTGCGCCGTGCTCGTCATCTGCGGGCTCTCGGCGCTGGTCTCGATGCGCAAGGTCGTGAAGCTCGAACCCGCGATCGTCTTCAAGTCATGATTGGCACCGAGACAACCGCCGTGAGCTGCCGCGGCGTCAAGAAGACCTACGGCACGGGCACCGATCGCGTGCCGGCGTTGCGCGGCATCGATCTCGAGGTCAAGAGCGGCGAGCTCCTGATGCTCGTCGGCCCGTCGGGTTGCGGGAAGACGACGCTCATTTCGGTGATCGCCGGCATCCTCGATCAGGACGAAGGAGCGTGCGACGTCTTCGGCGAGGACATCAACCACCTGAGACCGCGTCCGAGGGCCGAATTCCGCGGTCGAAACGTCGGTTTCGTCTTCCAGGCGTTCAACCTGCTGCCGGCCTTGAGCGCCGCGGAGAACGTCGCCGTGCCGCTCCTGATCCTCGGCACGCCGCGCCACGAGGCACTCGAGCGCGCGCGCGCGATGCTCGAGCGCGTGGGTCTGGGCGAGCGCACGCGTTCGCGTCCGTCGCAGCTCTCCGGCGGCCAGCAACAGCGCGTGGCCATCGCGCGCGCTCTCGTGCACGAGCCGCGCTTGATCGTGTGCGACGAGCCGACGAGCTCGCTCGACCAGGAGACCGGCCATCGCGTGATGGAGATCCTGCGCGAGGTCGCGCTCGCACCCACGCGCGCCTTGGTGATCGTCACGCACGACGCGCGCGTGTTCGAGTTCGCCGATCGCATCGCGCGCATGAACGACGGGCGCATCGACAAGGTCGTGCGTTCGCACAAGGAACTGTGAGAGGAAGGCCACGATGATCTTCAAGTACCTGCTCCCGCTGCTCGCCGTGTGCGGACTCGTCTTCGGCCTGTGGACCGTGCGCGCGGGCGCCAAGCCCGTGCCCTTCGCACCGCCTGCCGCGCTGCCCGCCGATCCGCCGTTCGACGACCAGATCGCCGGTGCGGGCATCGTCGAAGCGCGCACGCAGAACATCGCCATCGGCGCGCCGGTCGCGGGCGTCGTCGTCGAAGTTCCCGTCGCCATCGGCGCGCAGGTGAAGGCCGGCGAGCTGCTCTTCCGCATCGACGATCGCGACCGCAAGGCGGAGCTCGGCGTGCGCCAGGCGGCGCTCGACGCGGCGCAGGCGGAGCTCAACCGTCTCGAAGCGTTGCCGCGCCAGGAGGACCTCCCGCCGCTCGAAGCGTTCGTGCAGGCCGCCGATTCCGATCTCGCCGACGCCAAGCGCCAGCTCGAGATCGCCGAGAGCCTGCCCGACATGCGCGCCGTCGCCGTGCAGGAGTGGGATCGGCGCCGTTTCGCCGTGCTCGGTGCGCAGGCGCGCCTCGCGCAAGCGCGCTCGCAGCTCGAGAAGACGCGCGCCGGAGCGTGGGGGCCGGAGAAGGAGATCGCGCGCGCCAACGTCGCCTCCGCGCGCGCGCGTCTCGAAGCGCAGAAGGTCGAGATCGAGCGCTTGAGCGTGCGCGCGCCGGTCGCGGGCACGGTGCTGCAGATCAATTTGCGCGTGGGGGAGTTCGCGCCCTCCGGACCGGCGGGCACGAGCGGGAACACGACGCAACCGCTGATGCTGCTCGGCGACATCTCCGTGATGCACGTGCGCGTCGACATCGACGAGAACGATGCCTGGCGCTTCAAGCCCGGCTCGCAGGGCGTCGCGTTCGTGCGCGGCAACCGCGACCTCTCCGTGCCGATCGAGTTCGTGCGCGTCGATCCATACGTGCTGCCCAAGCGCTCGCTCACCGGCGAAGCGACCGAGCGCGTCGACACGCGCGTGTTGCAGGTGATCTACCGCTTCGATCCGAGCCGGCTCGCGGTGTACGTCGGCCAGCAGATGGACGTGTTCCTCGCGGCGGCACCGCGCCCTGCGCCGCCCGCGAAGCCCGACGCAGGCACGGAGCGGCGATGAAGCGCGCGCGCCGCTTCACTGGGCTCGCGTGCGCGACGGCCGGCGTCGTTCTCGTCGCCGGATGCCGCGTCGGAACGGACTATCGAGCGCCCGAACGCACGACGGCCGCCGCGTGGATCGAAACGGCGGAGATCGCGACCCCAGCGCCCGTGCGTGAGGACTGGTGGCGCGCATTCGGCGATGCGCAGCTCGAGGAGCTCGTCGACGCGGCCCTGGCGCAGAACCTCGACCTCGCGCTCGCGCGCGAACGCGTGCTCGAGGCGCGCGCGCTGCGAGACGTCGCCTCCGGCGGCGACGATCCGCACCTCGATCTCGCCGCGAGCTACTCCCACGCTCGCCGCAGCACGACCACGGGAGTTCCGTTCGGACCGCGCGAAGGCGACTTCTGGAACGCGGGTTTCGACGCGCGCTGGGAGCTCGACCTCTTCGGCCGCACCGCGGAAGCCGTCACCGCGGCGCAAGCCGGTCTCGAGGCGGCGGTCGAAGCGCGCCGCGATGCGACGGTCAGCCTGCTCGGCGAGCTCGCGCGTACCTACGTCGAGCTGCGCGGCGCGCAACGCGAGCTCGCCGTCGCGCGCAGCAACGTCGCGACCCAAATCGAGACCGTCGGGCTCACCGAAGGCCGCTTCAAGGCCGGCATGGCGAGCGAGCTCGATCTCTCGCGGGCGCGCGCTCTCTCGCAATCGACCGTCGCGACGATCCCGACGCTCGAAGCGGCGGTGCGCAACGGCATTCATCGTCTGTCCGTGCTGCTCGCGCGCGATCCGGGCGCGTTGAGCACGGCGCTCTCCGAGGAACGTCCCGTTCCGCAGGCGCCGGCGACGATCGACGCGGGTCTTCCCGCCGATCTCCTGCGCCGGCGCGCCGACGTGCGTCGCGCCGAACGCGAGCTCGCGCGCGAGTGCGCGCTGACGAACGCGGCGACGGCCGAGCTCTACCCGCGTCTCTCGCTCGCGGCCTCGTGGGGCCAGCAATCGAGCCACAGCGGCGACCTCTTCGACCAGGCGAGCAACGCGTGGTCGATCGGTCCGAACCTCGTCGCTCCGCTCTTCGAAGCGGGCGTCTTGCGCGCGAACGTGCGCGCGCAGGAAGCGCGGCAGCGCGCAGCCTTGTTGACGTGGGAAAAGACGGTGCTCCAGGCGCAAGCGGAGGTCGAGGACGCGCTCGTGAACCTCGCGCGCGAGCGGGAACGCAATCGTTCGCTCGCCGAGGCTCTCGTCTCGCAACAGCGCGCGTCGCAACTCGCGAGCGACCTCTTCACGCGCGGCCTGGTCGACTTCTTCCAGGTCCTCGACGCGCAGCGACAAGCGTTGCAGATCGAGAGCGACCTCGCGCGCAGCTCCACGCGCGTCGCCACGAACGCCGTCGCGCTCTACAAGGCGCTCGGCGGCGGGTGGGAAGTGAACGACGCGGCGCAACGAGAGCTCGAGCGCACCGATTCGGCCTCGACGACCGCTGAAACGAACGCGAACGAGCGCTGAGGCTCGTTCGCGTCAAGTGCCCGCGTTCCGCGCGCCTGTCTTGAATCGGCGATGATCGCGAGCGTTTCCGCCGGAGCGCGCGTCGCCTCGCGTCGTCACTTCGCCTGCTGGTGCGCCTCGACGAACCAGAGTTGCTTGTCGGACTCCTGCGAGAGGCGGGTGAGGAGATCGGTGGTGCCCGCGTCCTCGAGCTCGTCGGCGATCTTGATCGCGCCGCGGATCTGCTTGCCGAAGGAGGCGAGCGTGTTCGAGAGCGCGTCGACGTGCTCCGCGCCGCTGACGGCGGTGAGCGCGTACTCCGCGAGCGAGCTCTCCTTGGCCGCGATGCGAATCGTGCCGCGCGCCGTGCCGCCGAGCTGCACCGCGCGTTCGGCGAGCTCGTCGACGGCGCCCTCCGCCATCTCGGAGACCTTGTCGAAGAGCTCGTGCAGCGCGATGAACTGCGGACCCTTCACGTTCCAGTGCGCTTGCTTGGCCTGGTACTCGAGGTCGATCGCGTTCGCGAGGTGCGTGTTCAGCAGCTCGACGAGCTGCGTGCGGGCCTTCTCGGGCAGGTCGTTCTTGGTCTTGTGCAGGGTGGTCTTCATGGGAGTTCCTCGCCGTGGTGGGTGCCGGATCGGCCGGGATCGTTGCATGGCTACGACGTTCGGACCCCAAATCTAACGGGAGCCGCGCGCGGATCGAGATCGAGAGCTTCGATCGCGCGGAAAGGGTCTCTCGATCGGCGACGGTCGGCCGCGGGAATGGCTCACTCGGGCGCGCTCGACTGCGCACTGCGGCACAGTTCGGGAGATCCCTGCCGGGGCCGGAAACAAGCTGACGAGGCGTGACTACGATGGTGTTCGAAGTCATCCCCGCATGCGCGCCTCCCGTCAGCGCTCCTGGCCGCTCCTGCTCGCGATCGCAGGCAGCATGCTCGTCGTCGGCGGAGTCTTGCTGGTCCTGATGCGCGGTGCGTTCCGCGTCGGCGAGAACATGATCGCGTCGGTCGAGGACACGCGGCCGCTCGGAGGCAAGCCGCGCGCGAACGAAGCGCGTGTGCGAGCGGCGGAGCACTTGGAGACGCCGACGGAAGAAGCTCCGCGACTCTCGCCCGACGTCGATGGAGCCTCCAGCGCGGCGAACGAAAGCACGCTGCCGACGGTCACGATCTCCGGCCGCATCGTGTGGCCCGCCGGTGTGCCCGCCGACGAGCACGTCGAGGTGCGCTTGCGAACGCTCGGCGAGTACGGCTCGATCGTCTGCGGTCGCATCGTCGAACCAGGCCAACCGTTCCGGCTCGAAGCGCAGCGCAGCACGCGCAATGCGAGGGTCGAGATCGTCGCGCGCTACCTGTATCTCGAGCGACCTCCGCACCTCTCGCTCGCGAGCTCGACGCAGGAGCTCGTGCTCGAGCCGCAGCTCGGTGGCTACCTCCACGGACGCGTCATCACTGCGCCGAAGGACGAGGAGGAGCTGGGCTACGTGCGTGCCGCGGAGATCGGGCTGTTGACGCGCGACGTTCCGTCGCGTGCAGCGCTCTCTGACGAAGCCGCGACCGTCAAGGCTTCGCCCTACGCGAGCTGCAAGCTCGACGGCGAGCTGCGCTTCGAATTCGGCGGGGTGATTCCGCATCGTCCGCACGAGCTGCTCCTCCACAGCTCGTGGATTGCACAACCTTCCAATTCGGTGCTCACTCTGCTCCCCGGCGAGAGTCGCGAGCTCGAGCTGCGCAGCTTCCGCCGGGTTGCCGTGCGCGGTCGTGTCGTCGATCGCGACGGCCAGCCCGTCATCGGCGCAACGTGCCGTTTGATCCTCCACACGCCGCAAGCGCCGCTCAACGATGCGCGAATGTCGAGCGTCAGCGACGTCCGCGGCGAGTTCGCCTTCAGCGTCGACGACGAGTGCGCCGCGACGCTCACCGCCACGAAGGCGGGCTGTTTCTCGGGGCGTCTCGAGCTCCCGCCCCACTCGAATCGGTCCGATCTCGAGTTGCGATTGCAGCCTTCGACGCCGATCACGGGTCGCGTCACGTGGCCCAACGGCACGCCGGCGCACGGCGTGCGCGTGTGTGCGGACGACGAGGAGCTCGACAACGCTCCGTCGGCGCTCAGCATCACCGACGAGGACGGCGAGTTCGAGCTCGCGAACCTCGCCGACGGTCCGTTCACGCTCACGGCGCGCGTGCAGCGCGCGAGCGACGGCCTCGACGATCTCGGACAGCCCGACGGCATCGCCGGCGCGGAGCGGCGCTACGCGACCGCGGTGCTGACGCACGTGCCACGCACGAACGGGACGATCGAGATCGTGCTCGGCGGCGACGTCGCCGTGCGCGGACGGGTGCTCGACGAGCGGGACCAGCCTTGGAAGCGCGTGCGCGTCGCCGCGCGGCCGATCATCGGCGACGCGGAGCACGGCGACGCCGGGCGCGAGATCGCGAGCAGCTTCGACGAACTCGACGGCTCCTTCGAGCTGCGCGGCTTGCATCCGGGCGAGTGGGAGGTGACGGCGAGCTTCGCCGCGCTCGTCTCGAAGCCGCAGCGCGTCACGCTCGGCCGCACCGACGCGCAAATCGTGCTGCGCTTCGAGCGCGGCCTGTGCGCGCGAGGTTTCGTCGTCGACACGGGCGGCGCGCTCGTGCCCGGCGCGCACGTGATGCTGTGGGAGGGCGGATCGCTCGACAACGATCGCGTGCGTCAGGCGCGTTGCGACAGCAAGGGTACGTTCCAGTTCGATCGCGTGGCGCCCGGTCCGATCGAGCTCGGCGCGTCGTTCGGACCCGATGGCGAGAGCTCCGTCGTCAAGCTCGACGCCGAACCCTCGTCCGTGCTCGAGCGCATCGAGCTGCGCCTGCGCCCGACCGGAACGATCCGCGGCGACGTCGTCGATGCCGCCGGCGCGCCGGTCGAGGGTGTCCTCGTCGAGTGGGGCTTCGACGACGCGGGCGAAGATCCGGCCGCCGATCCTTCGCTCGAGCGCTGGCGAGGAATCTTCAGTCGCCGCGAGCGCGACACGCGCAGCCGCGAGGACGGAACCTTCGCTTCCGAACGGCTCATCGCGGGCCAGTACCTCGTGCGCGCGCGCCGCGAGCCGCGCTTGAGCAAGACGCTCGTCGTCGAGGTGCGCGAGAACAAGGCCTCGCGCATCCACGTCACGCTCGAGGACGGCATCGCCGTCGAAGCGCGCATGCCGAAGGTCTACGGCGTGCGCTTCCACGCGCTCGACACGCGCGGCAACTTCGCCGGCACGGTGAAGCCGGTGTGGGGCAGCCGAGATTCGCTCGCGCGCCTGCTCCTGCCGCCCGGCTCCTACCGCATCGTCGCGCGCGCGAGTGGCGGACGCGAGGCGTGGGCGAACGTCCAGCTCGAGCCGCGCGCGAGTCAGCCCGTCGCGGTGGAGCTCGCGTTCCGGCCGTAGAGCGCGCTGAATCGTCGCGGGCCGTGGCGATCTCCGCCGAATCAAGCTCTCGCCCAGACCCTTCGACCGTGGACGCGCGCCGCGGGTCTCTGAAACGCGAAGCCGCGGCGTGGCTACGATGCATCGCAATGGCTTCCCCGGTGCGCCGACGTCGAGAGCAGCGCTCCTGGCTGCAGTGGGTCGTGATCGTCGGAGGCACGGCGCTCGTCGGAGCGATCGCGTTGATCCTGATGCGCGGCGCATTCCGCGTCGGCGAGGACATGATTGCGTCGGTCGAAGACACGCGGCCGCTCGGTCGCAAGCTGCGGCCCGATGAAGTGAGAGCGCGGACGGCGGAGCATGTCGAAGCAACCAAGGTTGACGGCGACGCTGGTTTGCCGGTTGCGAGCGAGCTCCAGCATGCCGAAGACTCCGCAGGTCGTGACTCGCTGAACGCAGCCTCGGCGGTGGATCGCCTCGTGACGGGGCATGTCGTCGACTGGCAAGGAAAGGCCGTGAGCGGAGCGCGCTGTGAGCTTCGGCGCGCGGGCGCGAGCGACGCAGAGTCCGCACTCTCGCTGCCCGACACGAGCGGCTCCGCGGGGCGTTTCTCGGTCCGGTTCGGAGCGCCTCCCGGCGAGCGCGTGCTGGTCGTGACCAAGCGCGGGTACCTGCCCGCGCGAGTCGAGCTCGCGGCCGACGCGAAGCTCGCGGATGTCCGTGTGCTCCTGTTCCAGGCGGCGCCGTTGGTCGGGCACATCGTATGGCCGAACGGACGTCCCGCGGCCGGTGCGCGCGTGTGGGTCGACGACGGCGGACCTCCGCGCGGAGTCTCGGTGTCGGGCACGTCGGATGAGCTGGGACGATTCGAGATCGAAGGTGTCGGCGACGGTCCGTGCAACGTCACGGCGCGTGCGACGCGCGCCAGCTCGGTCCATGGTCCATCGGCAGCGACGGACGGCATCGAGGATGCAACGTGCATGATCGCAGTCACGTCGCCGATCGAGATCGCGCGCCCGTTCAACGAGCTGAAGCTGGTTCTCGGCGACGACTTCGTCCTGCGCGGGCGCGTCATCGACGAGAATGGAAAGCCCTGGACCCGAACGCGCGTCTCCGCCGTTCCGAATCACGGCGATCAGGAGTCCGGGCACCGCGATCAGCAGCTGAGCGACAACTTCCGATCCGAAGACGGAGCGTTCGAACTGCGCGGACTCCATGCGGGAGCCTGGATGGTCCGCGCATCTTCCGGCACTGCGTCGTCGAGTCCCAAGCGCGTCGTCGTGGGCCGCGGCGCCGAGCTCTCACCCGTCGAAATCGTCGTGTCTCGCGGCGTCGGCTTCTCGGGGCGCGTGCTCGATGCGGACGATCGCGGCGTCGCAGGCGCGCACGTGTCGCTTTTCGCGGCCGATCCACGCGCCGGCAAGCTGAGCTCCGCTCGCGGTTGCGAAGTGCGTTGTGACGACCAGGGTCGCTTCCGCTTCGATCGCATCGAGCCCGTGCCGGTGCGTGCCGAGCTTCTGGCCCGAACTGGGGGATGGCAGAGTGAGATCGTCGCGCTCGATCTCGGCACGTCCGCTCTGCTCGACGATGTCGTGCTGCGCATGCAGCCGGCCGGGACGCTGCGGGTCAGCGTGATCGACACGGACGGACGCGTCGCCGCCGCGCCGATGATCGAGTGGTCGGCGATCGATGCGACGCCCTGGGACGTGGAATCGAGCGAAGGTGCGCAACTCGCACCTCGCGCCGAGATCGCCGCGCGACGAGCGCGCAGGGGCGTGGAAGATCAGCCCGGCGATGGAGCGCGCGTGATCCGGCTCAGCGCAGGCCGCTACTTCGTGCGCGCCTCGAACAACGGCTCCGTCAGCAGCACGCGGCGCGTCGACGTCGAGTCGGGTGCCGAGACGAGCGTGCGGCTGGATCTCGTTCCTGCCGTCCTCCTCCTGCCGCACATCGACGGGAAGGTCCTGAGCGAGCTCCGCGGCCTGCGTTTCCGCGCTGTCGACGCGTCCGGAACTCCTTCTGCTGATGTGCAAGAGCTGCGCGGGCACATCTCCGATTCGATCATGCTCCCGCCGGGGGTCTATCGGCTCGAGGTTCGCGCCAGCGACGGGCGGCATGCCGAGCGCGAAGTCGACGCGACGACGCGTCCGACGCAGGGCTACATCGACGTGAACCTCGAATTGCGGCCGTGAGCGTGCGTCGGGTTGCCGTTCGAGCCGCTCGTCGAGACCTGCGCTCCAACTCGATTCGTCGAACGGACACGCGCGGCTGACGCTCGTGGTCGCGCGCCGATCGAGGGGACGATCCGGGCGACCCCCGGCCTTCGAACTCGAGGATCGATGGCTGCCGAATCGAAACCGCCCCCGTGGCATCGACTACCCTGTCGTCCGTCGGCTCGCGCATGAGTTCGAATCGCGAACGCTCGTTCCTGTGGCTCGGCATCGGTGCCGGATTGCTGGTCGTTGCGGCGATCGTCGCGTTCGTGCGCATGCAGCCGCCGTCGTCGATCGCGCACGAAGGTCGCGTGGCGGGCGCACGCGAGATGGAAGTCGAGAACGGGGAGTTGGGAGCCGCCGACACACCTCTGCGTTCCGACGCTGCCAGCGAATCGACGAAGGACCACGGCGACGGCCGACGTGAGCTCCTCCCGCCGGAACCGCGCGTCGCCGGACGCGTGGTCGACGAGAGCGACAAGCCGGTGAGGGGCGCGCGCTGTCAACTACGGCGTCCTCGCGCGGACGCGCAAGGGGACGACGCCCGCTCGCTCGCGGCGTTCAGCGATTCCGAAGGCCGCTTCGCGATCGAGCCCGACGGCGATCCGAGCGAGAGCGCGCTCGTCGTCACCCGCTACGGGCGCGCGTCCGCGCGCGTCGAGCTTCCGCGAGGCGCAGCGCGCGAGGAGCTTTTCGTGCGACTGCTTTCGACGCCGCCGATCGTCGGGTGCGTGCTCTGGCCGAACGGCAAGCCGGCGGAGAACGCGCAGGTGTTCATCGACGATGGCGAGCTCCCCTCGGGGATCTCCGTGAGCGAGGTGACCGGCGCGCAGGGACGCTTCGAGTTCCGCGAGCTGGGGGACGGGCCTTTCTCGATTCACGTTCGCGCACCTCGCGTGCGGCAGCGGGGAGGCAGGACGTGGTCTCCTGACGGGATCGATGACGACGCGTGCATCGCCGCGCTCGTGATTCCCGTGCGCGTCGCGCGCCCGGTGCCCGAGCTCACGTTGACGCTGCGCTCCGATCTGGGATTGCGCGGACGAGTCGTCGACGAGCGTGGGACACCGTGGACGCGCTATCGCGTCGCCGCGGTGCCGGTCTTCGCGGGCGACGAGCTCGGTTCCACGAGCCATCAGGTCGGGCGCAACATCACCGCCGACGATGGCGCGTTCGAGCTGCGCGGTCTGCCCGAAGGCGTGTGGAGGGTCAGCGCGTCGGCCGGCACGGCTTCGACGAGCGCGCAGCGCATCGAGCTCCATCGGGGCGTCGTGCCGGACACCGTCGAGCTCACGCTCGCGCGCGGCGCGCGCGTGTCCGGCAGCGTGCTGGACGCTCACGAGCGTCCTGTCCGCGGCGCGAGCGTCCACCTCTGCGCCAAGGACGCCGGCGCGTCCTGGCTGACGTCGGCGCGGGGCTGCGAGGTGCGCAGCGATGCGAAGGGACGCTTCGAGTTCGTGCACATCGAGCCGACGCCCGCGCGCGTCCAGCTCGTGGCGTGCAGCGACACGTCGTGCAGCGAGGTCGCAACGCTCGCGATCGACGACGCGACCGCGCTCGACGATCTCGTGCTGCGCATGCCGCCGGAGGGAACGCTGCGAGTGAGCGTCTCCGGCGTGTCGGGGCCGCCCACGGCGGATTCGGCAGTGTTCGACGACACGGCGCGTGTAGAGCTGTGCTGGATGCCGATGGACCTCAGCGGCTGGAATGGCCTCGCGACGGAACCAGGGACGGTCATCGAACCGGCGCAGCGTCTGATTCGACGCACCCTCTGCGGTCGAGACACGTTCACCAGCGGCAAGGGAACGCGGATCGACCTCGCGGTGGGGACGTACTTCGTGCGCGCCTCCTGCGGTGACCTGGTGAGCGCCGTGCAGCGCGTGAGTCTCATCGCGAACACGGAATGCGACGTGCCGTTGAAGTTGGAACCGGGAGTTCTGCTGCGGCCGTATACGAGCGAGCACACGCCGATTCCGCTCGAACTGGACGTGCGCGTGCTCGACGAAGCCGGCAATCCCGCAACCCTCGCATCGCCGGACGACGCGCGCTCCATGGAACGGATCCTGGTGCCTCCGGGACACTATCGCGTCGAGGCGCGCGCGCGCGACGGCCGTCATGCCGAGCGCGATGTCGACGCCACCAAGTCACCCGACCAGGGTTCGCTCGGCGTGGAGCTCGAACTCCGGCCCTGAGCTCGGGCGCGAGTGAGGAGTTCGCCCATTCAAGGCCTCAAGGTGGAACGCACGAGGTGAGGTGCACAGCTCCATGCCCATCGCGTGCAGGGCCGCGTCGCCGCTCGGTCAGCGCACGAGGATCTGAAATGCCTGGTGCCAGGGCACGCGCTCGATATCCGTGGACTCGACAAGATCCTCGCCAGCATGGACGAGCACCCGCCGCACGGAGCGCGGACGGATCTCACTGCCAGCGAGCACCTTCGCTACTTCTTCCAGCGGACGTACCGTCTCCGACAACACGGTGCGCGTGCTCTTGATCTCGATCAGCACTGGATCCAGCGGATCGTCGATGAGCAGGTCGACCTCGCGGCCGGACTGGTCGCGGTAGAAATGGAGATCGCTCTTCATGCCACGGTGCAACCTCGACTTGTAGACCTCCGACACGATGAGGTTCTCGAAGATCGCTCCGCGCAGCGGATGCTGGCGCAGCTGGTCCACGCCGCGGAGCCCGAGCAGACGGCACAAGAGGCCGGTGTCGTGGAAGTAGAGCTTCGTGCTCTTCGTGAGCCGCTTGCCCACGTTGCGGAAGTACGGCCGCAGCTGGAACGCGAGGAAGCTCGCCTCCAGCACCGAAATCCACGCCTTGGCGGTTTTCAGTGTCACGCCCGCTTCGGCGCCGAGGCTCGAGAGATTCAGGAGCTGTCCCGCGCGCGCCGCGCACAAGCTCATGAAGGTCTGGAACGCGCTCAGGTCACCGATGTTGAGGACTTGTCGCACATCGCGTTCGACGTAGGTCGTGACGTAGTCGTCGAGCCACGTCGTGGGGTCCAAGTGCTTGTCGTGGATCCGCGGATAGCCGCCGATGATTGCAGCGGACTCCGCATCCGGCGCGCGATCCGATCCGAGTTCCTCGATCGACAACGGGAGGAGCGTGAGCAGCGCGACGCGCCCTGCGAGCGACTGGGAGATCGAAGAGAGCAGATGGAAGTGCTGCGATCCGGTCAGGATCCAACGGCCGGGATCAGCATGGCGGTCGACGTCGACTTGGAGTTCGGAGAAGAGATCCGGTGCTCGCTGGGCTTCGTCGATGACCGCGCCGGCGGGGAAACGCGCGAGGAACCCGACTGGGTCCGTGCGTGCGTTTTCGCGAGCGTCGAGCGACTCGAGAGAGACCAGGGGCTTCTGGCCGAAGACTCTCGTGCACAGGGTCGATTTCCCGGCCTGCCGCGGTCCAAGTATCGTGACGATGGGGAGCTCCGCGGCGCGGGCGCGAGCGACAGGTTCGAGGGTGCGGGGGTACGCCACACGGGGCAGTCTGACAAAACGGGAGTCGGATTCCCATTCTGTCAGAACTGTTGCAAGTTGATAGCAAATATCGGTTTAGAACGTGCTTGCTAGCCGCGAGTCCTCGTCTTGACGACCTGCCCAGGGCAGCCTCAGGCCGGTCAGGCGATGCGAAGGCACTCAGACCGCGATGACACGGGTGAGCGTCTCAGCGGCTCCGTGACGAACACGCTTTCGTGGGTCGCGCGGTACGGGGCCGAGCTCGTTCGCTCCACAGATCAGCGCGACAACAAACACACGACCTGCACCGCGACGCCGGCTCCGTTCGCGAGCGCGCCCAGGCCCTCGACCGACTTGCCCTTGACGTTGACGCAGCTCGCGTCGAGCGCGAGGAGCTCGCCGATGCGCGTGCGCATGGCACTGCGATGCGGAGCGATGCGCGGGCCCTCCGTCACGACCACGACGTCGACGTTGACGACGCTCCAGCGGTCGGCGCGCACGCGCGCGAGCACCTCGCGCAGCAGGTCCGCGCTGTCCGCGCCCTTCCAGCGCGCGTCCTTGTCGGGGAACAGCGTGCCAAGGTCGTCGAGGCCCGCCGCGCCGAGCAGCGCGTCGCTGATCGCGTGCAACACCGCATCGCCGTCGGAGTGTCCTTCCGGTCCCGTCGGCGAAGGCAGCAAGATGCCGCCGAGCACGCACGGCCTCCCGCTGACGAGCCGATGCACGTCGAAGCCCGTGCCGACGCGCAACTCATGCTCGCGGCTCACTTGCGCTTCCCTCCGCTCTCGCCGCGCGCGCGCAGGAGCGACGCCGCGATCGCGAGATCACCCGGCGTCGTGAGCTTGAAGTTCGACGGATCGCCTTCGCAGATCGGGATCGCGCCGACGTAGCGCTCGTACAGCGCGGCGTCGTCCGTCGGACGGAACGCGTCCTGCTTCGCCTTCTCGAGCAACGAGCGAAACTCCGCCGCGCGGAACACCTGCGGCGTCTGCGCCGCCCACAGGACGCTGCGATCGAGCGTGCTCTGCGCGAACTTCCCGTCCTGCGACGTCTTGATCGTGTCCGCGACGGGCACGGCGACGAGCGCGGCACCGTTCTCGGCCGCCAGAGTGAGCGCGCGCTCGATCGTGTAGCGCGTGATTAGCGGCCGCGCGGCGTCGTGGATCGCCACCAGCGCCGTGTCGCTGCGGATCGCCGCGACGCCGGCGCGCACCGAGTCGACGCGCTCCACGCCGCCGGCGACGACCGCGCTCGTCTTGCGCAAGGCCGGCGCGTCGGCGGCGAGCTTCTTCAGGCGCGCGAGATCGTCGGCGTTGCCCACGATCACGATCTCGACCACGGCGGAGATCTCGTCGAAGGCACGAGCGGCGTGCTCGAGCACCGTCATGCCCTCGAGCACGAGGAAGGGCTTGCGCGGCATGCGCTCGGCCGACGACATGCGCGTCGAGCGTCCGGCGGCGACGATCACGACGCTGGTGCGCTTGGACTTGGAGATGGACATCGCGCGCCCTTTCACCGGGCGTGGGCAAAGCGTAGGGTTCGCACGTCGCTCGAGAAAGCACCCCGCGCTTGTCCAGCACCGATCTCAAGGCTCCGCGCAAGCCCCTCGTGATCCTGGGCATCGACCCGGGCACGCGCGTCGTCGGCTACGGCGCGATCGTGGCGGGCGCGCGCGGACCCAAGCTCTACGCCTGCGGAGTGCTGCGCGCGGAGCGCGACGACGACGTCCCGCAACGCCTGGCGCTGATCCAGCGCGAACTGCAGGCCCTGATGATCAAGCTCGCGCCCGACGTCGTCGTGGTGGAGCTCGCGTTCGCCGCGCGCAACCTGCAATCGGCCCTGCGCATCGGCGAAGGGCGCGGAGTCGTGCTCGCGTGCGCGGCGGCGAGCGGAGCGCGCATCGAGCAGTTCGCTCCCGCGGTGGCGAAGAAGGCGCTCGTCGGCAACGGAGGCGCGGACAAGACGCAGGTCGCGTTCATGGTCGGGCGCCTGCTCGGCCTCGAGAAGCCGCCGGAGCCGCTCGACGCGACCGATGCGTTGGCGCTCGCGCTCGCGCACCTGCAACGCGATTCGCTGCAGCAGCGGCTCGCGCCGACGCCCAGGGCACGCTGAAGCCCCGGTCTTCGTCGACGGCTCCGACCTCGCGCGCCCGCCGCGCGCTATTCTCTGCCGTCATGAGCGACCTCGCGAGCGAGCGCGGCTTCCTCGGGCAGGCCCTGGCCGAGATCGTGCGCGGCTTCGAGGTCGTCGAGCGCGAGATCGAGCTCGCGCACGCCGGTGTCACGCTGCGCGCGGAGCTCGCGGGCGTCGACGCGCTCGGACGGTTGTGGATCGTCGTCGGCTCCGACGGCGACGGCGAACGCGCGCTCCTCGACGCCTTGGAGTGGCGCGCCTTCGCGCGCGAGAGAGCGACACAGCTCGCCGACGAATGGAGTCCGGGCAGCGACGTCGCCGAGGTGTGCGTGGCGATCGTGGCCCTCTCGAACGACGCGACGCTCGCGCGTCGCGCGCGCGCGGCGGACATCGAGCTCTTCGAGCTCGAGCGCTGGTCGAGCGCGAGCGGCGCGCGTCTGCGCCTCGCGACGCGCGCGGATTCGGTGCACGCGCCCGCAGCGAACACGGACTCGTTCCTCGCGCAACTCGCCGACGACGAGCGCGCGCTCGCGCAGAGCGCGTTGCTGCGCCTGCCGCGCATCGACGAGGAGCTCGAGCTCGTCATCGGGCGCGAGCGTCTCGCCTGGTTGCGCGAAGGGCGCGAGCTCGCGTCGCTCGGCGCGCGCGCCGGCCGTCTCTCCGGACGCGTCGGGCCGGGCCAGCCCGAGGAACACGTCGACGGAAGCGCCGGATTCGAGCGCTGGATCGAACGCGTGCTCCAGGCGCGTTTCGGCTCCCGGACGGATGGAGAGCTCGACCTGCTGCCCGAGATCGAAGAGCGCCCGCAGCGCGCGCGGGAAGCGCCGCTCCTGACCGCCGAGGAGCTCGCGGCGTTCCGCGATTGAGGCGCTCGCGCCCGACCGGGCGAGCTCGAGCAGGAACTTGCAGAGCAGTCCGCTGGGACGCGCCACGTCGAGCTGGGCGCGTCGAGAGAGCGGAGGATTCGAGTGGAGCTCGCTCCTCGTGCCCTCCCAAGCGTGCGACGCCGCTCGCTGCGGAGCTGCACGTCGCTTGACAAGCGTCCGCGCATCGCTTCGAGGTCGCCCCTTGGATCGCGCGCTCGCGAGAGGCAGCTTGTGGCTCGTCGTCGCGGGCCCGGCGTGCCCGCGCGCTGACAACGAAAGGGCGCGAGCGCGCCGCGCGGGCTGCGAGAACGGCTCGCGCGCGGCGCGGCGCGCCGATCCACGAGGTGAGCGGCGTTGGACTGGGATCAAGCCCGCAAGCTCCTGCGACTGGCGCAAACGCGCGTCGAAAACGCGCGCGGAGAGCTCGTCGTCGATCGTTCGCGCGACATGCGCTCCGCGGCGCGCGCGCGTTCGTTGTGCATCGCCAGCGGCAAGGGCGGCACCGGCAAGTCGGTGGTGAGCGCGTCGCTCGCGACGCTGCTCGCGCGCCGCGGACGCACGCTGCTCGTCGACGCCGATCTCGGCGTGGGCAACGCGCACATCCTGCACAACGTCACGCCGAAGCACTCGCTCGTCGACGTCGTCGAGGAGCGTCTCGCGCTGCGCGACGTGCGCGTCGCGTGCGGGCCGGAGCTCGATCTGCTCGCCGGCGGCTCGGGCGTCTCGCACATGGCCGGGCTCTCGACCTACGAGATGCACGTGCTCGCCGTCGGTCTCGAGAGCGTGGAGCACGAGTACGGGCACGTCGTCGTCGATTCGGCCGCGGGCATCTCGCAGCAGACGATCGCGTTCGCGGCGGCGAGCGACGTCGTGCTGCTCGTCACGACGCCGGACGTCACGGCGCTCACGGACGCCTACGCGTTCTTGAAGGTGCTCCTGCAGCGGCGCGGCGACATCGTGCCGCTCTTCGTGGTCAATCGCGCGACGAGCGCCGAGGAAGCGACGCACGTCGCCGAGCGGCTGCGCGGCGTGGCGCGCAAGTTTCTCGGCCGCGAGCCGCGCTGCGCGGGCTGGCTGCCCGACGATCGTTGCGTGAGCGAATGCGTCAACGCGCGCGTGCCGGTCGTGTCGCGCTCGGCGGAGGGTCCGTTCGGCGTGGCGTTGACGCGTCTCTCAACGACGGTCGGCGCGGAGCTCGATCGCGTGCCTGCGCGCGGGCTCGGTCGTTCGCTGCTGCGCTCGGTGGGCTACACGCCGGGCGCGGAGCGGCGCTAGCGCGTTCGACACGAGCGATCCGTCATTCCCAAGGGATCGACGACCCGTCGAGCCCGCGCGACGGCATTCCTCGATGTCGTAGAGTCATCGAATGCCGGCATGAAACAGCGCCCGAGACACCCGGTGGTGGAAGCGGAAGTGACGCTGCTCACGACGGAGGAGGGTGGTCGGCGTACGGGAGTCGACCTCGACCGCTCGATCCCGGTGTACATGCCACACATCGTCGTGGGCGATCCGCTCCAGCGCGCTGCGATCGTCGACGCGCAGCGGCGCGTGGTGGAGGAGTACCTCGGCGTGCGGTTCTTGCCAGCGAAGCAGACGCTGACGCTGGGAGCACGCGCGACGGTCGAGCTGGAGCTCATGTTCCATCCGCATCCGGGCTACGACCGACTGCAGCCGGGCGTCACGTTCACGATCCGCGAGGGAGCGCGGATCGTCGGATACGGAACGATCCTGACTCGCAGGGATTCGCAATCGACCTGAGGGTCTTGCACGGCCTTCGCGTCCACGGCGCTGACGAGCGAGACGATTCGCCGCTATCGCGGCCGATGCAGAGCGACGTCGGAGCGTGAAATACGCAAGGACTGTCACCGTGGCGCGCGCAGCGCGTCTTCTCCGGCGGAGGACGCGATGAGTCAGCTCTCGATCCACGATGCCGTGCCGTGCGTGCTCGCCGGCGCGCTGGCGGTCCTGGTCGCGCTCGATGCGCGCGCGCGCGACGAGCGCGAGGCCGCCGATCCGCCGCAAGCGCGCAGCGGACCGGCTCGGCTGGGCGAGCCGGGCACGCGCCCGTCGGACCAGGAATCGAACACCGACGGCGCGCGCGACCTGCGCGAATGGAGCGCGCGCGAGCTGCGTGCGCTCCCCGGCATCGGCGAGACGCGCGCGAACGCGATCGTGCGCGCGCGACACTCCGGCGAGATCAGCGGCAGCGCCGAATCGCTCGAGCGCGTGCACGGCATCGGGCCCGAGACCGTGCGCGCGATCGCGGCGGAGTTGAAGGAGCGCGGCCCGGCGAACGGCGTCGCGAGGCCGCCCTAGCTCATCAGTTCGTCTTGAAGGTCCACTCGAGGATCTTCGCGGCGCTCGTGGTGACGCGATTGCCGCCGAGGTACCACTCCGACCAGACGCGGTACTCGGTCTTCAACTTCAGCGGCGCCTTGGGCATGAGACACCACGCTCCCGACGGCGCGGACTCCGGGTTCGAGGGCTTGGTCGGCGACGAGAAGTAGCACTCGACCTCGTTCTTGCCCTCGTAGAGCTTCATCATGATGTCGACGGTCTCGCCGCGCTCGTTCGCGGGGTTCGTCTGGATCGTGATCGGATAGCCGAGCGTGCCCGTCTCGTCCTCGATCTCCGGCACCGGACTCGGATCCTCATTGCCGAGGAACGCCGTCGGCACGTCCTTCTGTCCGTCCGCCGGGTAGAGGACCGTGTAGGGCTTCTCGTACGGCGTCGCGAGCGAGCCCATGTCCATCACCATGTAGATGCCCTCGTTGCCCCAGCCGAGGCGCATCACGCCGGGATCGGTCAACGGCAGTCGGTGATAGAAGCTCGCCATCCACAGGTCGACGCCCTCGACGTAGTCCTTCATCCCGCCCCAGGCGATCACCGAGTGCGTGCCGGCCCACTGGCCCTCGACGGTGAAGCCTTCCTTGTCGGCGTACTCCTCGTGCGCGTCGGGCCACTTCTGCTGCTCGGGGTGGAGCGTGAGGTAGTGCGCGTGGAGACCGCAATTCTCCGACAGGTCCGGGTCGAACTTGAGCTGCCACACGCCGGTGACCCGGCCCTTGAACGCGACCTCGCGGATCTCGTTCATGTACTTGAGCACCGCGAGCGCGTCCGCAGGCCACGCGTTCGCGTTCTGCTTGTCGATGCGCTCGGCGACGCCCTGGCGGCTGCCGAGCAGCCAACTGCGCCAGCGCGACTCGAGCTCGCCCAGCGGCATGTCGAGCGCGGCCTTGTACTGCTCGAGCGGCGTGCCGCTCGCCTTGGTCTTCGTGAGCAGCTTGTACGCCGGTCCGAAGCGGTCGGACTCCTGCAGGAACTCGACGATCGACGTGCACTTGTGCAGGTCGTTGTCGGCGATCATCCCGAACTTGTCCGCGCTCGTGGAGTTCGAGAACGCGGGATCCTCGCCGCGCTCGGCGAGGTACATCATCCACGAGCGCGAGCCCGCGATGCCGGCCTTGGCGAGCTTGAGCCGCTCCTCGCGCTCGCGCTTCTGATCCTCGGTCTCGACGCGCGTCTGCTCGGAGCGCACGGCCTTGTCGCTCTTGTAGTTGTAGCCCGGCAGCAGCTGGCCGAGGCACGCGAGCGCGACCCAGTTCAGGTGGCCGGTCGAGAGCGCGGTCGGGATCCCGTCGGCCATGTCCGCGTACGAAACGAGCAGCGTCACCTCGGTCGCGCCCTCGAATTGCGAGAGGATCACGTAGCTGTGCTGCTTGACACCGTCGCGTTCCACCGTGTGGTTCCACGCGCCGGTGCTGTCGATCAAGCGCGCTTCTTCGGCCGGCATCTCGCCCGACGCGGCGCACTCGGCGGCGAAGCGCTTGTACTGCTCGCGCGAGCCGATGAGCACCGAGATGCGCGGGTTGATCAGGCCGTGGGGGATGGGCGGCAGCTTGAGGTCGCCGCCTTTCCGCAGCCACTGGCTGACCGCGAGCGCGCGCAGCGTTTCGCGCAGGATGCGCTCGGTCTTCTCGACGCTGAAGTTCGAGCGCACTTCGTACGGCCCGCGGCGCGCGAAGGTCGCCTTGATGCCGCTCGCGCGCTGGATCAGCGGGTCGTCGACCTCGCCGCTCTCCATGTCGACCACGAGCTTCTTCGCCTCCTGGAGCTTCGTGTAGATCTCTCCGCGGCGCTCGCGGATCGCCGTCATCTCCTCGGGCACCCAGCTCGAGCCGACCTTCGTGTGCCCGAGCGCCTCGTGCACCTCCTGGTTGTTGCCGTCGAGGAGCAGGATGTTGTGCGCGAGCTTCTCCTTCGCTTCGCCCTCGAGCTTCTGCATCACGCCGAAGAGCTGCTTCGCGGTCGCGCGCAACGTCTTCGCGCCCTGCGGCACGGCGTCGACGACGGACTTGGCCTTCGCGAGCTCGTCCTTGCAGCTCTTGTCGAGCTTCTCGCGCGCCGGCGCCGGATAGCCGAGGCGATCGAGCGCGAAGAGCAGGTCCTTGAGCTCGCCCTCGCGCCCGCCCTTCGCGAGGTCGTGAGCGACCTTCTCGAGCGGCTGCAGCATCTGCGGCGTCACCGCCGGTGCTTCCGCCGGCTCCGCGGGCTTGGCGGGAGGCTTCTGCGGCAGGAACGGGAGCGCGATCGCGATCGGAACGAGGAGGGAAAGGAGGAGCTGACGCATGGTCGAGGCTTGGGGGGTCGTCGAGAGCGAGCGCAGCGGGTACCCGTGTGGAGTGAAATCGGGAGCCCGCGAGTATGCGCGCTGGTGCGATCGACGCACAGAGGCGTGCTCCGATACGCGCTCGTCGGCGAAGCCGGCGCGCCCCAGGCGCGTCAGCGCGAGGACGGAGCCCCCGCGAATGGAGCGGAATGCACGCGCCCGATGCACGAGCGCGCAACGCCTCTCCGCCGCCGCGCGCGCCTTCGAGCCGTTCGGACGTTGGCCGAAGGAGGCCGAGCCGGTGCCGGGCGGTCTTCGTCGTGCGCGCGCCGTCGCGAGCTCCATCGCCGTCGCGGTCGGCGAACGACGCCCGCGGACGGCGTTCCGGGCCTCGGCACGACCCTGGGAGCGCCTCCCGGCTCTCCTTCGCGCGTGCCGTGCCGGTCCTCGATGCGTAGACTTGGCCTGTTTTCGCCGTGCAGCCCACGCCGACCGACCCGCGTGCATCGACCGACGCCGAGCGCGCTGGTCCGGATGCGTCCCCCCCTCGCGCCGCTTCCGCGTTGCCCGCGCCGCGCCGCGGGCCGCCGTCGCCGCTCACGCGCGAGGTCGTCGACCGCTACGCGGCCGTTCCGGTGCAAGCACGCGCGCGCGCGAAGCTCCTGGCCAAGTCCGACGGCGTGCTCGCCGGCGTCGCGGTCTTCGCGCGCGTCTTCGAGCTCTGCGATCCGCGCGCGACGATCCGCGTGCAGATCGAGGACGGTGCGCGCTTTCGACGCGGCGACGTCATCGCGCTCGTCGAAGGCTCGGCGCGCGCGCTGCTCACGGCCGAGCGCACCGCGCTCAACTTCATCCAGCGCATGTCGGGCACGGCGACGTTGACCGCGCGCTACGTCGAGCTCGCGCACAAGGGCGGCGGCGAGCGCGTGCGCGTGCTCGACACGCGCAAGACGACGCCGCTCCTGCGCGTGCTCGAGAAGTACGCCGTGCGCTGCGGCGGCGGCGAGAACCATCGCTTCGGTCTCTACGACGAGGTCATGGTCAAGGAGAACCACATCGAGCTCGCCGGCAAGCCGATTCCGGACGTGCTGCGCGACCTGCGCCGCGCCGTCGGTCCGGGCGTGCGCATCACCTGCGAAGCGCGCGACGAGAAGGAAGCTCTCGCGGGCGTCGACGGCGGCGCCGACGTGATCCTGCTCGACAACATGAGCGTGGCGGAGATGACGCGCTTGTGCCCGCTCTTGCGCGATCGCGCGCGCTCTCGCAACCATGCCGTCGAGCTCGAAGCCTCGGGCGGCATCGATCTCTCGACCGCGCAAGCCGTCGCGGGAAGCGGCGTCGACCGGCTCTCCGTCGGCGCGTTGACGCACTCCGCTCCCGCGCTCGACCTCTCGCTGGAGCTCGAACCCCTTGCGTGAGCGCGTGCGCAACCAGGCGGGCGAGCCGCACGCGCTCGAGCTCGACCTGCCGGCCGCGCAGAGCGCGGTGCGCATGGCGCGCGCGGTCTTGCGCCGCTTCGCGCGCCTGGAAGGCGCTCCCGCGCGCGAGATCGAGACGATGACCTTCGTCGCGAGCGAGCTGCTCGCCAACGCCGTCGACTACGGCGGCGGCAACCGCGCGATGGAGGAGGACGAAGCGCGCGGCGTGCGCATGTCGCTCTCGGCCTTCGTGCGCCGCGACGGCTGGGAGATCCGCGTCGGCGATCAGGGCGGCGGAGATCCGGCGAAGCTCGAACCCTTCCTCGGCGGCGGCGACCTGCCGGACATCGACGACGAGCGCGGGCGCGGGTTCTATCTGATGGCGCAGATGGTCCAGGAGATGCGAGTCGCGCGCACGCGCGACGGGCGCGGTCTGCTCGTCAGCGCGGTGCGGCGCTACGGAACGACCGAGCAGTGACGCGCGCGTCGGACGATACGCACGACGCGGCGCGAGCGTCGGATCGCGGCATGCACGCGGATGTCGAGCGGAGCTCGCTCCTCGCGCGCGTTCTCGGAGGTTGCGGCCGCGCGCTCGCGCATCTGCCGCGCCTCGTCGGCCTCGTCCTCGCGCTCGCGTGGATGCGGCTGATCTGGTTCGTGAGCTCCGTCTCGCCGCCGAACGTCGGCCACGGGAGCGCGGCCGGCGCCGTGATCGGCAATCTCGCGCATGCGCCGGAGTTCGGGCTCTTCACGCTGTGGTTGTGTCTCTTGCTTCCGCGCCGCGATCGTTGGATCGCGACCGAGGAGTGGCGCTTGCGCATCGTCTGGCTGGCGGTCTTCGTCTACGCGTGCGTCGACGAGTTCCATCAGGCGTTGACGCCGCACCGCGACCCGAGCGTGTGCGACGTGCTCACGGACATCACCGCCGCCGCGTGCGTGCTCCTGTGCGTGCGCTACGCGGGCGGAGCGCACGCCGACAGCCGCAAGCTCGCGCGCACGCTCGCATGGGGCCTCGTCGCGTGCATCGTCTGCGCCTGCATCGCGAGCTTCATCCCCGCGCTCGCGCCGCAGTGGGAATGGCTCTGATCGATGCCCGGGAGCGAATCGGATAGAAAGAGCGCGCCGATGAGCTCCGACAACTACCAATCGCCGCTCGCGGGCCGCTATGCGAGCTCGGCGATGCGCTTCAACTTCTCGGATCAGCGCAAGTTCACGACGTGGCGCGAGCTGTGGATCGCGCTCGCCGAGTGCGAGCGCGAGCTCGGGCTCTCGATCTCCGCCGAGCAGGTCGCGGAGCTGCGCGCGCACGCGACCGACCTCAACCTCGACGTCGCCGCGCGCTACGAGGCCGAGCTGCGCCACGACGTCATGGCGCAGATCCATGCGTGGGGCGATCAGTGCCCCAAGGCGCGGCCGATCATCCACCTGGGCGCGACGAGCTGCTTCGTCACCGACAACAGCGAGATCCTCGCGATGCGCGAAGGCCTGCGCCTCCTGCGCAAGCAGCTCGTGAGCACGATCGGCGTGCTGCGCGAGTTCGCGCTGCGCTGGAAGGATCTGCCGACGCTCGGCTTCACGCACTACCAGCCGGCGCAGGCGACGACGGTCGGCAAGCGCGCGACGTTGTGGTTGCAGGATCTCGTCGATTGCCTCGCCGAGCTCGACCATGCCGAGCGATCTTTGCGCTTCCGCGGCGTCAAGGGCACGACCGGCACGCAAGCGAGCTTCCTCGAGCTCTTCGGCGGCGATCACGCCAAGGTGCGCGAGCTCGACCGGCGCGTCACGGCGCGTTTCGACTTCGAGAAGAGCTTCGGCGTCACGGGCCAGACCTACCCGCGCCAGATGGATTTCCGCGTGTGCCAGGTGCTCTCGCAGATCGCGCAGAGCTCGCACAAGTTCGCCACCGACCTGCGCCTGCTCGCGCACGAGAAGGAAATCGAGGAGCCCTTCGAATCGGCGCAGATCGGCTCGTCGGCGATGCCCTGGAAGCGCAATCCGATGCGCAGCGAGCGCATCTGCGCGTTGGCGCGCTTCGTGATCGAGGCCTTGGGCAACACGGCGCACACCGCGGCCAACCAATGGCTCGAGCGCACGCTCGACGATTCCGCCAACCGCCGCATCGCGATCGCGGAGATGTTCCTCGCGACCGACGCGATCCTGAACCTCCATTTGAACGTGACGTCGGGGCTCGTCGTGAACGAGCACGTCATCCAGAAGAACCTCGGCGAGGAGCTGCCGTTCCTCGCCAGCGAGCACGTGATGATGGAGGCGGTCAAGCTCGGCGCCGACCGGCAGGACGTGCACGAGTCGATCCGCCGCGCGAGCCACGAAGCCGCGCGCGCGATCAAGCAAGGCGCGCCCAACCCGCTGCGCAGCCTGCTCGCGAAGGATCCGGTGCTCGCGACGCTCGCCAAGCGCCTCGACGAGCTGCTCGATGCGCGCCGCTACGTCGGGCGCGCGCCCGAGCAGGTCGTCGAGTACGTGCGCGAGGAGGTCGATCCGGTGCTCGCGCGCTACAAGGACCTCCTCGGCGGCCGCGGCGAAGTGAAGGTCTGAGCACGGGCCGAGCGCCGTGACCGGTCGACGCCGGCGATCGCTCGAGCCGCGGCGTGGGCGCGATCGGCATGCGCGCGTGCCTCGTTCCGAGTCGCACGGGCTTGACCGCGGCTGCCCCAGGAGCCGGTTGCGCCGGAAGTCGTGCGGGGATCGCGACGGGACGGAGCATCGGGCGAGCCGCGATCCAACGTCAGGAGACTGGGTGGAGGCATCGCAAGCGCTCGAACCTCGTGCGATGCCGCTCAACCGGTGCGTCGGTCGCGAGCTCGCGCGTCGTGGGCTCCCTTCGGGTTCGCGCGGGTCGGGCGTCCGACGACGCTCGGGCCGGCCCGTCGCGGCAGCGCATCCGGCGTCCGCCAAGCGAGGACGCGCTCTTTTTTCCACAGGTGCACGTTCGTAAGCTGAGGCGCGGTCGCGGCCTTGTGTTCCACCCGAGGGGGTTCGGGGGGAGCCTTCGGTCGCGCATCGCGCAACGTTCCGAGCTCTGTCGGTCAGAGACATCGGGTGACGGCGCGAGCTCGCGACGAGCACGTCACGCCTCTCACGCGCGCTCGTCATCGCTGGAATTCTTGAGATATGGTTCCTGCGGTGCCGAGTCTAAGGATGCGCAACCCCGCGCTCCTCCATCCCGTCTCTCCGTACTTCGAACAGCGAGGGCCTGTTTGACCCAACCTGGCATCCCCAACGAGTACGCGCTCTCGACGAGCTGCTACGGCACGCGGCTCAAGCGCATCGAAGACCAGGCCTTCGCGGCCGTCGCGATGGGCTTCCGGCGCCTCGAACTCGGCATCTCCGACGCGCCGGTCACGATGAGCGGGTTCGAGGACTCGCGCCGCGAGACCGGGATCAGCGTGCGCTCGATCGTCTCCGGCTGTCTCGATCCGCGCAGCGAGGTCATGTCGGGCTCGCGCCTGGGCAGCCTGAGCGAGGATACGCGCGAGTGCGCGATCAACTCGGTGCGGCGTCACATCCGACTCGCGCAGCGCTATGGCTGCCCGATCGTCGTCATCCGCGGCTGCGAGCTCGAGGACATGGGCCTGCAGGACGAAGCCGAGAAGCTCCACGCGCGCATCCTGCGCGAAGGGCCGAGCGACGAGCTCAAGGAACAGGTGCGCGACTTCGTGTCGCGCGTCACGAAGAAGGGCCAGCGCCAGGTCGATCATCTGTGCCGCTCGCTCCATCAGCTGCGCACGGAGTTCCCCGAGACCAAGCTCGCGATCGAATCGGGCGAGAGCTTCCTCGACCTGATGAACTTCGAGACGGTCGGCTGGGTGCTCGACGATCTCGAGAAGCACGGGCTCTCGTACTGGCACGACACGGGTCGCACTCAGGTGCGCGAGCGTGCCGGTCTGCCGACGCAGGGCCAGTGGCTCGATACCTTCGCGTCGCGCATGGTCGGCGTGCACTTGCAGGATGCGGCGGAGGGCACGCCGGAGATGCCGCCGGGCACGGGACAAGTCGACTTCAAGCTCGTGGCGGGCTACGTGCCGCGCACGGCGGAAAAGGTCGTCGAGATCAATTCGCGCCACGGGCGCGGAGAGATCCTGGCAGCGGTGCAGTTCCTCGTCGATCACGGGTTTTGATCCCGGCTGCGCGCGCTGAGGAGCGCGTTGCGAAGGTGAAGGCCAAGGCGAGCGCGCCTACAGTAGGCGCCGATGCCGCCCGCCCGTTGGACGTCCATTCCCCGTTGCGCCACAACGGCCTGCCGCTCTCACCCAACAGCACCCCGCGCAGCGTTGGGCCGGCCGCCGGCCCGACGCTGTGCGGGGTCAGCGATGCGGAGCACGATTGTGTGGCGGCGTGCGCCCGATCTTGCCTTGGGTTCGGTTCTGGCATTCGCGTTCCGATCGACGCGGGTCACTCGAACCCTCGATGACGAGCTCCTCGAGTTCGATCGGGGCGCGGGAGGGAGATGTGCAGCGACGGAGAAAGAAGAGCAACGCGCCACACAAGCGTGCTCCGCATCGCTGACCCCGCACGACCCGCGGCCGCCGGGTCGCCCTCTCCGCGGGCTGCGCGCGGGGCGCGCGGCCGCGGAGAGGGCTCAACCGGCGGCCACGGATCGCGCGGGGTGCTGGGCCGGAAGGCGGAGGGTCGGTGGGGTGTCGACTCGGCGCGGGGTGGGGGAGCTGGGTGGTCTGCTGGGCGTGCTGTTCGCC
>JBGATX010000136.1:0-15107 GCA_044228975.1 Planctomycetota bacterium | reverse complement strand
CGCATCGGCCTGGTCGAGATCGCGGTCTCCGCCGCGCGCGGCCGCATGCCGATCATCGCCGGCGTCGGCACGAACGACACGCGCACGACGCTCGAGCTCGCGCGCGCCGCGACGACCGCGCGCGCGAGCGGCTTGCTGCTCGTCACGCCCTACTACAACAAGCCCTCGCCGCTGGGACTCGAGCGCCACTTCGGCGCCGTCGCGGAGGCGGTGGACACGCCGATCGTGCTCTACAACGTGCCTTCGCGCACGGGCGTCGACCTGCAACCCGAGACCGTGCGCGCGCTCGCGCAGCGTTTCACGCACATCGTCGCGGTCAAGGAAGCCCTGCCGTCGACCGAACGCGTGCGGCGCCTGATCGGCGAGACGCCGTGCGCCGTCCTGTGCGGCGAGGACGCGATGATCGCCGACTTCATGGGGCTGGGCGCGGTGGGCGTGATCGGCGTCGTGAACAACGTCAAGCCACGCCGCGTCGCCGAGCTCGTGCGCCTCGCGCGCCCGGGCCAGGACCACGTGCGCGCCGCGGCGATCGTCGAGGAGCTCGCACCGCTCGTGAAGGACCTCTTCATCGAGACGAACCCCGTCCCCGTGAAGACCGCGCTCTCGCTGATGCACAAGTGCAGCGACGAGGTCCGCCTCCCGCTCGCCCCGCTGCTCGAAGCCAACCGTGCGAAGCTCGAAGCCACGCTGCGCGCGTGCAAGTTGATCTGAGCGCGCGCTCCCGCCCGCGACGACGCGGCCCGGCCGTGCTCGCGCACGCCCGGGCCGCTGGATCGACCTCTATCGATTTCGATCGGTCACGGAAGCCACGTCACGCTCAACGCGTTCGTGCGATTGCTCGTGGCCGGCGTGCAGAACGTCGCCGCGTTGCGATAGAAGCACTGGTAGGCGCGTGTGACGCCGGCGCTCGCCGGGATCGCGCCGCGGATCGAGATCGGTTGCTCGCTGCCGACGGGGTATTGCGACTGGTTGCCGGCGTTGAGCTTCGAGCCCAGGCGCGTGATCGTGCCGCCGACGCACATGATGCCGTCGTCGATGACGAAGCCGAACACGCTCGTCGTGCCCTGGAAGTAGACCGCCGTCGCGTTGGGCATCGAGACGCCGTGGAGCACGAGGCTGTCCTGCGAGACGCTCGCGTCGCCGCTCGCGAACAGGCTCGCGCCGGAGGAGAAGATCGAGTTGGGGCAGCCGGCGCCCGCGATCCCCGCGCTGCACGGACATGCCGAGCCCGCGCTGCCGTCGCCGTAGCAGAAGCTCGTCACCGGCCCGCCCGTCGCGCAACGGTAGATCCCGCCTTCGATGTCTCCCTGGGTGAAGTTGGTGTCCATCCACACGGCCCCGTAGTCGTGCGAGCCGCTCGCGCCGCCGCTCCGGCAAGACGTCATCTGCGCGTCGATCTCGTAGCTGCCCGAGAACGCCAGGTTGCTGTGACCCTCGGCGAGCACCGTCGACGCCCCGTTGTAGTAGAGGCTGGAGATCCACACGTCGTAGTCGGTCGTGCTCGTGAGGTACTGCTCGGAGTACGCGACCGCGAAGCACGACCCGTCGGTTTCCGCCGCGGGACGGACCTGATCCTGGAAGAGCAGGTTGTCGTTCTCGAGGAAGTTCACGCCGCCGAGATCGACGACGCTCGAGCCGTTCAGGATGCCGTAGGCGATGTCGCGGTCGCCGTAGTTGGCCTCGAACGCGATCAGGTAGTAGCGCTGGCCACCGATGTCGAGACCCGGTGTCGGGCTCGGGAAGGTCAGCGGAACGGAGAAGAGCGGCACGGCGAAGGAGGGCGTCGTGACGACGCCGTCCCAGTGGATCTGCGCGGCGTGGATGTCGGAGTTCCCGGTGGTCGGGTTGCGCTGCCAGGCGATGTTCCAGTCCTGCAGGCCGAACGGCGCGGGACCGTCGCTCTTGCTGACGCTCGGGTTGATGTCGACCGTGGCGCCGGAGTTGTCGATGAAGATCGTCGACGTGCCGAGCAAGGTCGAGCTCGAGGTCACGAGGCGCGCGAACACGTCGCGATCGGTCGTGTTGAACACGCGCGTCCAGACGACGCAGTAGTACGTCGGGCCGGCGAGCACGGGATCCCCGCCGACGTCCGGGTCGAGCTGGTCGGAGGTGATCGCCGGGTCGCTGATCTGGAACTGCGCGCCGAGCGTGTACGGGGACTCGGCTTCGCGCTCGCGGCCCCAGATCGTGCGCGGGGTCGAGGAAGGATTGCCGACGGCGGCGACGACCAGGAACTGGCTCGCGAGCGTGTTCGTCGCGATGCGCGGGTGCGCCCACCACAGCGAGGTGAAGTCGATCGTGTCGAGCGTGCCGCCGATCGCCACGCCGCTCGCGTCCTGGGACTGGATCCAGATGTCGTGGTCGGTCGCGCTGAAGATGCGCTCCCAGCACACGGAATACGTCGCGGTCGACGCCTCGTACGCGATGTCGGGCGACGATTCGTCGGAGACGCTGTTGTCGACGGTGAAGGTGGAGATCACCGGGTCGATGGTCAGCGGCAGGCGCGCGCCGGCGAGGAACGCGGCCGGGACGCGCAGCTCGATCGCACCGTCGTTCCAGACGCTCTCGATCTCGAGGCGGCGGCCGCCGGCGTCGAGCGCGAGGGCCTTGCCGTAGCGCACGAAGCCCAGGTCGTTGGCGAACTCGATGCCGTTCTCGTTCGTGCGCGCCTCGAGCTCGCTCGTCACGCGCATGCGCAAGGCGAGATCGCCCGTGCGCGGCAGCGTTTCGAAGACGAACTCCTGCTTGGCGCCGTTGGGATCGAGGTCGTAGAGCTCCGTCGTCGCGCCGCGATCGACGAGCAGTCGGTCGTCACTGCGCGAGACCGCGCCCGCCGCCGCGAGACCGAGCTGCTGGCCGCCAACGGCGATCGACTCGAGCTCGAAGCTGACGGGGAAGTTGCGCGGCGCCTTCGAGCCGAAGAACGGGATGTACGTGAAGCGCGCGCCGTCGGCGCTCGCCTTGTACGTCGCGCCGTGCGCCCAGATCGAGCCGTCGCCGGGCGCGTCGAAGTAGACGCGCGAGAAGTCGATCGGACGCGCGGGCCGAGCGTCGCTCTCGTGCTTGGGCGGCAGGTTCGCGGAACCCTGCTGCGTCGCGCGCGGGCCCGAGCTCGCCTGCGGTTGCGACAGGGTCGGCGCCGGCGTCTTGATGTCCTGCATGTGAGGCAGCGGCCGCGGGTGCTTGATTTCGTTCGTCGTCGCGCGCTGCGCGGAGGCGAACGACGCGAGGAGACACGGCGCAACGATCCACGCGCGTCGCGCGTCGATCGAGAAGGGGAGCAAGGTGGTCATGGCTGCGATCCTGAAGGTGGAACTCGAATACGTGAGGCGTGGAAGCCGTCGACGCGCATCCGGCGCGGCGTTCGCGCCTGACCTGCTCGCGCCCGCGCACGAGGACAGGAATTCCGGATCCTTCGGGTGGAATTGGCGCGTTGACGCCGGAGCACGCCTTCCTCGGGCCGCGAAGGCCGTGGACGCGGCGCCACAAAGGCGACGGCCCCTGCCGGGTTGATCAACGCGCCGCTTCGCTGTGCGGGATACCGTCGGGGGCATCGTGGCGCCTGCGGCGGCGCGCGCGACATGCTTCCCGGCCCTCGAGCGCGAGCGCGATCGATTCGGCGCCCTTCGAGCGCTCGCCAGTCTGGCGCGGGGACTCGCGTGCCCGCACGTCCGCCCGGCCCGCACCATTGTGCTCACGACGGACCGCACGCCCCCGCCGCACGCGCGAGCTGATGTCGAGCGCGGCGACTGCGCGCCGGCCCGGATCAAACGCGGCGACTGCGCGCCGCTCAGGCACGCGCAAAATCAATGAACCCGCGCTCCACGTCGGTGTGGATCAGCTCGACGCGCGTGAAGTCACCGACGTCGAGGTGCTCGAAGCCGCGCACGACGCGTCCTTCGGCCGCGGGATGGCGGATGCGCACCCACGTCCCGCGCTCGTTCGCGCCCGTGACGATGCTGTCGAAGCGCTCGCCGATGCGCCCGCTGAGGAGCAGCGCCGCCGCGGACTTGCGCACCTGGCGCTCGACCTTGGTCGCGTCGTCCTCCTGTTCCGTGCAGTGGCGCGCGAGCTCGATCAGCTCGGCGTCGCTGTACGGCACGCGACGCTCCGCGAGCGCGGCCTTGATCAAACGTTGCGTGATCAGGTCGGGGAAGCGCCGGTTCGGAGCCGTCGAGTGCGTGTAGTCGCGCACCGCCAGCCCGAAATGACCTCCACCGGGGTGACCGGGGAGCTGCACGGCGTACTCGCCGCGTCCGAGCAGCTTGACGACCGCGAGCGAGACGTCGGGAAAGTGCTCGGGATCCGCGCGCCGGCGCCGGCGCAGGAACTCGTCGAGCGCCTTGCAGCTCGGCTCTTCCGGCAAGCGCTCGCCGTGCGTGGCGGCGAGCTCGACGATGCGCCCCCAGCGTTCGGGCGAGCGCAACACGCGGCGCACCACGGGAAAACCGCGCGCGGCGAGGAAGCGCGCCGTCGCGCCGTTCGCCGCGACCATGAAGGACTCGATCAGCTGCTTGGCGCGGTTCTTCTCCTCGACGCGCAGGTCCGTCAGCGACTCGCCGTCGAAGACCGCGCGCGCTTCGATCGTCTCGAGGCTCAACGCGCCCTGCTGGAAACGCAGGTCCGTGAGCGCCTGCGCGACGCGATCCTGGATGCGCAGTTGCTCCTCGAGCCCCGGCACCGCGCCGATGCGCGGCGGTTTCGGACCGGCGCCGTCGAGCCAGGCGGCGACGCTGTTGTAGGCGAGCTTCGCGTGGTTGCGCACGAGCGCGCGGTAGACCTGCGCGGCGTCGACCTCGCCGCGCGGATCGATCGTCATGTCGACGACGACCGCCTGGCGCTCCTCGTCCTCGTTGAGCGACGTCAGGTTCGTCGAGAGCTTCTCCGGCAGCATCGGGAACACCTGCGCCTCGGTGTAGACCGACGTCGTGTTCGTGCGCGCGTGCTCGTCGATGGCGCGGCCCTGCTCAACCAGCGCGTCGACGTCGGCGACCGCGATCAGGATGCGCACGACTCCGTCCGCGAGGGGTACCGCGACCGAGAGCTGATCGAGGTCGCGCGAGTCGTCGTTGTCGATCGAGGCCCACAGGAGCTCGCGCAGATCGCGCACGTCACCGCCGACTTCATGTGACGCTTCTCCAATGCGTCCGAGCTCGGCCAGCGCCGCGGGCGAGAAGTCCGGTTGCAGTCCGCGCGCGAGCATCGCCCGCCGCGCAATCTCCTTGAGTCGACCTCTCGCCGGCGTTTCGGTGCGCGTCATGCCGCGATGGTACGCAAGCTGCCGCCGGTCCGGTGTGGACATCGCGGCGCTCCGCACGCAGCCGGGTCGTTGCGCGAGACGCCGGAACGGTCGCGTCCGGCCGTCGTTCACTCGGCGGTCGCTCGCGCGCGTGGCGGCGATCGAACGTCCGTCGTCAAGGGAAACGCCGCCAATGCACGGGCGGCGGCGGCGTCTCGCGCCACAGGAAGACATCCGGCGAGATCGGGAACGCGTCGGGCACGATCAGGTTGGTGCCGTAGTCGCTCCACACGACCAGGCGTCCGTCGAAGGAGATCCCGGGCTGTGCCGCCGCGCCACCCTGGCTGGCGTTCGTTCCCTGTCCGATTCCAATCGCCGCCGAGCTGACTCGAGTCGTCCAGCCGGACGCGCGGACCGAGCGATAGACATCCAGTTGTCCCGCGAAGTGTCCGGGTGCGAGATTGCTCGAGTCCGAGATGTACGTGATCGCGCTCCCGTCGCCGGAGATCTGCGGCCCGAACGCGTTGCCATCGGCGAAGGCAGGGCTCACGAGCGTGGTGACATTCGTGGTCCGGTCGCGCACGTACACAGCCGGCGCAATGTGAGTCTCCGGAGTCAAGTCGTCCCAACTCGTGAACGCCACATAGCGGCCGTCGAACGAGAGCGACGGCGCTCCCGAGCCGTGGATCATCGCCTGCGCGTTGCCCGGAGTGCCGCGTCCCACGATCGTCGTCGTCCCGGTCAGCATGTCCCGCACGAAGGCATCCGGGAGAGCGCCGTTCGCGTCTCCTGCGACGAGGTTCGACGCCGAGCTCTCGAACGCGACGTAGCGGCCGTCGCCGGAGATCATCGCCACGCCGCTCCAGCCGTTCCCGGTCCCCCCGCCCGTGCTCGCGCTCACGAGCGTGGAAGTGAGCGTCAGCCTGTCGAAGCGGAACACGTCGGGAGATGCATTCGTGTCGCCACCGGCGGCGAGGTTCGTCGCGCTCGACGTGAAGGCGACATACCGGCCATCGTCCGACATCCGCGATGTCCACGCGTCGCCCGTCCCCATGCCGAGGTTTCCCTGCTGGCCAGTGTTGCCCACGCTCACGCGGATCGTCGTGCCGAGCGTGCGATCGCGGAGGAACAGGTCCTCGGCTCCGTTCGTGTCCCCGGCCACCATGTTCGAGGCGAGGCTGACGAACAGCACGTAGCGGCCGTCGACCGAGACTCCGCGCGTGGTGTCCGTGAAGCTCGCGGCGTTGCCGATACCGCCGGCCGAGGTGCGGCTCACGAAACTCGTCACGCCGGTTTGCCTGTCCCTCAAGTACACGTCCGTGGTCGGATTCGTGTCCGCCGGGTCGATCGCCGTGTCCGTTCCGAAGGCGACGTAGCGCCCGGTGCTCGACAGCGCGGGACCTTGTCCGGATGTCTGGACGCCGCTCGAGTTCACGTCGACGAACGAGAGGCTCTGTGCGGCGGCGGCGCGGGCCGCAAGCAGGACCGCAGCGCATGCGAACGGCGTCACGAGCGGACGGCAAGGAGCTGCGAGGGACAGGACGGGACTGTCAACAGCGTGTCGAGAGTTGTGCATGGTTGACCTCGTGGATCTCTGGATGAAGTCGCGGCTGCGTCGTGATGCGCCGGCTCCCTGATCCGCGCAGAGCACGGCTCCGGCGCGCAATGAAAAAGAATAAGAGGAGGCGACGCCGGTGGCGCGACCTTCGGCACACGCAGCTCGAAGAACTGCGTGCCACTCCCGCGGCGCGGCATCGATCGGCGCCGGACTCGAATCGCGCGTGAGCTCCGGTGCCGCGCGCTGGTCGCCTTGCGCGTGGCTTCCTACGATGCGCCGCGTGACGAACTCGGCACCCGTGGTGACGAAGGCCGGACTGGGTGTGCTCCAGAAGGCGTTTCTGGGCCTCGCGGCCGTCGCGCTGGTCGGCTCGGTCGGCTACCGCGTGTGGAGCGCGTCACGGCACGGCGACGCGGCCGACATCGGCTCGATGCACGCTGCATCGTTCGTCGGCGGGGCGGACTCGCCGCACGTGTCCTCGGGCGACGGACTCGAGCGCTACCTCCCCTACCTGACCGAAGCGAGCCTGTTCGGCATCATCGGTTTCGCGTTGGGCTACGCATCGCGCAAGGTCTTCAAGCTCGCGCTGCTCGTGATCGCGGTGCTCTTCATCGGCGTGCAGCTGCTCGTCTCGACGGGACACGTGAGCATCGACTGGCTGGGCGTGAACTCGAAGATCAACGAGTGGATCTTCAACATCAAGCAGAACGAGAGCATCACTTCGTTCCTCACGAACCGCGTGCCGTCGGCCGGTTCGCTGCTCGTCGGCTACGTCCTCGGCTTCAAGCGCGGCTGAACGAGCGGCGCGCGCTCAACGCCGCTCGCGCGCTTCGACCAGCGGCACGAAACGCACGCTGCCCAGCGACTCGAAGTGGGTCGCGCGGTGCGCGGCTGCGATCCGTGCGGCGAGCCGAACCGCTCGTCACGGAAAGCGTCGGATGCGCACCGGCGGCGGCGGCGGCTCGTGCCACACGAACGTGTCGATCACTCCGGGCAGCGCGTCGGGTTGGATCAGGTTCGAGCCGCTGTCAGCCCAGGCGATCGTTCGTCCGTCGAACGAGATCCCCGGCTGCTCCCACTGGGTCCCGATGTAGTCGGATCCTTGTCCGATCCCGAGCGTGGCGGAGCTGACCCGCGTCGTCCAGCCCGAGAGACGATCCCAGCGGTACACGTCGGATGCGCCGAGGAAATGGCCCGGCGCGAGGTTCGTCGCATCCGTCCAGTACGCGATCTTGGTCCCGTCGCCGGAGATCTGCGGATCGAACGTGTTCCGGTCGGCGTAGGGCGGGCTGACGAGCGTCGTGACGTTCGCGACGCGGTCGCGCAGGTACACCGCCGTCCATGCGTGTGTCTCTGGCGTGAGGTCCTCGAGAGAGTTGAACGCGACGTAGCGGCCGTCGGCGGAGATCGACGGCGAGCCCGTGCCCGTCATCATCGCTTGCGCGTTCCCGGGCGTTCCACGACCCACGATCGTCGTCGTCCCGGTCAGCATGTCGCGCACGAACGCGTCGGGCACGGCGCCGTTCGCGTCGCCGACGAGCAGGTTCGAGGCGGTGCTCTCGAATGCGACGAAGCGGCCGTCGGCGGAGACCGTCGGCACGCCGCTCCAGCCGTTGCCGGTCGTGCCGCTCGTGCTCACGCTGACCAGCGTCGACGTCAGCGTCGTGCGGTCGAAGCGGAACACGTCGGGCGACCCGTTCGTGTCCCCCGGCACGAGGTTCGTCGCGCTCGACCCGAAGACGACGTAGCGACCGTCGCTCGTCATCGCCGCGGTGAAGTTCTGGACCAGCGGGAACGTCGCGGCCTGCTGGCCGGCGTTGCCGACGCTCGCGCGCACGGTCGTCCCGGCGACGCGGTCGCGCACGAAGTAGTCGACCACGCCGTTCGTGTCGTTCGGCACCATGTTCGTCGCATCGCTCGCGAACAGGACGTACCTTCCGTCGGTCGACACGCCGCGCATGAAGTCGGTTGCGCTCTGGCCGTTCCCCACGCCGTTCGCGCTGGTGAGGCTGACCCAGCTCGTCGTGGCCGCCTGCGTGTCCCTGAGGTAGACGTCGGCGAGTCCGTTCGTGTCCGCGGGATCGATCGCGGCCGGCGTCATGAACGCGACGTAGCGCCCGGTGCTGGAGATCGCGGGCGACGAGCCCGACGTCTGCACGCCCGCGTTGGAGAGGTCGGCGTACGTGAGGTTCTGTGCGGCGACCGCGGTCGTGATCCAGAGCGGGATCGCGGCGAGCGAGAGGGCACGAAGGTCGACGAGACGGCAATGGTCGCGGTTCATGGTCTGAGCTCCTGGGATCGCGGGCGCGGCGGCGCCCGGCTCCCGTCCCCACGCGCAGCGGCACGGCGAGCCGCGCAGCGAAAGTAGGGAAAACCAGCCGCGAGCGGCGTCCCGCGTGCTGGTTGGCCCGCGCGCGCCGGCCTACCATGCGCCGCGTGGCGCAACCCGCAACTGGAGCGCGCGCGGGCCTGAGTTCGGTCCAGAAGACGTTCCTCGCGCTGGTCGTGGTGACGCTCGCCGGGTCGATCGCGTGGCGCGTCGCTGCGGGCGCCTCGACGATGAGCGCGGCGTCGCTCTTCAGCGGCCCCGATGCGACGTCGGCGAGCTCCGGCGCGGGTCTCGAGCGCTACCTTCCCTACCTCACGCAGGGCAGCCTGCTCGCGCTCGTCGGCTTCGCGCTGGGCTACGCGACACGCAAGACGCTCAGGTTCGCGCTGATCGTGTTCGCGCTGGCGTTGGTCGTGCTCGCGCTCCTCTTCGTCTTCGTGCAGCTGCTCGTTTCGAGCGGCCACGTCGCCGTCGATTGGCTCGGCGTCCGCTCCGAGCTCATCCAATGGAGGTCCCACGTCCGGCAGAACGAGACGTGGACCTCGCTCATCACCCACCGCATCCCGCTGGCCGGGTCGCTGCTCGTGGGCTACGTCCTCGGATTCCGGCGCGGGTGAGCGTGCTCATCCGCGTTCGCGCGCCTCGACCAGCGGGACGAAACGCACGCAGCCGAGCGACTCGACGTGGTGCGCGCCATCGGGACCGCGCGTGTGGAGCTGCAGCTCCTGGTCGCCCAGGCGCGGCCCGATCGGCACGCACAGGCGTCCGCCGGGAGCGAGCTCTCCGAACAGCGCCGATGGAAAACTCTCCGGCGCGGCGGTGACGAGGATCGCGTCGAACGGGCCCGCTTCCGGCCAGCCCAAACGTCCGTCCCCGACGCGAAACGAGACATTCGCGTAGCCGAGCTCGCTCAGTCGATCGCGCGCGAAGCTCGCGAGCTCGGGCACGATCTCGATCGTGTGCACGCTGTCGACGAGCTGCGCCAGGATCGCCGTCTGGTAACCGCTGCCCGTTCCGATCTCGAGCACGCGCGACTCCGGCCGCAACGCGAGAGCCTCCGTCATCACGGCGACGATGTAGGGCTGCGAGATCGTCTGACCTTGCTCGAGCGAGAGGGGATGGTCGTCGTAGGCGCGCGACTCGTCGCCGGGGTAGACGAATCGATGGCGCGGGACGGCGCGGATGGCGCGCAGCACGCGCTCGTCGCAGATGCCGCGGCGAGCGAGATGCTCGGCGAGCTGCTCGCGCTCTTCGATCCGCTCCAGGTTCTCGGGAGGCGTTCGCGCCGGCGGGCCCGGGTGGGCGTCGTCCGGTCCCGAACCGCCTCGAGCGGAGAACGAGGACGAAGGGCTGCGCGGTTCGGGTCGAGCGGAGGATTCGATGGCGGGCCTCGCTGGGATCACGAGACGGTACGGCCTGCACGGGTCGGGCGTGACTCGGATCGTGGGCGCCTGCCCCGAGACCTCCACGGGTCCGAGGGCGCAGAAAAAAGCCACGGAAGGCGGTTGCCGGGGTCAGGAAGGCCTGATATATGTGATTACTCACTCACATGATCACCACCCCCAAGACCGATCGTGGCCGTCACAGCCGTCAACGCCTCGAGCAGGCAGCCCTCTCCGTCTTCGTCGAGCGTGGCATCGACGGAGCGACCACCAAGGAGATCGCCCAGCGCGCGGGCATGGCCGAGGGCAACCTCTATCGCCACTACCCGAGCAAGGAGGACCTCGCCTTCGCGGTCTTTTCGAGCCACCTGACACTCGTCGTTCAGGCGCTCGACGAGCTGCGCGCCGGCACCGACACGCGCGCGACGCTGAAGCGCCTCCTGCACCGCTTCCGCGAGCTCTTCGAAGGCGATCCGAACGTGTACGCGTTCATCGTCATCGCGCACCACTCGCTCACGGCGCGCACGCCGCGCGAGGTGCGCACGCCGACCGACGTGGTCGCCGACGTGCTGCTCGCGGGCCAGAAGCGCGGCGAGGTCGTCAGCGGCGACACGCTGCTGCTGGCGAGCATGGTCGTGGGCATCGTCGCACGCGTCGCGTACTTGAAGCTCAACGGTCTCTTGTACCTCGACCTCGACACGCTCGAGCGCGACACCGAGGCCGCGGTGTGGCGTCTGGTCGCCGCGCCGCCGAGCGTCTTGTGAACGGCGAGACGAACATCGACTTCGGCCTGGCGTGGATCTGCGTCGGGCTGATCGCCGGTGCGCCGCTCGCGCTGGGTTTCGTGCGCGCGGCGTGGCTCGGCGGGTACGCGAGCCTCGAGCGGCGCTTGTTGCGGCTCGCGCACGTCGCGTGCGTGATGCTCGGAGCGCTGAACGTCGTGTTCGGGATGCTCGTGCGCGACATGCCGGCGCAGGACGTGCCGGGACCGGTCGTGGAGCGGTCGCTGATCGCCGGTGCGGTGCTCATGCCGCTCGTGCTCGTCGCTGGCGTGCGTTTTCGCCGCGCGCTGTGGGCGTTGCCGCTGCCGTTCACGCTCTTCACGGGCGGAGCGGTGGCGCTCTACTGCAGTCGCATGACGTGAGCGGCGCTCGCGGAGTTCGTCACGCGGGAGCGCGTCACTCGGCAACCTCGCACACGCTGCGCGCGTAGCTGCGGATGCGCGACTCGAGCTCCCCAGCCCCCCGAGCGCGCCAGGAGACCCGATGAAGATCGCCTTGATCGCCATGAGCGGCGTGCGCGTCGCGAATCCAGAATTGCAGGCCCTCGGAGTCACGCTCCCGGGTTTCGTCGAGCGCGGCGCGGTGATCGCGTCGATGCCGTCGCTCGCCTTGCTGACGCTCGCAGCGCTCACGCCGGCGCGTCATCACGTGAGCTACCTCGAAGCAGCGGAGCTCGACGCGCTCCCCGATCTGGCGGACTTCGACCTGATCGCCGTGTCGACGTACACGGCGCAGGCGCCGCTCGCCTGCGAGCTCGCCGACCGCTGTCGCGCGGCCGTCGAACGCGGGCGCAGGCCGCGCCTCGTGCTCGGCGGACTGCACGCGACGTTGTGCGACCGCGTCGCGGGCGAGATCGACGAGCTCGCGCGGCATTTCGACGCGATCGTCGTCGGCGAAGCCGAGGAGACGTGGCCCGCGCTGATCGCCGACCTCGAACGCGGCGCGTTGCAGCGCGTCTACCGCGCTCCGAGGCTCGCGGATCTCGCGTGCAGTCCGCTGCCGCGCTACGAGCTGCTCGATACGACGCGCTACAACCGCATCACCGTGCAGACGCAGCGCGGCTGTCCGCACGATTGCGAGTTCTGCGCGGCGTCGATGCGCTACGGCAAGGGCTATCGACAGAAACCGGTCGAGCTCGTGCTGCGCGACGTCGATCGCGTGCGCGAGCTGTGGACGGAGAGCGGTCCGCCGTTCCTCGAGCTCGCCGACGACAACACCTTCGTCAACCCGCGCTGGTGCACCGAGCTCCTCGATGGTCTGCGGGAGCGCGACGTGCGCTGGTTCACCGAGACGGACGTGAGCCTCGCGCGCCGGCCCGAGCTGCTCGCGCGTCTGCACGCGAGCGGATGCCGGCAAGTGCTCATCGGCTTCGAGTCGGCCTCGCCCGCCGGACTCGACGGCCTCGACGCGCGCGGGTGGAAACGCGCCCAGTTCGCCAGCTATCGCGAGTCCATCCGCCGCATCCAGGAGAGCGGTGTGAGCGTCAACGGCTGCTTCATCCTCGGCAAGGACGCCGACGGGCCCGAGGTCTTCGACGAAGTGGCCGAGTTCGTCGAGTCGAGCGGCTTGAGCGAGGTGCAAGTCACCGTCCTCACTCCGTTTCCCGGCACGCCGCTCTACGCGCGCCTCGAGCGCGAAGGACGGCTGCTCGAGCGCAGGGCCTGGGATCGTTGCACGCTCTTCGACGTCGTGTTCCGGCCGGCGCGCATGAGCGTCGAACAACTCGAGTCGGGCTTCCTCGGGCTGCTCGCGCGGCTCTACTCGACGGAAGCCAGCGCGCGTCGCAAGCAACAGCGTCGCGTGCTGCTGCGCGAGTTCGCCAGCACACCCAGTCGCCGGCGCCACGCCGGATGAAGCTCAGCGCGCGAGCTCGTAGATCTCGCAGCGCGAGCCGAACGCGCTCAGCGTGCGCAAGCGCTGCGCGGCGTCGCTGACACCCTGGTAGGGATGCGGGCCGCGCTCGCTCGGATCGCTCGACGGCTGCGCTTCGAAGACGAGCTGCCCGCGCTCGCGCGCGACCTCGCGCAGCTCGTTGAACCACGGGATCGAACGCGCCAGACGCGAGTCTTCGACGACGATCCAGCGCGGCGCGAGCGCGGCGACGGCCGCTTGCGCGGCTGCGTGTCGGAACTCCTGGCTCGCGGCTTCCGGCGCTGGCGCATCGGGGAAGCGCGCGATGCGCATGCCGTGCGCGAGGACGTCGTCCTGGAGCACGCGCTGGTACGCGAGCCACGGAATGCCGCACAGCTCCTGATCGCCGAGCAGACGATCCAGCTCCGCGCGCCGATGGAGCACCGGCAAGGTGATCGCCGCGCTGTGCAACACGATGTCGTCGGCTCCGGCGTGCGCCTCGAGCCAGCTCGAGCACTGCTCGTAGGTGTCGGGCGCGCGCGCGATCCGCGCGAAGTGCACCGCCGTGCTCGCGGGGAGCCAGAACACTGCGAGCACGACGAGCGCGTTCGTCATCACGCGCCACACGGTCGAACGCTGGCGCGCGAGCAGCACGATCAACGCACCGGTCGCGTCGGCCGCGGCGAGCGCGAGGTAGGGCAGGAGCGGGAGCATCAAGCGCTCGAACACCTTCGCGTTGAGCCCGAGCACGAGCGCGTACGGCAGCGCGTGCGCGAGGAGCAGCACACGCAGGCCGGAACGACTGTCCGCGCGCGGAAGCAAGCCCGCGACTCGCGCGAACGCGAGCAGACCGCCGCACGCCGCCGCGAGCGTGAGCAGCGGGTCGTACTCCCACGCGTCCTGCGCGCACTGCGCGAAACCGCCGAGCGAGAGATCGCTCAAGCGCAGCGGATGACCGCCGTGACTCGAGAGCGTGATGCCGTGCTCGTCGATGACCGGCAGGAACGGATAGAAAGGCAGCGCGATCGCCGCCATCACGGCCAGCGCTCCCAACGCGCGGAGCACGCTCGCGCCGCGCGACGCACCGGACCGCCACGCGACGACGGCGAGCATCGGCGCGACGAGAAGACCCGTCTGCAAGCACGCGAGCGCGAGTCCGGCACCGACCGCCGCGATGGCGACGCTCGCCAGCGTGCGCCGCTCCCACGCTCGCAGCGCGAAGAGCAAGGCCACGAACTGCAAGCTCGTCGCCGCGCCGTGCGGCCGCGCTTGCCCCGAGAATTGAAGGTGCAAGAGGCTCGTCGCGACGAAGGCCGCCGCGAGCAGCGCGCGTCCGTCGCCGAACGCGCGGCGCGCGATCAGGAACGTCAGCGGCACGAGCAGCGTCGAGAGCAACGCCACGATCACGCGCATCTCGATGAAGGGCTGCGCCGCGCGCTCCAAGTGCGCGCGTTCGACTTGCGACGCTTCCAAGTCCGCCGGTACGGCGCCCGCGGGCGGCAAGAACATCGCCGTGCGCGCGAGCAAGGTCGGATAACGCTGCTCGAAATCGTTGAGCGTCGCCCGGCCCGGATCCTCGCGCCAGGTCTCGACCTGGTAGACGAGGAACGCGTCGGGCTCGAAGCGATGCGGGAGCAATCGATCGATGCCCCACAGCCGCACTCCGGCCGCACCGACGACCAACACGAGGAGCGCGACGACGATCCAACGCTTCGAAGCCCGCGCCACGGAGATCACTGCGGAATCTGGCAGAACCACGGCGTCGGTCGGCATTCGTCAGCCGCGGCGATCCTAGCACGCCCCCCGCGCGCGATCCCGATGCGGCGGAGTACGGTACACGGCATCTTTCTCACCGATTCGCCCCGCGACGGCTCGCGCGCCGTGCCGTCACGCGAATCGGAGTACGGTACACGGCATCTTTCTCACCGATTCGCCCCGCGACGGCTCGCGCGCCGTGCCGTCACGC
>JBGATX010000135.1:0-16485 GCA_044228975.1 Planctomycetota bacterium | reverse complement strand
GCTCCGTTCGCGCTCTCGACGCAACTTCCGCCGGCGCCGCGGTCAGTGTGCGAGCTGCTCGCGCACGGCGTTCGCGGTGGCGACGATCCAGGGTTCCGTCTCGAGCGCGCGGATGCCGTCGAGCGCCTCGCGCGCCTGCGTGACGTCGCCACGCGCAACCGATCGAGCGGCGTCGAAGAGCAACACGCCGCCGCGATGCTCGTTCACTCGCTCCTTCGACGTGCCCGGTCCCAGATCGCCGGCCGAGCGTCCGAGCGCCACGGCGCCCATCCGCGTATCCCAATCCGAGAGGTCCGCGGAGCGCATGTCGGTCATCGTCTGGCGCAGCTCGCGCGTCGCGTCCTCGCCCTCGCCCGCGAGCGTGCGCGCGAGCCACAGCCACGCAGGCGCTCCGTCGTCGTCCTCCCGCGCGCTCCGTGCGCGCTTCGTCGCCGCGTGGAACGCGCTCTTCGCGTCGGCCCAACGCCCCCGCGCGAGACACGCCTTGCCGAGGAGCGCGTGAATCGGCGCGTTCGCGCGCTCGCTCCGCGCGACGCGCGCCAGATCGGCTGCCGCGCCGTCGAAGTCTCCGCGATCGAAGCGCAACAGACCGCGCACGATGCTCGCCTGCGCGTTCCCGGGCTGGAGGCGCAGGATGGCGTCGCTGTCCGCCAGCGCCTGCGCGGTGTGATCGAGCCGGGCGTGCGCCGTCGCGCGCAATTCCAGGGCGTCCACGTTCTCCGCATCCTTCTCGAGCACGGCGCTCGCACGCCGGATGACCTCGAGCACGTCGTTGCGCGCGAGAGCCTCCTCCGCGAGCGCGAGATCCGCGCTGTGCAGCGCGCCTCCGCTGTGCTTCACGCGCGCGGGGATGAAGAGGCACGCGCCGATCAGGAAGAGCGCGAGGAAGCCGGCCGCGCTCGCGCGGCGCGCCGTCCAGCTCGGCCATCGCTGCGGATCGCGATCGAGGCACCACGCCGCCGCGACGCCCGCGATCAGGCCTCCGAGGTGGCCGAAGTTGTCGATCTGCGGCATGAGGAAGCCGAACGCGAGGTTCGCGATCAGCATCGTGAGCATGCGCGAGCGCAGGCTCTTCAATGCCGCAGGCATCTCGCGCCGGTGCAGCCACAAGAACACGGTGTTGCCGCCGATGAGCGCGAAGATCGCTCCCGATGCGCCGGCGGAGAAGATGCCGGGATGCACGAGCACGCTCAACGCCGAACAGCCGAGTGCGCCGAGCAGGTAGAGCGCGACGAAACCGCTGCGGCCGAACAAGCGCTCCGACATCGGCCCGAGCACCCACAACGCCCACATGTTGAACGCGAGGTGCGTCACGCCGTAGTGCACGAACGCCGCGCTCAAGAGGCGCCACCATTGTCCCGCGGCGATCGCCGGACCGTGATTGCTGCCGAAGCGCAGTCCGTCCTCGACGCCGGGATGCATGGCGTCGACGCCTTGCATCAGCATCCAGCCGAACCAGGCGACGTTGAGCGCGACGAGGACGTACGTGACGACGGGCGTGTCGGGACCGACGACGACCGGACGAGGCTGCGGCTCGCGTCGCGCGGCGTCGTGGCGCGGCGGAGGAGGCGGCGGCGCAACGGGCTCGAGCTCGCGCGGATCGGGCTCGTCCATCGCCTAGTGTCCGCGAGGCGCCTGCGCCTCGTCGTAGTGGAAGACCACGCGTTCGTCGGTGCGCGCGACGAAGACGCAGCGCACGCCGTAAGCCGGATGAGCGGAGCGCACGAGCTCGCGCGCGCGGCGCAGATCGCGCCACTGGAGCTCGCGCAGCTCGGTCGCCGTGCAGCCGGGGTGCTTGACGCGGTAGTAGGCGCAGTCCTCGTGCGCCATCAACCACACGGCGCTCAAGTCGTGCGCGGCGGCGAAGAGCCGCATCGACTGCTCGAAGACGCGCGCTTCGTCGAAGGAGCTCGTCCACGGATCGATGCACGCCGGCCCGCCGGGGATCGCGAAGAGGTCGGCGCGCTCGCTGACCTCGCGCCGCACGAAGTCCTCGATCTGCGCGTGGTAGCGGCCGTCGGAGCAGCACACGACGAGCGTCTGCGGACGATCGGGGGACCAAGGCAGCGTCGAGTGGAATTCCTTCATCGCGAAACGCGCACGCGCGCGCGGCGAGATCGTAGCGGGCGCCGTGGGTCGCGACACGCTCGATCGCCGTCGAACGAGCTCGCGCATCAAGGTCGGAGGCGGTAGACGCGCAGCGCTTCGTTCTCGAAGACGAGCTCGGCCTCGGTTTCGTCGTCGATGCGCCGTTCGGCGACGGGCTCCAGCTCCCAATGCGTGCCGAGCGGGCCACGGTGCTCGAGGTGCAGGCGATCGACGATGGCGAAGAGCTCGGTGCGCGTGCCGAGCTCCGCGCGCACGTCGCGCAGCGTCGCGGCGTTCGGTGAGCTCTCGAAGCTCTGCGCGAGCTCGAGCCGGCGCGTGAAGGCGATCCGCGCCGGCACGGTCTTGCGCCAGCGGCCGTCGACCTGCTCCCAGCTCTTCGCGAAGCTCGCGGGCGTCTCGGAGTCGGTCTCCTAGAACGCGCGCCGTTCCGCGCGCGCCGAGGCGAGCAGCATGCCGGGATGCGAGAGCACGACGGCGTCGAGCGGTGTCGAGGCGCGGATCCATTCGAGGCCCTCGCGGTACTGCCGCAACAGTGCCGATTCGACCGGCTTCGCGCGCAGATCGCGGCGCAGGTTGAGGGCAACGTGCACGCTCACCGCCAGCGCGGGCAGGAGGCCGAGCACGCACGCGAGCGCGACACGCCGCGCCAGCGGCATCGAGCCGAGCACGAAGAACTGCGCCGCGAGCACCGCGAGCGCGACGTGCGCCGTGTAGCCGAAGAAGAGCTGCGCCAGGCCTTGCGCGCCGAGCAGGCACGTCGGCACGAGCCCCGCGAGCACCGCCGCGCCGAGCCAGCGATCGGCGACGCTCGATGCGCGAACCGCACGCCAGCGCAGGAAGCCGGCGCAGCACGGACCGAAGACGAGCACGATCCACAGTGGCGCGAGCGACCATTCGAGCCAGAGCGGCGCCGCGAACGGCTCCGTGCCCATCCATCGGGCGACGGTCGCGAACAAGCGCGACGTGTAGAGACCGTGCCACGGCGCCCAGCGCAGCACGGCGTCGGTCAGACGATCCGAGCCCAGCGAGAGCAGCAGCGTCATCGGCGCCGCCGGCAATCCGAGCGCGGCGAGCACGAGCAGCGGGCGACGCGCGGATTCGCGCTTGCGCCACGCGAGCACGGCGCAGACGGCCGTCGCACCGACGAGGATCGGCACGACCGTGCCCTTCGTTCCCGCCGCGACGACGACGAGCTCGATCAACGCGAGCCAGGGCCCGCGAGCGCGCCGCCGGTCGGTTTGCGACGCGAGCAGCAGCTCGATCGCGAGCTGCGCCGCGCTGGCGAAGAGGACCAGCCCCAGCACCGACGATGGACTGTTGTAGATGCCGTACTCGAGGTAACTCTGCGCATCGAAGTGCGCTGCGCCTGACACGACGCGAGCGACGTGCACGCCGAACTCCGCGTGCAGCACGACGAGCGCCGCGGCGACGAGGCCGACCGTGTTCTCGCGCCCGCGCGCGAGGCTGCCCGCGCGCTCGACCGTCGCGCGCGCGACGCTGCGTGCGAGCGCGAAAACCTGCAGCGTGAGCAGCAGCGGCCAGGCCGCGCCGAGGATGCGCTCGTAGACCTCGACGAGCGGCACGCCCGTGACGCTGCGCAGCCCCGCGGCGAGCGCGTAGCCGAAGTAGTGGTAGTTGTAGCCGACTCCCGCGACGCGCGGATCCGTGTACGGAAGTCCGGCGCGCAGCGCGGCCGTGTTGCCGGCGTGGAAGAGCGTGTCGAAGTCGATCGCGCACCACCATCCGCTCGACGCCTGCACCGGCGCGCGCGCGACGACGAGCGCGAGCAACGCGAACAGGCCGGCGAGATGCGTCGCATCGACGCCGGCGCCGTCGATCGGCGCGCGGATCGGAGTATCGGCCGGTGTGTCGCGCAGGCGCCGATCGTTGCGGCGCGCCGCCCAGGCGAGCGGCGCGCACACGAGCGGCCAGAACGCGAAGCCGCGCTCCCACCCCGCGAGCTGCGCGAGCACGTACGCCGCGATCTGCAGCGCCTGACCGAGCGCCCAGCCCATCCCGAGCTGCGCCACGAGATCGTCGCGCCGCGCCCGCAAGGCTCGCCATGCGAGCCACCCCGGCAACACGACGTAGAGCGCGACGAAACCCCAGCAGAGCGCGATCTTCGCCGCGTCCGCGCCGTTGAGCAGCGGTCGCGCGATCGCGAGCGCCGTGCACGCGAACGCCGTGGCGCCGACGAAGAGCGGACGCGCCGAAGACCTGCCCGGCTGCGTCGCGTGCGGCGCTTTCGTCGTCGCTCGGCCCTCGTCGCTCGTCATCGGCGGACGCTACGATGGCCGCTTCGCACTCCCAGCGGCAAGCACGAACACAGCGCGCGCGCCGAAACTCCGCCACGCGAGCCTCCTCTCGATCCATGAGCGCACCCAACGCGATCCTCCCCTGCGTCGAGGTCGGCCCCAAGGGCGCCTGCGACGCGGCCGTGATCTGGCTGCACGGCCTCGGCGCCGACGGACACGACTTCGAGCCGGTCGTGCCCGAGCTCGGCCTCGCGCCGCGCCTGCGCGTGCGTTTCGTCTTCCCTCACGCGCCGTCGATCCCCGTCTCGCTCAACAACGGCTTCGTGATGCCCGCGTGGTACGACATCAAGGACGTCGACCTGCGCAACCGGCACGACGAGCGCGGCATCCGCGAGAACGCGTTGCGCATCGAGGCCTTGATCGCGCGCGAGGTCGAGCGCGGCGTCCCGACGCGCAAGATCGTGCTCGCCGGCTTCTCGCAAGGTGGCGCGCTCGCGGTGCACGTCGCACTGCGCCATCCGCAACCGCTCGCGGGCATCCTCGCGCTCTCCACCTACCTCGTGTGCGGCGATTCGGTCGCGGCCGAGATGAGCTCCGCCAATCGCGGCATCCCGGTCTTCTGCGCGCACGGAACCGTCGATCCGATGGTGCGCTACGAGCGCGGCGTCGATCTGCGCGACAGGCTGATCGAGCTCGGTTGCGACGTGACCTGGCGCGAGTACCCGATCCCCCATTCGGTCTGCCTCGAGGAGATCGTGGAGATCGGCAGCTGGCTCCAGGCGCGCCTGGAGAGCAGAAGAAATCGAGGACGCCCGTCACGCTTGCCCGAAGCGCCCCGGCGGCGTTGCGACTCCTCCGAGTATTGCTGGCGAATACGCGTCGTCGTCGCGCCTTTCCGGAACGCTTCTGGACAACCCTGCCGGGCATCCCCGATTTCTTCACAGGCTCTGAGCGGAGGCGCACGGCGGCCGGCGCGAGTCGCGCGGACGGACTTGCGCAGCGCACCCTTCCACGTATGGCCGCGCGAAATCCGCGCTTTCGGCAACCGTTCGAGCCGCGGCCGACGACTCGTGGAACAATCGCAGTTCGATCACCGGCCCCAATCGTTCCCCCGAGGATCTCCACGATGCGTGCGTCGACCGTCGTCCGTCGCGTTCTCCGTTTCTCGATCGCAGCCGTCGCGCTCGCAACGAGCGCGCTCGCCCAGACGACCTGGTACGTCGATGCCGGCGCGCCGCCGCCCGGCTCGGGCACGCTCGCGAGCCCCTACTCCGATCTGCAGTACGCGCTCGCGCAGGCGACGACCGTCAGTGGCGACACGCTGCTCGTCGCGCCGGGCACGTACTTCGGCGGGTTCGACTTTCTCGGCAAGGACGTGCTCGTGCAGAGCACCGCGGGCGCTGCGACGACGATCCTCGATGGACAAGGTTCGTGGCCGCCGATTCACCCGACACAGCCCGACCCGTCGCCCGTGCAATCGGTGGTGCGCTTCCACAATGGCGAGGGCCCCGGCGCGGTGCTCGACGGGTTCACGATCCAGCACGGTCGCGGCACGGGGACCATGCTGGCCGGCGAGGGTGGCGGCGTGCTCGTCGAGGGAGCTTCGCCCACGCTGCGCAACCTGGCCGTGCAGCAGAATCGCGCTGCGTACGGCGGCGGGATGCGCTTCGTCAACTCCGCTTCGGTCGTCAGCGACTGCTCGATCTCCTTCAACACGGTTGCGTGCGAAGGCGCCTGCTCCACGTTCGGCGTCGGCCTGCACACCACCTCCGCCATCACCGTCGAACGCTGCACGTTCGTCGGCAACGGCGGCTATCCGACGCAGCAGGGTGGCGGTGCTTGGGCGTCGGCGGGCACGTTCATCGACTGCACGTTCGTCAGCAACACGGCGCCGTTCGGCGGTGGCGCGTACGCGCAGGGCAGCGCGCAGTTCCATGGCTGCATCTTTCGACTCAACTCCGCGAACTCGCTCGAGGGTCCCTACGGTCAAGGCGCGGGCGTGTTCGGCGGCACGCTCTTCAACTGCACGATCGAGGACAACAGCTTCTGCTGGAAAGGCGGAGGAGCCGCGGCCGCGACGCTGATCGACTGTGTCATCCAGCGCAACACGGTGGCCGCGTCGCTGACCACGTCGATGGCCTTTGGCGGCGGCGGCACGTTCGCTTGCACGCTGCTGCGCTGCGTCGTGCGCGACAATCGCGCGCTCGGCGTGACGTTCGTCACGAGCGGCGCGGGTTGCACGGGCGGAGGAGTGCTGAACGGCTCGGCCACCGACTGCGATATCCACCACAACGAGGTGGTGTCGGGCGGAGGCAGCAGCTTCGGAGGTCTGGGAGGCGCGGGCGCAGCGCTCGCGACACTCGTCGGCTGCACCGTCCACGAGAACACGCTCTACCCGTTGTTTCCCTCGACACCGACCGTCGGCGGCGGCGGCGTGTACGGAGGAACCGCGACGCGCTGCCGCATCTGGGCCAACAGCGCGCCGCACGGCGCCGGTGCCGCGAACGCGGCGCTGGTCAACTGCGCGCTGGACGCGAACTTCGCCTCGGTCTCCGGCGGCGCGCTCGCGGTGTTGTACGGCGCGAGCAGCGCCAGCGCGCGCAACTGCATTCTGTGGGGCGACTCGTTGCCCGAGACGGCGGTGATCTCGGGTTCGCTCACGATCGAATGGAGCAACGTCGACGGCGGGTTCCCTGGCACGGGCAACATCAACAATGAACCGCTGTTCCAGTCGGCGCCGAATCACGACTACCACTTGCTCGCGGGCTCGCCGTGCATCGATTCAGGTGATCCGGCGCAGTTCGATCCCGACGGTTCGCGCATCGACATGGGAGTCTTCCCGTTCGCATGCGAGGCGCACAGCTACTGCGTCGGCAAGGTGAACTCGCTCGGTTGCATCCCGACGGCGGGCTTCACGGGCACGGCGATGTTCTCCGGGCCTGACGACTTCCACGTCACGGGCTCCAACATCAGCAAGAACGCGCTCGGCATGCTGCTCTGGTCGCGCTCGTCGAACAACGCGCCCTTCTTCAACGGCACGCTGTGCGTCGGACAACCGTTCTTCCGCGCCGGCATCCAGAACTCGGGAGGCACGGGAGTCGGGCCCAACTGCACGGGCACTACGACTTCTACTTCTCGAACGCGTACATGAGCTCGCGCGGCATCCAACCCTTCGAGACGATCTTCGCGCAGTGGTACATGCGCGACGCGACGCATCCCGACGGCACCAGCGTCGGCGTCTCCGACGCCGTGGCGTTCACCGTCTGTCCGTAGCTCTCGCGCGCATGTTCACGAGGCCGAGCTCGCGCCGTCAGCGCGCGCTCGGCTTCATCGTCGAGCGATACGCAGCGCGCGACCGTTCGCGCACTCCACGCGCTCGACGGCGCCGGCAGCGGGCGTCGCCTCCGACGCCTCTCGACGGTCCTGGGCTTGGAGCGGCGAATATCGCGCTTTCACCAGCCCCGTCGCCGCGGCAGACGACTCATGAAGAATCGACGTCGATCGAAGGCCCCCATTCGCTTTCCCAGGATCCCACGATGCTCACGCAGCGCACCCTCCGTCGTGTCCTCCGTCTCGCCAGCGCATCTGTGTGCCTGAGCGCGCGCGCTCGCGCAAACGACCTGGTCCGTCGACGCCAGCGCTTCGCCGCCGGGCGCGGGAACGCCTGGTAGTCCGTACGCCGATCTGCAGTACGCGCTGCGCAAGCGACGACGGTCAGCGGTGACACGCTGCTCGTCGCGCCGGGCACGTACACCGGCGGCTTCGATTTCCTCGGCAAGAACGTGCTGGTGCAAAGTTCGGGCGGTCCGGCGTCGACGGTGCTCGACGGCGGAGCCGTCTGGCCGCCGCCCGTCGGGGGTGGCGGTCCGGCGGGTCCGCAGCAGTCCGTGGTGACCTTCAAGAACGGCGAGGGAGCGGGCGCGGTTCTCGACGGGTTCACGGTGCAGCACGGACGAGGCACGCTGTCGCCCGTCGTTCCGTTCGGACCGATCGGCTCGGGGATCTACGTCACGGGCGCGTCGCCCACGCTGCGCAACCTGCTCGTGCGCGAGAACGTCGGCGACATCGGCGTCGGGATGTACTTCGAAGGCTCGCTGTCGAGCGTGAGCGACTGCACGATCCAGCGAGGAACGGGAGCGCACTACATCTCCGGCATCTTCGGTCTGGGGATCTACAGCACCAGCGCGATCACCGTCGAGCGCTGCACGATCTCCGACAACGGCGGTCCAGGTTTCGTCGGCGGCTCGGGAGGCGGGATCTACGCCTCGGCGGGCACGTTCACGAACTGCCAGATCCTCGACAACATCGCCTGGGAGGGCGCGGGCGCCTACCTGAGCGGATCGGCGACGATCGACGCCTCGTTGATTCAGCACAACTGGGCCAACAGCGTCGACTCCGACCCCGGGCGCGGAGCTGGCGTGTACGGCGGCACGGTGACGAACTCGACGATCCAGAGCAACTTCGGCGCGCATGCAGGTGGCGGAGCGCTGCTGTCGAACCTCACCAACTGCGTCGTGCGCGGCAACTCGGCGCAACAGTACGGCAGCTCGATCCTCAATCCCTACGGAGGTGGCGGCGCCGCGCTCTCCACGCTCACGGATTGTGAGGTCTCGGAGAACGTAGCCGGAGTCGCAGGCTTCTTGGGAAATCCATCGACCGAACATCCGGCGCAGGGTGGCGGCCTGTTCGACTGCGTCGCGACACGCACGCGGATCCACGACAACGTGGCGTACTCCATCGGCGGCAATTCGGGATTCACCGGGCGGGGCGGAGGCGGAGCGGTGCTCGGCACGCTCACGGACTGTGACATCCATGACAATCGCGTGCTCCCGACGGCGAATTTCGTCTCGATCGCCGGCGGCGGCGGGATCTTCGGCAGCAGCGCGACACGCTGCCGATTGTGGGGCAACACCGCGCCGCACGGGGGCGGTGCGGCGAACGCGATCTTGAACAATTGCACGCTGAGCGCGAACACGGCGACGATCTCCGGTGGCGGATTGGCGACGGTGTTCGGCACGAGCACCTCGAGCGCTCACAATTGCATCCTGTGGGGCGACTCGGCACCGGAGACCGCGGTGATCACGGGCACGCTCGCGATCGATTGGAGCGATGTCGACGGAGGCTTCGCCGGCTCGGGCAACATCAACGCGGATCCGCTGTTCCAGTCGGCGCCGAACCACGACTACCACCTGCTCGCGGGCTCGCCGTGCATCGATTCAGGTGATCCGGCGCAGACCGATCCCGACAGCTCGCGCATCGACATGGGTGCATACCCGTTCGAGTGCGAGGCGCACACCTACTGCGTCGGCAAGGTCAACTCGCTCGGGTGCATTCCGACGGCGGGCTTCACGGGCACCGCCGCGTACTCCGGTCCCGACAATTTCCATGTGACGGGCGTCAACATCCGCAAGAACGCGCTCGGCATGCTGCTCTGGTCGCGCTCGTCGAACGCCGCGCCCTTCTTCAACGGGACGTTGTGCGTGGGCCAGCCCTTCTTCCGCGCCGGCATCCAGAACTCGGGAGGCACGGGAGTCGGTCCCAACTGCACGGGCACCTACGACTTCTACTTCTCGAACGCCTACATGAACTCGCGCGGCATCCTGCCCTTCGACACGATCTTCGCGCAGTGGTACATGCGCGATGCGACGCATCCCGACGGCACCAGCGTCGGCGTCTCCGACGCCGGGTCGTTAACGGTCTGTGCTTAGATCGCGCGCCGACGCATCGAGGCCGAGCTTGCGCGAGGAGCGCGCGAGCTCGGCTTCGCGCTTGGAGCCCGCAGCGCGCGCGGTTGCGCGGCGCTTGGCGCGACACCGCTCAGGTCGTGTAGCCCTTCAGCACGATCTTGAGGTCGCGCTTCACCCACGCGCCGAGCGAGCCCTCGCCCTGGATCGCCCAATCGAGCAGCGCGCCCTGGATCGTCGCCTGCAGCGCGTGCGCGAGCGCTCCGGTGTCGCACTTGCGCAGCTCGCCCGCCGCGATCGCGTCGCGCACGCAGGCGCGCAAGCCGGTGTGGAACGTGCGCGCTCCCGTGCGCGCGTGCTCGCGGAACTCCGCGTCGGTGAGATCGAGGCTGAAGAACGCGAGGGAGCGCGCGACCTCCGCCGGCGTCTTGCCCATGACCTCGAGGCACTCGCCGATGTCGAAGAGTGCCTGCAGCGGCGACGCGCGGCGCTCGCGCAGGGCCGCAAACAGGAACGAGTGCCCCGCCGCCGCGTCCGCCGCGGCCGCGAGCAAGAGCGCGCGCTTCGATCCGAAACGCTTGACGAGCGCCGGCGCGGACAAGCCCGCGTCCTCCGCCACGTCGGCCAGGGTCAGCGCATTCGGCCCCAGCCGCGCGATCGTGCGGAACACGGCCATCAGGATCTCGGCGTCGGTCGCGAGCTGCGGTCGGGGGCTCATCGCGCCCATGGTAAACGGCCGTGCACTTTCCGCTTGCATGGTAAACGGCCATTCACTTAGTCTGCCGCGCAGGAGGACACGCCATGACACGCACGTTGCGCTACCAGGTCGCCGCCAGCCTCGACGGATACATCGCCGGACCCGACGGAGAGGCGGATTGGATCGTGATGGACCCCGAGATCGATTTCGGCGCGCTGCTCGCGCGCTACGACGCCGTGCTCCTCGGCCGACGCACATGGGAGGCGGCCGCGAAGCAGTACGGCAGCGCGGGAGCGGTGTTCGGCCTGCCGACCTACCTCGCGTCGCGCACGTTGAAGTCGATCGACGCACCCGGCGTCACGCTGCTCTCGGGCGACCTCGGCCGCGCCGTGAGCGAGTTGAAGCGCCGACCCGGCAAGGAGATCTGGCTCTTCGGCGGCGCGAGCCTGTGCGCGAGCCTGCTCGAGCTCGGCCTCGTCGACGTGATCGAGATCGCGACCATTCCCGTCGTGCTCGGCCGCGGCATCCCGATGATCGCGCCGCTGCAACGCCGCCGTGAGTTGAAGCTCGAGGAACAGCGCGCGTTCCGCAAGACGGGCACGCTGCTGCTCACGTATCGCGTCGCGTCGTAGCGCGCAGAGTCAGCGCGGCCAAGGCTCGCCGTCGACGCTCTCGTCGTGCAGCAGGCCGTCCGCCGCGCCGAGCAACACGCGTGCGCGCGATTGCGGGCCCTGTGCCAGCTCGAACAGCGCGTCGAGCCCGGCGATTCGGCGCTCGAACGCCATCCACCAGCACGCCGCGTGCAGGAGCTCGTCACGCTGTTCGGCCGTGCCCACGGACGACCAGAGCGCATGTATCGCGGCTGGATTCCCGCCGACAGCAGCCGCGCAGGCCGGCAGTTTCAGCGGCATCTCCGCGGCCCGCGCGCTCGCCAGTGCGAGTCCGGCGTCGCTGACGATGCTCGCGGCCAAGGCCTCGGCAGCGCGGTGATCGCCAGCGCGCTGCAGCTCGCGCACGATCGTCCAGCGCGCGAAAGCGCGCTCGGGAGCGAGGTCGATGCGTGCCGCGAGGGCGCGCGCTTCGTCGAAGCGCCGTGCGACCGCGTGCAAACGCACGCGCTCGCCCAACAGCTCCGCGGCACCCGGCAGCGTGATCACGGCGGAGTCGGCGGCGAGCGCGACGTCGAGCTCGCGTTGGAGAGCGCGGGCGCGTTCGACTTCCTCCATCGCCGTCGCCCGCGACGCCGGGTCGGCGATCGTCGCGAGATCGAAGTCGAGCCGGGCGAGCTCGCCACGTTCCGTGATCGCGAGGACGAGCGAAAGTCCCAGCTCGTCGCGGTGCGCCTGGTCGGGAAGCTCGCGGCGCAGCTTCTGCGCGAGGTCGTAGATCCCGGTGCCGATCGCGGCTTGCGCGGCGTAGAAGAGCGCCAATTCGACTTGTTCGCGATCCGCAAGGTGCGCGGCGGCCGCCCGCACCATTTCGACGTCGCCCGTTCGCACCGCGAAGCTGCACGCGTTCGACCACGCGTGCTCGCTCGGACCGTCGGGCGCGAACTCCGCGAGCCTGCGCTCGAGCACCGCGATGCTCCCGTCGAACGCGAGCCCGCCGACGATCAGCGCTCGCGTTCGATCGCCTGCGTGCGTGCGTTCCCAGGCCCGGCCCCAATCGAGGACGCGCACGGCGAGGGAGCGCGCGCTCTCGTCGTGGGCTCGTTCGTGACGGAGCACGGCGGTGGCGACCAGTCCGCCGATCTCCGCGCCCATGGCACCCACCTCGACCGCATCGGGCTCGCTCGAGAGCGCGCGTTCGAAACGCACGAGCGCTCGATCGCAGCGCCCGCAACGCACGAATTCGCGCGCCAGCTCGAGATCGGGAGCGCGCGTCCGCGGACCGACCGCGAGGGCATCGAGCGCCCGGGAGGCGTCGTCGAGAAACACGAGCGCCTGCGCCACGGGATTCGTGCGCGCGGCGTCCGCCCGCGCGTTGTCGATCCTTGCGAGCGTCGCGCGCGCGTGATCGAGCGCGCGCTCGAGCTCGCGCGGTTCGTGCGCGCGATCGCTGTTCGTCGATCGGCTCGGATCGAGCTTGCCCGGATCCGCGAGCGCCTCGGACGAATGCGCGGCGAGCCGTTCCCACGCGTGCCGGGAGTCCTCCGCCGCGCGCACGGCTTCGACGAGCTCATGTTCGAGAGAGCTGGTGCAACCACCACCGAAGAGCTTGCTGAAAAAGGAAGCCATCGGCCGCCAGCGTAACGGCGAACGTCGGCCCGCGCCCGGCACTCCACTGTCGTGCTCATGCCGAAGTACCGAGCAACTCTGCGTCGCTCACCGTCGGGTTGCCGGTTCGATGTGCGGCGGACTTCCGTCCACGAGCCCTCGGACACGCGAGCGCGGCGAGGGCGAGTCGACGATCACGCGCGAGGCAGCGTTCCTGCGCGGGGGCGCCGACGCTCAGCGCTCGCTGCGCCCTTTCTTCACCGCCGGTGCGTTCCATGGATCCTCGGGCCACGAGTGCTTTGGGTAGCGCGCGCGCAGCTCCTTGCGGATCTCCTGGTAGGCGCCGTTCCAGAAGCTCGCGAGGTCCTCGGTCACTTGCTGCGGCCGGTAGTTCGGCGCGAGCAGGTGCAGCGTGACCTTCACTCGCCCGCCGGCGATGCGCGGCGTGTCGGCGAGGCCGAACACTTCCTGGATGCGCACCGCGAGCGCGGGTGAGCGGCCTTCGGCGTACTCGAGACGGATCCAGCTGCCGCTCGGCACCTGCAAACGCTCGGGAGCTTCGCGCTCGAGCAGTTGCGTCTGCTTCCAATCGAGCCGGCCCTTCAAGAGCTCGACCCAATCGCGCTTGCGCGCGTCGTCGAAGCTGCGACAGCCGCGCAGGAGCTCGGGGAGCTGCGCACGCAACCACGGCTCGTCCATGCGCGGAAAGCCGCTCTCGGGGAGCCAATTCGCGACGCAACGCACGCGCGCGAGGAAGTTCGCGAGCTTCTCGTCGGCGAGCGGCACGATGCGGCCGAGGTCGTCGCCGATCGATGACGCGAGAGCGCGCGCGGCGGCTTCGTCGTCGATCTGGCCCGTCGGGGATTCGTCGAGCACGAGATCCGCGTAACGCGTGCGGCGCACGGCGACGACGCGCTCCTTCTCCTTGTCGAAGATGACTTCGTTCGACGTCGTGATTCGCTCAGCGGGAAGCCACGCGCGCTCGATCGCCGAGGCGATGCGCACGACACCTTCCGCGCGCTCGCCGCGCCGTCCGCCGTCGATTTCGCAACACACGAAGAGCTCCGCGTCCATCACCGCGCTCTCGTCGGCGAGCCGCACGCCGCGACCGCCGAGCATGACCGCACGACGGTCCCCTTCCGCGCGCCGGCGCGCAACGCGATCGGGCCACGCGGCGAGCACGGAGCGCAGGAACGCTTCCTCGCGATCGTCGGGCTGTGCCGTCGCGGCGCCGAAGGTGCGCTCGCCGGTGCGGAAGAGCTCGTCGGCGACGCGCAGCACGCGCTGCGCACCGCCGCCATCGAGCTCGCCGACGAGCGACGCGCGCGAGCCGCTGTGCTCGAAGCTCTCGAGCGCCACGACGCGATCGAGCAAGTCCGAGTCGGAATGGTGGCGATTGCGACCGGCGGAGCTCTGGAAGTCGCGCCGGCGTGGCACGCGTCGAAACGGGTCGCGTTCGGAGAGCAACGCAGCTGCGACCGCCGCGGAACCGGCGCAACCGCGCTGCACGCCTTCGTGCAGCAGGCGCGCGATGCGTGGGTGCGCGGGCACGCGCACGAGTTGCTTGCCGATCGATGTGAGACCACGCGCATCGATCGCCCCGAGCAGCGTGAGCAGCTCGACCGCCTGATCGAGCGCCGCGTCCGACGGCCGTTCGAACCACGGAAACGCGCGCAGATCGCGCTCGCCGAACGCGAGCAGCTGCAGCATCGGCCCCGCGAGGTCGACGCGCCGGATCTCGGGCTCGGTCTCCTCGTCGAGCGAGCGCTGCGTCGCCGCTGTCCACATCCGCAACGCGATTCCGGGCTCCGTGCGACCGGCGCGGCCGGCGCGCTGGTCCGCCGACGCGCGCGAGATGCGCTCGAGCTCCAGTCGATCGAGCCCGACGCCCGCGTCGAAGCGCGCGACGCGCGCCCAGCCCGAATCGACGACTCCCGTGACGCCGTCGATGGTGATCGAGGTCTCGGCGACGTTCGTCGCGAGCACGATCTTGCGCCGCGCGCCGCGGCGAAGCACCGCGTCCTGCTCCCCGGCCGGAAGATCGCCGTAGAGCTCGAAGAGGTCGATCGAACGGCGCACGGCGGTGCTCTCGAGCGCCTCGCGCGCGCGACGGATCTCCCCCACTCCCGGCAGGAACGCGAGCACGTCGCCGCGCGTCTGCTCGAGCGCGCGCTCGACACCGGAAGCGACGACGAGAGGCGGCGGACGATCGTCGTCGCGATCGAGGTAGCGGATGTCGACCGGATGCAACCGTCCCTCGCTCTCGATCACGCTCGCGTCGCCGAGCCATTCGGCGACCTTCTGCGTCGCGATCGTCGCCGACATCACCAGCAGCTTGAGCTCGGGCCGCGCTTCGCGCTGCACCTTGCGCACGAGCGCGAGCGAGAGATCCGTGTCGAGGTTGCGCTCGTGGAACTCGTCGAAGACGACCGCGCCGAAGCGTTCGAGGAACGGATCGTCCTGCAAGAGGCGCACGAGCAGGCCTTCGGTGACGACGAGGATGCGCGTGCGCGGCCCGGCGACGCGCTCGAAGCGCACCTGGAAGCCGATCTCGGCGCCGACCTCGCTCCCGCGCTCGAACGCCATGCGTCGCGCGGCCGCGCGCGCCGCGACTCGGCGCGGTTCCAGCATCACGAGCTGCCGTTCGCCCGCGAGACCCGCGTCGAGCAGCGCGGGCGGCACGCGCGTCGTCTTGCCCGCTCCCGTCGGCGCGCGCAGCACGGCACAGTTCGAGCGGCGCAGCGCGTCGACGAGGGCCGGCAGCACCTCGTCGATCGGCAGCGCAGCGAGCGGAGGCGGCGGAGACATCGTGGAGCGGCGTACTCTAGGCGCTGCGCACTCGCGCGCCCACTTGGCGGCGCGCGCTCAGGACGCTTCGCGCTCCCAGACCGAGAGGTGCAGCGAGTGCACGAGCGAGAGCCGCGCGAAATCGCGCTCGAGCCGGAAGCCGCACGGCCGGAAGTAGCTCTCGAGCTCCTTCAACGATGTCGGATAGCGATTGGGTCGCCTGAGCTTCAGCGCCACGCGCAGCTGCGAGAGGCGCGACGTGAAGGAGTGCGGGCTGAAGTACGAGAGCACGACGTGGCGCGACGCGACGCGGCACAGTTCCGAGATCACGCGCCGGCGGATCTCCGCCTCGGGGAAGTGATGGAAGACGCGGAAGCAGATCAACGTGTCGAACGCTCGGTCGGCATGGCCGAGCTGCTGCAGATCCTGCCGCTCGATCGTCCCCGACCACGCATGCCGGCTCATCGTCGCCCGCGCGAGCTCGAGCATCGGCTCGGAGAGATCCGCTCCGCTGACGCGATAACCGCGCGCGTGCAGGTGCTCCATCACGCGCCCATACCCGCAGGGCACGTCGAGCACCCGTTCGTCACGCGAGATCGACGCGAAGGCGCGATCGACGAGCTCCATCTCCGCGCGATGCTTGCGCGGCTTCTTGAGCTCCTGGTAGCGCCGCGCATCCTCGGCGCCGTACGTCTTCTGGAAACGGTTCACCGCCATACGGTACACGACATCTTCCT
>JBGATX010000134.1:0-17207 GCA_044228975.1 Planctomycetota bacterium | reverse complement strand
GCGCGGCGCGCGGCGAGCATCGGCGAAGTCGCCTTCGCCGAACGACTGCGCGACGACGTCGCGCGCGCGCAGCTCCTTGATCTCGTGCAAGGCGCCGAGCTCGTGGAACGCGTGTTCGAGAGCACCGCGGAGCGCGGTCGCCCCGGCGAAGTGCTCTTCAGCCGCTACCGGCTCGACGTCGCGATCGGATCGGGCGGCATGGGCTCGGTCTGGCGCGCTCGCGATCTGCGCCTCTCCAAGGACGTCGCCGTGAAGGTCGTCGACGCGCGCGCGACCGGCGCGTGGGAGAGCTTCCTGCGGCACGAGTCCAGCGTGCTCGCGCGCCTGGATCACCCGGGGATCGTCCCCATCCAGGACTCCGGTGTCGACGGCGAACGGCGCGTGCTCGTCATGCGCCTGGTCGCGGGGCGTTCGCTGGCGGAGATCCTCGCGGCGTGGCACGCGCGCCCCGGCGCGACACGCGAGCTCGCGCGTGGCGCGCAGCCCCTCGGGCCGCGCGCGTGGCTGCACCCGGCGTCGCTGCCGGCCGCCGCGGGACGCGAGAACCTGCTCGCCGAGCGGGATGCGTACGCGGTCGTGGCGCGCATCGCGCTCGAGATCGCGCGCGCTCTCGAAGCGGCACACGCCTGCGGCATCGTGCACCGCGACCTGAAGCCCGCGAACGTCATGCTCGAGCCGGGAGGTCATCCCGTCCTGCTCGATTTCGGCCTCGCGTCGAGCGCGCAACTCGCGCTCGGCGAAGACGCTGGCCGCCTCGTCGGCACGCTGCCCTACCTCGCGCCCGAGCAGATCCACGCCGGCGCGTCCGGTCGCGATCCTCGCACGGACGTGTATCAGCTCGGCCTGGTGCTGTACGAGCTGCTCACCGGCGTGCGCGCCTTCCCGGGCGCGGAACAGAGCGCGCTGCGCGTCGCCATCGCCGCCGGACGCCCGAAGCCGCCGCGCGCTCGACCCGGCATCCCGCTGAGCCGAGCGCATCTGCCTGCGGGCGCTCGAGCGCGACCCCGAGCGCCGCCCGAGCTCGGCGGCGGAACTGCGCGGCGAGCTCGAGCGCTTCCGCGGCGCAGGACGCTCGTGGGACGCGCTCGCGCTGGCTCGCGTTGGCGCGCGTCGCCCGCGCGGGCGGCGCGCTGGCGCTGGGCTGGTGGTTGCGACCGGGGACGAGCGCCGACGGCGTCGTGCGCGCGTATCGGCGCGTGAGCGCCGGGCGGCCACTCGAGCTCGTCGAGCCCGGCGAGGCGCTGCACGGCGGGGAACAGCTGTGCGTCGAGGTTCCCGGTGCGCACGTGCGCTGGCTCTACGCCGCGTCGCTGTACACCGACGCGCGCGGCGTGCGACGCTTCAGGCCTCTGGAGTGGGGGCCGGAGTTCCTCGCCGTGAGCGGCTACACGCGCGAGGGGAGCTTCGGACTGCGCCTGCCGCCGTCGTCCGCGTCGGACCTCGCCGTGCCGTGCGCGATCGTCGACGCGAACAACCGCGCCGAAGAGATGCTGCTCTACGTCGCGACCGGAGTGCGACCGGACATCGAGGATTGGTTCCGCGACGCGCGCGCCCCCGCCGGCCCGCGCGCACCCGCGACCGACACGCTGCTACCGTCCGAACCGCAGGCGGGCTCGCCGCAGGCCGACCTGGCGTGGGAGGAGGCCTGCGGGCTCTACAGCGAGCCCAGCGACGTGCGCGGCGGCCCGGTGCGCTTGCAAGGCCTCACCGCAGCCCAGATCCGCGCATCGCTGGCGCTGCCCGCGGCCACGGCGGCCGTCCCGGAGCCCGTTCACGATCTGCTCGCGCACAGCGGCGTCGAGTGGCACCACCTCTTCTGGCCGGTGCTGCCGCGATGAAGCGGCGCCCCGTGCGTCCGGGGCGACCGGGGCGACCGGGCCGAATTGGCCGCGCCGAGGCTGCGATCCCGCCCCGGGCGCCCCTTACGCTGGGATCCACGGCGGCCGTGCGACGAATCATGCAGAACCGACCCCAACCCCAGGCGCCGCTCGCGGCCACCGCGGACGAGCTTGCCGCCGAGTTCCTCGTGCGCCGCTCCGAAGGCGAGGCGGTCGAGCTCGACGCCTTCGCCGCGCGCCTCGCGGACGCCGGCGAACGCGCGCGTTTCGCCGAGCTCGTCGACCTGGGCCGCAGCGCCGGCGCGCTCCTGCCGCGCGCGCTCGAGGCCGGCGACCTGCTCAACGGCCGCTATCGCGTCGAGCGTCTGCTCGGCGAAGGCGGCATGAGCCGCGTATTCCTCGCGCGCGACGATGTCCTCGGCCGGCGCGTCGCGATCAAGGTCATGCACGCCATGGGTCGCGACGAGGACCTGCGCCAGGAAGCGCTGCGCCAGGAGATGCGCGCGCTCTCGACGCTCGATCACCCCAACATCGTCCCGCTCTACGACACCGGCGTCGACGGCGACCTCGCCTACCTCGTCATGCGCCACGTCGACGGGCGCTCGCTCGACGCGGTGCTCGAGCGCGCGCGCGAGCTGCTCGAGCGCGAGCAGGGCGTCGGCGCGATGCCGCGCGGCGCCGCGTTGTGGGAGCGCGCGCTCGAGCTCGGCGCGCCGCAGGGCCAGCCGAGCCTGCTCGAGGGCCGCGATTGGTGCCGCGTCGCCGCGCGCATCGTGCTCGAGCTCGCGCGCACGCTCGAGGCCGCGCACGCGCGCGGCGTCGTCCACCGCGACCTGAAACCGAGCAACGTCATGCTCGAAGCCGGCGGACACCCTGTCGTGCTCGACTTCGGCCTCGCCGGTTGCGCCGGAAGCGTCGACGGCGCCGTGACGCAACGCCTGTACGGCAGCGCGCCCTACCTCGCGCCCGAACAGGCGGAACGCGAGCAGGTCGGCAAGGATCCGCGCACCGACGTCTACCAGCTCGGCTTGGTGCTCTACGAGATGCTCGTGCTGCAGCGCGCCTTTCCCGGCGCGGCGCTCAGCGACGTGCTCAACCGCGTCCGCGAAGGCTGGTTCGACGCGCCGCGCAAGCGCAACCCGGCCGTGCCTCTCGAGCTCGACGCGATCTGCATGCGCGCGCTCGAGCGCTCTCCCGAACGGCGCTACCGCGACGCTGGCGCGCTGCGCGCCGACCTCGAGGCCTACGTCAGCGGCGCCGCCGTGCCGCAGGCCCTGCGCGCGCACCGCTGGCGCGCGCTCGCGCGGGGCACGCGCCTGTCCCTGCGCCGCCATCCGCTCCTCGTGGGAGCCGCCGCCGTCGCGCTCGCGCTCGGCGCGGGCCTGCTCCTGCGCCGCGACGCGCCCGCGCGATTCGCGCCCGGGGACCTGCAACCGTACGTGCTCGACACCGCCGGCCGCGAGGTGCGCCTCGCCGACGGCGCGACCGTCGCTCCGGGAGATCTCCTGGGCGTGATCGTGCCGGGCGAAGCGCGGCGCTACCTCTACGTGCTCTCGGTCTTCGAGAACGACGCCGACGGGCGGCGGTGCTCGCCGATGAAGCTGCTCTTCGCCGATGAGCTCTCCAGCCGGCCGGAGCGCGCGAGCTTCGGACTCGAGGTCGACGCTTGCGCCGATGGCGGACAGTGTCCGCGCGTCGTGTGCACCCAGATCGAGGCGCACAACCGCGTCGAGGGCCTGCTGATCTTCAGCGCGCGCGAGCCGCGACCGGCGCTCGAGAGCTGGATGTCGAGCCTGCGCGAGAGCGGCGACTGGCTGGGCGAGCGTTCGAGCGCGAGCCTGGTCGCCGACGCCGGCGCGCCGCCGGCGCTCTCCGGCGTCGACTGCGATGCCGCGCTGCAGCGCCTGTTCGAGACGACGCGCGGCGCGGGCGCGCAGGAATTGCGCGTCACCAACGCGCAACGCGAGGCAGCGCTGCGACAGTTGCGCGATCCGGAGACGTGGTACGTCGTGCACGACCTCGTTCCCGGCGTCGACTTCTACAAGATAGAATGCAACGTCGCGGGGGCACGCTGACATGCTCGCCTCCCTGCCGATGACCGATTCGATCACGCGCTCCCTGGAGCTCGTCACGCGCGCCCAGACCGGCGATCGCGACGCGCTCGAGCGGCTGATCACGCGCTACCGCGAGCGCGTGCTCAAGGTCGTGCGCCTGCGCATGGGCCGGCGGCTGCGCGAGTGCGTCGAGTCGCAGGACATTCTCCAGGAGACATTTCTCACCGCCGTGCTGAAGCTCGACAGCTTCGAGATGCGCGAGGAAGCGAGCTTGATCAACTGGCTCGCGCGCCTGGCCGAGAACCAGATCCGCGCCAAGGCCGACTACCACGGCGCGAAGAAGCGCGACCACGAACGAGCCATGGGCCTCGATCCGGTCTCGTCGGCGAACTCGTCGAGCACCGGCCCGCGGTTCCAGGTCAGCGACGAGGGCACGCGGCCGCTCGACGAGCTCACGCGCAGCGAGGAGAAGCGCATCCTCGAAGCCTGCCTGGAAGAGCTCGACGACGAGTACCGCGAGCTCATCCTGCTGCGCGAGTACATGGGAGCCTCGTGGGAGGCCGTCGCCGAGGAGACCGGACGTCCGAGCGCCGCCGCCGCGCGCATGAAGCACGCGCAGGCGAAGATCGAGCTCGGCAAGCTGCTGCGCGCGCGCGGCATCGGCGACGCGCGCGGCGCCTGACTCGGGCTGCTTGAGAGCGTGCGCGCGCTCCCTACGCTCGGCGCGCGATGACGGCGCGCAGTCACTACCCGCTGGGGACGAGCGACTCCGAGCTCGAACGGCTGCGTTTCCAGCACGGCGTGTGGTCCAGCGTGACGCGCGGTTTCCTCGACCGCATCGGCATCCCGCGCGGCGCGCGCGTGCTCGACGCGGGCTGCGGACCGGGTTTCGTCACGGCGGAGCTCGCCGCGCGCGTCGGACGCTCCGGCGAAGTGCACGCACTCGACGAGTCGCCGCGCTGGATCGAGCACGTCGAGCAGGAGATCGAAGCGCACTCCTGGACGAACGTGCGCGCCGAGTGCGCCAAGCTCGAGGAGGTCGAGCTCGAAGAAGGCGCGTACGACGTCGTCTTCGCGCGCTGGGTCTTGAGCTTCGTGCCCGAACCCGCGCGCGTCGTGACGCGTCTGGCGCGCGCCTTGAAGCCCGGCGGGCAGCTCGCGATCCAGGACTACAACCACGAGGGCGTTTCGCTCTTCCCCGACAGCGCGGGCTTCCGCGCGCTCGTGCGCGCGACGCGCGCGATGTACGCCAGCCACGGCGGCGACGTGTGGATCGCCGGCCGCGCGAGCGCGCTCGTCCGCGGCGCGGGCCTCGAGCTCGTCTCGCTCACGCCCAACGTGATCTGCGGTGGCCCGGGCTCGGACGCGTTCCGCTGGGCCGGGCTCTTCTTCCCGCACTTCTCGCGTCCGATGGTCGATCAGGGCCTGCTCACGGAAGCCGAGCGCACGCAGTTCCTCGACGAGTGGGCCGCGCACGAGCGCAACCCCGACGCGCTCTTCTTCTCGCCGATCGTCGCGGACGTGCTCGCGAAGAAGCCCGAGTGAGCCGAGGGCTCAGCCCGCGCCCGCGAGCTCCTCGAGGTGCACGCCGACGCAACGCGCGAGCGCCTCGAGGTCGTAGCCGCCTTCGAGCAGCGAGACGACGCGACCCTGCGCGTGGTCGCGCGCCAGCGCGAGCAGCGTGTGCGTCATGTGGCGGTACGCTTCGTCGCTGAGCAGCGTCTGCGACAAGGGATCGTCCATGTGCGCGTCGAAGCCGGCGGAGATGAGCACGAACTGCGGCTTGAAGAGCTCGAGCTCGGGCAGCACCTCGTCGTCGAACGCCGCCAGCCATTCGACGTCGCCCGCGCGCGGCGGCAGCGGCACGTTGAGCGTCGTGCCTTCGCCCGCGCCCAGGCCGCGCTCGTGAGCGAGGCCGGTGCCCGGATAGAGCGGCCACTGGTGCAGGCTCGCGTAGAAGACGTTGGGGTCGCGCTCGAAGATGTGCTGCGTGCCGTTGCCGTGGTGCACGTCCCAGTCGACGATCGCCACGCGCTCGATGCCGCGCGCGCGCGCTTCGGCGGCGGCGATCGCCACGTTGTTCAGCACGCAGAAGCCCATGGCCCGGTCGCGCTCGGCGTGATGGCCGGGCGGCCGCGCGGCGACGAAGGCGTTCGAGAGCTGGCCGGCGAGCACGAGCTCGACCGCGCGCACCGCTCCGCCGGCCGCCGCGCGCGCGGCGCGCCACGAATCGGAGGAGACGCGCGTGTCGCCCTCGTCGAGCACGCGCGCTCCGGCGGCGATCGCGGCCGCGGCGTGGTCGAGGTAGCCGCGCTCGTGCACGCGCCCGATGCGCGCGAGATCGACCTCGGGCGCGTCGATGCGTTCGAGCTCGCGCGCCAGCTCGCTGCGCGCCAGCGCGAGCTCGATGGCCTCGATGCGCGCGGCGCGCTCGGGATGTCCCGGCCCGGTGTCGTGGCGCGCGGAGAGCGGCGTCGAGACGTAGCCGGTGCGCGCCATCGCGTTCAGTCGAGCTTGAACACGCCGCGGTACTTGGGGTTCTCGACCAGCTTCTGGAACGCCGGATCGCGCGCCAGCTCGGTCAGCTGCTTGAGCGAGATCGGCGCGCGCTCGAGCGTCGTCATCGCGTCCTTGAGCTTGTTCTGCTGCGCCTGGCAACGCGCCAGGCCGATGTAGGCCTGGTCGAGCTGCGCGCGCACGTCGCGATTGCCCAGCGTGATCGCCTGCTGGTAGTCGCGCTGCGCGTCGCGCCATTCGCCGAGGCGATAGAGCACGTTGGCGCGCTGCTCGTAGGAGTTCGCCCAGTTCTTGTTGCGCTCGATCTGATCGTCGTAGTCGGCGAGCAGCTCCTTGCGCGCGCTCTTGTCGCCGATCTGGTAGAGCAGCACCAGCGCGCCTTCCTTGGTCTCGCGATCGGGCGAGGAGGCCATGCGCTTCACCTCGCGCTTCAGGTCGGAGTCGAACTTGTCGCCCCAGCCCGCGAGCGCCGTCAGGATGCGCGCGCGCACGTCGCGCGAGAGCGAGAAGTCCTGCGCCAGGACGACCATGCCGAGCAGCACGCTCTTGTCGATCGCGGCAGGCACCGCGGCGTAGTAGACGATCAGCGCGTCGACGTAGGCCGCGGCCTCCTTGCGGTTGCTGAGCAGCTTCTGCACGCGCGGCGCGAGCGCGATCGAGCGCGCCTCGGCCAGCGCGCGCAGCGCGAAACGCACGACCTCGGGGTTGGCATCGGCCAGCGCCTCGCCGAGGACCTTCTCGTTCTCCGGCCCGCCGATGCGCACGAGCGTCACGAGGACGTCCTCGCGCACCTGGCCCTGGACGCTGCGGAAGTACTGCGCCAGGATGCTGCTGACCCGCTCGGGCTCGGGCGTCACCGAGAGCACCCGGAGCGCGTTGCGCTTGCCGTCGAGCGAGCCGCCGCGCAGCGTCTCGACCAGCTTGTCGGTGATCGAGCGCGCCGGCAGGGCCACCAGCACATCGGTGACGTAGTGCGCGCGCAGCTTGTCGGCGTCCGACGCGCTCGGACCGGGATCGATCAGCGGCGCGAGCCGCGGCACGACCTCGCTGCCCAGCGCGATGAGCTTGTCCCGCGCGTCCTCGAGGCCCGGGATGCGGCGCACCTGCGCTTCCATCTCGAGCGCCTTCAGCAGCTGGTCGACCGAGCCCGCGATCTGGTTCTGCGCGCCGTCGCGCAGCTGCTTCAGTCGCTCGAGGAACTGCTGCAGGGTCTCGCGCTCGCCCTTCTTGGGCGGATCCTCGCCGCGCGCGCCGCTCGCCGAGGGCGCCAGGGCCGCGAGGGGCGCGACGAAGGGCCAGGAGCAGCGCGCGAGCGGACGGTGGACGGCAGCGGACGGGCGTTGGGGCGCATCGCGGAGTCGACGGCCGTGGCGGCCGCGGCGGGCATCCTAGCAGAGGCGCGGGTCCGGTTGCGAGCGCCGCGTCCGCTCCGCGCCCGCCTTCGCGGTCTTCGGCGCGCGGCGCGCGAGTTCCTCGCTTAGGCGGCGCCGCGTCGTTGCGGGTAGATCACGAACACGCCCGCGCGGCGTTCGCACTGGCCCGGAGCACCCTGTCGCGCTCCGCTGCGGCGTCCTACGGCGCCGGAATCACCCGAGGCCTGGGCTCGAGCGTCTGCGCGCGCGGCGCGGCTGGCGCGCACGTCGGCCTGGGTGCGCTCGGTCGAAGGCGGCGTTCCGTAGATCGCGCGCAGCCGCAGACGGTGACGGAAGACCCACGAGCGCACGGGCAGCCGTTTCGACCGCGCGCGCGCACGCGATTGAGGGCAAGCGCGAAAAGCTCGGCTGCCGCGCCCGCGTGTGCACGGATGACAAGCCGTGCCGCGCGTGTTTCCATGTTCGGCCGATTTGCGCGCCCGGACGTCCATGGAAGCTTCTTCCCACCCGCATCCGCACCCGACTCGCCCGGCGCGCGCGGCGTCGTTCGACGTGGTCGTCGTCGGCGCGGGACACGCGGGCATCGAGGCGGCGCTCGCGTCATCGCGCGCGGGCGCGCGCACGGCGCTCGTCACGCTGCGCACCGATCGCGTGGGCGAGATGAGCTGCAATCCGGCGATCGGCGGCCTGGGCAAGGGTCAGATCGTGCGCGAGGTCGATGCGCTCGGCGGCGCGATGGGGGAGATCGCCGACGCGACCGGCATCCAGTTCCGCGTGCTCAACACGGGCAAGGGCTACGCCGTGCGCGGGCCGCGTTGCCAGTCCGACCGCCATCTCTACCGCGAAGCGATCACGCGAGTCGTCGAGGCGCAGCCGGGCTTGGAGCTCGTGGGCGGCGCCGCGAGCGCGCTGCTCGTCGACGACGAGCCCGACGACTCCACGGCACGCGCGCGCGTGACCGGCATCCGGCTCGAGGACGGGCGCGAGCTCCGCGCGAGCGCGGTCGTGATCACGACCGGCACGTTCCTGCGCGCCGTGATGCACACGGGCGAGACGCATCAAGCGGGTGGCCGCGCGGGCGAAGGCACGAGCGCTGGCCTCTCGGCCGATCTCGTGCGCCTGGGTTTGCGCCTGGGCCGCTTGAAGACGGGGACGCCGCCGCGCCTGGCACGCGAATCGATCGACTGGGCCGCGCTCGAGCGCCAGTCGGGCGACGCGCGTCCCGTTCCGTTCTCCGCGCGCACGGACCGCGCGCGTTTTCCCGTGCTGCCGCAGATCGATTGCCACGTCACGTGGACGAACGCGCGCACGCACGAGCTCATCCGCGCGAACATCCACCGCGCGCCGATGTACGCCGGGCGAATCCAGGGCGTCGGGCCGCGCTATTGCCCGTCGGTCGAGGACAAGGTCATGCGTTTCGCGGACAAGGATCGCCACCAGGTGTTCCTCGAGCCCGAGTCGCTCTCGACGGACGTGATCTACGTCAACGGCGTGTCGACCTCGCTCCCCGGCGACGTGCAGGAGGCCTTCCTGCGCACGATCCCGGGGCTCGAGCGCGCGCGCTTCCTGCGGCACGGCTACGCGGTCGAGTACGACTTCGTCGAGCCCAACCAGCTCGCCGACACGCTGGCGGTGAAGAGCGTGCGCGGGCTGTTCCTCGCCGGACAGATCAACGGCACGTCGGGGTACGAGGAAGCCGCCGGTCAGGGGCTGATCGCGGGCGCGAACGCGGCGTTGTGGGCGCTCGGGCGCGCGGCGTTCACGCTCGCGCGCCACGAGGCCTACATCGGCGTCATGGTCGACGACCTGATCGTCTCGAACCCGTCCGAGCCGTACCGGATGTTCACGAGCCGCGCGGAGCACCGACTGCTCTTGCGCAACGACAACGCCGAGCAACGGCTCGTGCCGCGCGCGCTGCGGCGGGTTTGGTGACCGCGGATGCGCTCGCGCGACTCGAGAGCGCGCGCGACGAAGGCGCGCGCGCGCGCTGCTCGAGCTCCTGCGCAGCCCGCGCCACGGCCACCACACGCTCGCCGAGGCGCTGCAGCGTCCGGGAGGTGAGCCCCGCGGAGCTCGTCGCCGCGCACGCGGAATTGGCGGCGCTCGAGCTCGCGCCCGAGATCGCCGAGTCGCTCGAGGTCGACGTCAAGTACTCGGGCTACATCGCGCGCCAGGAATCCAACGTCGAGCGCATGAAGCGCGACGAAGCCGTCGAGATCCCGGGTGAGCTCGATTTCACGTCCATCGCGGGCCTGGCGAACGAAGCGCGACAAGCTCGCGCGCCTGCGGCCGCGCACGCTCGGCCAGGCGGCGCGCATCGCCGGCGTGCGTCCGCCCGACGTGGCGTTGATCTCGGTGCACGTGCATCGGCTGCACGAGCGGCGCGCGCGCGCGCGGCTGCTGATCAGCGCTCGCCGTCCGGAAGGGCTGGACGCGGCGGACGCGCGTCGAGCTGCAGCAGCTGGAACGGCCGGCGGCGAGCGACGAGCTCCGCGCGCATCGCGCGCCAGCGCGACGCGCGCGATCTCGGCCGAGCCGAGGCGCCGGTACTCGAACCCGCAGTCCTCGCGCGCGCTCACCGCCAGCTCGGGAGCCTCGATCTCCGGCGCAACGATGACGAAACGCGCCTGCGGCGGCAGCGGAACGTGCGGCTCGCGCGTCCAGCTCGGATCGAGCCGGCCGCCCGTCTGCAGACGCAACTGGCTCGCGAGCGCCGCCTCTCCGCCGACGCAAGCGACGTCGGCGCCGCGCGCGCCGAGCGCCTCGAGGCGCGCGATCAACGCCGGCGCGGCGCTGGCGTCGAAGATCTCGCGCGAGCCGCGCTCGCCGAGCGGGATGACGACGAGCAGCAGTCCCGCCGCCGCGAGCACCGCTCGTTCGCGCGGCGCGCGCAGCACGAGCACGAGACCGCCGAGCGCGCACGCGCACGCCGCCCAGCCGCTGAAGCTCGACTCCTCCGTGCGCCAGCCGATGGCGACGAGCGCGACGGCGACGACGCTCGCGAGCAGCGCGAGCGCCAGCGCCAGCGCCCGCGCGACCGCGCTGCGCCGCCCCGCGTCGAAGACGAACACGAGCAGCGACGCACACGCCGCGGCGACGAGCGGGTAGGCCGGGACGAGGTAGCGGCCGCGCTGGATGTTCGCGGCCGAGAACACGCACAGGAGCACGAGGTACCAGCTCGCGGCGAAGAGGAGCGGCGCGCGGCGTTCGCGTGCCCACTTGCGCACGCGCTCGCGCGAGAGCACGACCGCGCCGAGCGCGAGCGCCGACCAGGGCAGGAAGTGGCGCACGAGCGAGCCGAGGTAGCTCGCGAGGTTCGAGAGCACCATGCCGGCCGAATGCGCCTGGCGCGCGCCGAGCTGGTCCTCGAAGACGCTCGTCGCGCCCTGCGCTCCGCCGTTGAAGAAGAGCGGCGCGACGTTGAGCGCGCCGAGCAGCGCGATGAGCGCGATGGGGCCCGGGCGCAGGAGCAGCGCGCGCGCGCGATCGGCGCCGACTCGCGATCCACGCGATCCCGAACGCCAGCACGAGCAGTCCCAGCGCGCCTTTCGACGCCAGCGCGAGCCCCGCGCCGCCGAAGAAGAGCCACGCTGCCGCGCGCGCGGGCGCGGCGGCGAAACACAGCTCCGCCGCGCCGGCGAGCGCGAGCGACGCGCCGAGCAGGAGCGGCGCGTCCGGCGTGGAGCGCGTGGCGAGCATCAGGAACTCGGCGCTCGAGCCGAGCATCAGCGCCGCGAAGAGCGCGACCTCCGCGCTCGCGAACAGGATGCGTGCCACGCGCGCCGTCGCCCACAACGAGAGCGCCGCGGCGAGCAGGAACGGCAGGCGCGCGGAGAGCGGCCCGAGCCGAGGAGCTCGCCGCAGGCCGCGACCATCCAATAGGCGAAGAGCGGCTTGTTCCAGCGCGCGCTGCCGTCGGCGAAGTGCGGCGACCACCAGTCGCCGCTGCGCGCCATCTCGAGCGCCGCGTCGGTGTAGAAGCGCTCGTCGCCGTGGTAGCGCGAGAGATCGGCGCACAAGGGCAGCGCGGCGAGCACGAAGAGCGCGATGGCGAGCGCGAGCAGCGTGCGCGGGCTCGGCGCGCGCCACGGAGCGCGGACGTCGATCGGCTCGGCGCGCGCGGCGAGTTCGCGTGGGACGTGGCGGGAACACGACGCGCGCCCATCGTCCTCGGCCCGCGCGCAGCGCGCAAGGCTCGCCGCGGCTGGCGCGCGACGGAGCGCGTGCAGCCCCGCGAGCCCGCGGATGGGCGCCGCGACTGCGAATCAGCGCTTGCGAGCCAGCGCGTCGAGCTCGGAGAGCTCGAGGCGCACGCTGACGATGTACGGTTCCTCGTCCTCGTTCCAGCGCCCGTTGCCGGTCAGCACGAACGTCCCGTCGGGCAGCACCTCGACAGCGGAGTACGCGCAGTCGGCGGCTCCCTTGGGCTCGTCGAGCAGGCGCACGCGGTACTGGCCCGGGAACTGGCTCGTCAGGTCCTGGTACGTTCCGACCCAGACGATCCAGTCGCCGAAGGTCGGGCCGTTCTTGACCATGTCGCGGAACGAGACGAGCAGGCGTCCGTCGGGCGCGTAGCGCGCGACGTGGCGATCGCCGGTCAGCGCGAGACGGATCTCGTGGGCTTCGGTCCAGGTCGCGCCCTCGTCCCGCGTCGAGCACGACGCGGAGCCGCGCTGGCGGCGGTTCTCGCGCAAGATCAGCGCGATCTCCTTGCCGTCGGGCGAGCGCACGGCGCAAGGCTCGGCGAGGTCCGCCTCGGCGTGCTGCGCGACGCGCGCCGGCTTGCTCCAGGTCAACCCGCCGTCGGTCGAGAGGCACTTGAAGATGATGTAGCGAGGCGCGTCGAGCGTGACGCCCTTGCCGGCGATGAAGCGCCCGTCGTCGTGGAAGAGGCCCATGTAGCTGCCGTCCTTCAGGCGTTCGATCGAGCTCATCGCCGTCAGCCCGCCGAAGTCGCCGACGGGAGAGAACTCCGTCCACGTCTTGCCGTCGTCGTCGGACGACGACATGCGCATCGGGAACTGGCCGGTGAAGACGAAGAGGCGCTGCTTGCCTTGCGGGTCGACGAGGCGATGCAGCGTCGGCACGTCGCGGCTGGTGCGCCAGCTCATCGGCGTCGGGAGCTTGCCCGACCACGTGCGTCCGCCGTCCTCGCTCCTGCGCAGGCACAGCGGCCCGGCGCTCGGTCCCTTGGGATACACGACGAGCAGCGTGTGTCCATCCTCGAGCAGCACCGTCGACGGCGGCCCGAGGTACTCGCCCGGAACGCGGTCGACGAGCACGCGCCGCGACGTGTCGGTCGAGAGGTCGAGCGCGAAGGGTTCGAGACGCGGCGGCTCCGCGACCGGCTTCGATGGCAGCGGCGGATTGCCGAGCGGCGGAGCTTGTGCGGCGCGCGCCGCACCGCGCGGAGCGGACGCGACGAGCGCGGCGAGCACGCCGACCGCGAGGCTCACAGTCCGAAGCACGCGTGCAGTCCGTCGGTGAGGTTGAACAGCGCGCCGCCGCCCGCGACGTTGCGATACCACATCTGGAAGTTCCATTCCGTGCCGGCCGTGATCGCCATCGGGCCCGAGTTGAACGGGAAGCGCGTGAAGTCGATGGGCCGCTGCACGTCGCCGAGGAAGCTCGCCTGCAGCACGCCGATGCGCCGGAACGGCGAGTCGATGCACAAGAAGCCGTTGCCCAGCGGCGACTGCGTCGCGTTCGCGCCGTACATGACGATGCAGGTCGTGTTCGGCGGCAGGCCGAAGGCGCTGAGCAGGAACTCGTTCGCGCCGATGCTCGTCGAGCCGGAGCTGCTCATGTGCGCGCCGCTGCCGAACGAGTTGGGCGCCGCGACGCAGTAGTTCGTCGGCGGCGGGCAGACCGCGGGCGTGTCGTAGACGATCGTCACCGTCGCGTCGGTCGACGGGCCGTGGGCATTCACGGCGTGGAAGACGAGCGTGTCCGTGCCGCTCGCGCCCGGATTGGGCCGCATCATCAGGTAGAGCGGCCCGCTCGCGAGCACCGTCGCCTGCGCTGGCGTCGTCGTGACGATGCAGGTCGCGCTCGTGAAGGCCTGCGAGAAGGTGGCGGGCAGCTCGATCAGCGCGGGGCGGTCCGCGCGCACGTGCTTCGTGAAGCTCGACACGATCGGCACGGCCGTATCGGGCACGCCCTCGGCGTTCGCCACGCTGATCGTGGTCGTCCCCGTGCGCGCGCGCGTGCCGTCGGCGAAGCGCGCCTCGCACCACACGCGCGAGTCGCCCGCGCCGAGGATGCGCCCGTGCACCGAGGCGATCCCGCTGGCGCCGGTCGCCGCGGCGATGACGCGCGAGCCCTGCATCAGGAGCAGCTCGTCGATCGGCGCGCCGAGGCCCGCGAGCGTGAAGTCGAAGCGCGTCGAAAGGTCGCCGCTCGTGAGCGCGGGCACGAGGCTCGCTCCGCGGCCGAAGTTGTCGGTCGTGAGGCTCGCGAACGCGCGCCCCGCGCTGCGCACGGGCGTGTCGTCGTATGCGAGCACGCGCAGCTCGTGCACGCCGTCGGCGAACGCGGTCGTGTCGAGCGCGAACGTGTTGCCGGCCGGGATCACGGCGATCGAGCGGCCGTCGACGAAGAGCTCGAACTCCCCGATCTGCGCCGTCGGATGCGGCGTGGTGGCGCTCGGCGTGAGCGCGAGTTCGGGATGTAGGTGAAGGGGCGCGTCAGCGGATCGCCGGTGAAGAGCTGCTGGAACGGCGCGAAACCCAGGCTGCGGAACCACGCTTCGCCGAGCGACGAGCCCTGCTCGTAGAAGACGTGCAGTCGCGCCGTGGGGAACTTGCCGGAGTAGTTGCAGGGCTCCTCGACGGCGCCGGAGGTGCCGCTCGCGCCCTTGGTGATCCAACGCGACATCTTGACCTGCGCGCCGACGTCGAAGGTCGCGGCGAAGCTCGTCAAGTGATCGCAGAAGCTGCCGGGCAGCACCGCGAACGCGGGGTTCGCGATGTCGGGATCGGAGAGGCCGGTCATGACGCCGAGACCGTCGAGGTTGCCGAAGGGCAGGTCCGCGAGCAGGTGCTGCGCTTGTCCTCCGAGCCCGACGATGGCGCTCACCGCCGTCGGGAAGAGCCCCTGACGCGGGCCCGAGCGCGCCGGATCGTTCGTCTGCATGAAGTAGATCGTGCCCGTCGGATGCGTGCCGTCCGCGGCAACGCTGCGATCGATCATGGCGAGCACCTCGGCGAGCGTGTTGCCGAGCGGCCCGGTGTAGCCGAGCATCGCACCGATGTAGTAGCGCTTGCCGTTGACGTTCGGCACGCCCGCCGACCAGGTCGTGTTGCTGTCGAACGCGCGCGCGTCGTTGCCGTTCCTGAAGAAGCCGTTGGCGAGGCTCGAGCCCGTGCCGGCGAGGATCGTCGACTCCTGGAACACCAGCGTGTACGGCGACGGCGCCGCGAAGCGGTTCACGGGCGCGCAACCGTCGCTGACGAGGCCCGCGGCCGGCACGAAGAAGTTCCCGCCCGGCGGCAGGATCACGTAGTCGATGTGATCGGCGAGCGCGAGGTTGTCGAGCGTGCCTAGGAAGACATCGCTCTGCACGACCGAGAACTGCGCGTACCCCGCCGCGACCGGCGGCATGTAGACGAGGTTCACGTCGGGCAGGTCGCGCCGCGCGCGATAGTAGTTGGCGACGTAGAGCGACTCGGGGTTCGTGGGATCGACGAGCAGCAGCGCGTTCTCCGGGCTGCCGCCGGCGAAGGCGGAAGGCGCCAGGAGGAAGAGCGCGGCGTACAAGAGACCGGTGGAGCGCATGGCGAACCTCGCGAAGGGGACCCGTGCGAGCATAACCCGCGGCGCGCGGCGTGCCGAAGGACGCGCGCGCTCGTGGCGACGCGAGCGCGCGCGCCAGCGCGCCGGCCGTCGCTCCGCGCGACACGCTGCACGCATGCTGCGCCGTGGTCGGGTCGGTCGACGTGTCGCGCTAGGATCGGCGCCCATCGAACGAGTCCCGTCCACCGTATCGACGCACTCGCGGCCTCGCCCTCCCGGGTCCGTTCCGAGGGGGATCGGAGTGCTCGGATCCGCGCGCTTCCTGACCTGCGCCGTGCTCGCCGCCGTGCTCGTCGGATTGCTCGCGAGCCTGCCGTCGGCCGGAACGCCCGGCTGGGACGAGAGCGGTCACGCCTTCGCGGCCTTGCGCATGCACGCCGCGTGGTGCGAGCACGGCTGGCGCGCTTTCGGCGCCGAGCTCGTGCGCTCCGACTTCTACACGCCGCTGGGTCGCGCGTGCTTCGTGCCGGCCTTCGCGCTCCTCGGCACGGCCTGGTGGGTGCCGCGCCTGGTATGCGTGCTCGCCTGGTCGGGGACGATCGCGCACGCGACATCGGTCGCGCGACGCCTGGTCGACGAGCGCTCGCGCGACAGCGCGGCCTTGTGGACGGCGCTCTTCGGTGCGAGCTGCACGCTCGGCGCGACGCACGCGCGCACGGCGTTCATCGAGCCCCTCAGCGCGTTCGCCGGCGCGGCGCTCGCCTGGCTGTACCTGCGCTTCGAGGAGCAGCCGACGAGCGCGCGCGCGGCGGCGCTCGGGACCTGTGCCGCGTTCGGCGTGCTCGTCAAGCCGACGTACGGGCTGATCGCCGCGGGCGCGTGCGTGCTCGCGTGGATCGTTCCGCGCGTCCTCGCGGCGTGGAAGCGCGCGCACGCGGCACCGTCCGATGCCGGCGCCATCGAACCGTCGCCACGGGCGTCGTGGTCCGCGCCGGCGACGCTCGCGCTGACGGCGCTCGCCCCGTTCCTGTGGTGGTTCGTCTGGCCCTGGCCGGGCGACGCGCCGCTCGCGGCCGAACACCGCGCGCTCTTCGTCGAGTACTTGACCAAGGCCGCGGCGCTGGAGGGTCTGACGCGCACCGACCTCGTGCTCGTCTTCGCATTGCAATGCTGCTGGAGCCTGCCGGTCGCGTTGCTGCAGCTCGCTGGTCTCGCGTCCGGGCTGTGGCGCCTGCGGTCGCACGCCTGGTGTGTCACGTGCGCGCTCGCCGCGGGGGGCATGCTCGCGTTCGTCGTCTATCCGTACCGCATCGAGCGTTTCCTGATCCCGTGTCTCTTCGCCCTGTGGTGCGTCGGCGGCGCCGCGTGCGCGCTGTGGCTCGAGCGCCTCGGCGCGCGCCAGCGACGCTGGCTTCCGCCGCTCGCGGCGCTCGTGCTCGCGGGCTCCGCGGATTTCGGTTCGCTCACGTTGTGGAGCGCGCTGCGAGGCTTGCCGGAGAACGCGACGCAACGCGAGGCCGTGCTCTCGGCGCTGAGCGCCTGGCATCGACCGTCCGCGCACGTGCTCGCTCCGGCGTGCGGCGCGGCGGAGATCCAGCGCGCGCTCGATCTCGCCGCGCCGCGTCTCGACGGGTCGCGGCGTTTCGGCTGGATCGGCGGGACCTGCACGGAAATCCCGATCGCGCTCGTGC
>JBGATX010000133.1:0-15284 GCA_044228975.1 Planctomycetota bacterium | reverse complement strand
GGCGCGGCGAACATCGCCGACGCGAGCGCGGGTCGCGCGCGCGCGCCCTGGCCTTCGATCGGCGACTGGCCGGAGTACGACGACGGCTACGTCGTGCACGCGCCCGTGGGCTCGTTCCGCGCGAACGCCTTCGGCCTGCACGACACCTGCGGCAACGTCTGGGAGTGGTGTCGCGACGAGTACGCGCGCTACGACCTGCCGACCGATCCGCGCAGCGGTCTGCGACTCTGGCGCGGCTCGCGCGAACGCTGCGGGCGCGGCGGGAGCTTCCTCGACGCCGCCGCGAGCACGCGCTCCGCGCATCGCGGCCATTCGGTGCTCGAGGCGCGCGAGGCGAGCATCGGCGTGCGACCGGCGCGCGCGCTCGAGTGACCCGCCGGCGCCGCGCGAAATGCAGCGACCGGAGCACGGGCCCCGGTCGCTGCGTTCGCGCTCGTTCGCGCAGGCTCAGTCGCGCTGCACGTCGAACGTCATCAGCGGACCGCCGAGCGACCAGCCGAGCAGGTTCCAACCGCTCGCTCCGCCGTCGGCCCACAGGAGCGCGTTGCGCGTGGCCGGGATGCCCGGGCACGTGAGACCGCTGTCGAGGAGGTCGTAGTTGCTCGCGTTCCAGTCCGAGCTGCCGCTGCTCGCGAAGTCGATGCCCGGGCGCATCAAGCGCAGCGCGCGACGGCCGTTGCCGCTGACCGAGTTCCACTCGAGCGCCGTCATGCACCCCGGCGGCGTCGCGTTCTGCGCCGGCGACTCGACGATGTGCCAGACGATCACGCCGTTCGCGTTCATGTCCTCGTCGTAGAGCGGGTTCGAGTTGCTGCCCACGCGCGTCTCGAGCACGAAGCACTCCTGCCCGTCGCCGTCGGTGTCGCGCGGCAGCACGACGACCGCGCCACTCTCCTTGACGTCCTGCAACGCGTAGGGACCGTCGACCGGCGTGTACCACGGCGTCGCCCAGCCGAGCGAGAGCTTGTGGAACGCGTCGAGGTGCGTCGTGTTGCCGACGTTGTCCCCCATGAGCGAGAGCGAGCCGGCCTCGGTGTCGAAGTTGAACGAGTTGGCATACAGGTCCGACAGGCCCAGGATCAGGTGCGCGAGTTCGTGCGTCGGCACTTCCCAGTTGTTCGCCGGCGTGCCCGTGAACCACTCGCAGATGCGCGGCACGACGACGCCGTCGACGCTCACCGCTGCTCCGCTGCAGAATGGATCGAGATCGCGCGTGAAGCCCCCAGCCGCCTGTTGCGGGACGACGATCAGGATCGCGAGCTCGGTCTCGGGCGACAAGACGCCGTCGCCGTTGGTGTCGAAGGACGCGAAGTCGACGCTGCCGGCCGCGGATTGGACCACTTCGGTCCAACGCTCGGCGTGACCGCCGGCGAATCCGTCCGCGCCGGGCATGCCGCAGTTGAACGGCGCGTGATTCCAGTAATGGTCCTCGGTCTTGAGCGCGTCGAAGGCGAGCACGCCGGCGTCGGCCAGGTGGAAGCGGCCGCCGGAGACGGCGTCGTAGTAGTCCGCCATGCCGTGAGGACCGTAGAGCGCGCTCTGCACCTGCGCGACGGTCGGAATCACGTTGTTCGGCGCGGCGCGGTTGATGCGGTGGATCAGCGTGAGCACCTTGCGCGTGCCGATCGCCGCCTCGACCGGTTGTCCCTCGGGGAAGGCGCTCGATCCCAGGCCGATCTCCGGCGCTTCGGCGAGATCGGGCACGAGGCCGGACTCGATCGTCACGTGCATCGCGCGGTCCCCCATCGAGACCAGCCCGCCGATCGCGCGCCACTCGAGCCAGATGCCGGTGAGCGTCGTCGAGGGCAGGAAGACGTGCTTGCGATCGAACGTGAACGACTGGCACTCGAAGGGGAAGCCCAGCTGCGCGAGCACGGCCGTCTCGCCGATCGCCGGTCCCGACGCGACCAGGCGCATCTCGAGACGCGCCGAGGTCGGCGCCTGCACCTCGCCGCTGAATCCCACCGAGATCTCGGCGTTGGGCGGCAGCGCGGTGAGCAGCGAGAGGTCGGGGATCTGCGCCCAGGTGCTCGAGCTCGTCGTCACCGACGGACCGCTCGGCGCGACGATCAGGCGCTCGCTCGAGCCGTTGGTCGAGCTCGAGTTGCGCATCGTCGTCACGAGCAGCGTGCGATCGCCGAGGCTGCCGATCCCGCCCGCGTCGACCATCCACTCGATGCTCGCCACGTGCGCGCCGGCGCCGACGGTCGGCGAGCGGAAGCTCATCGAGTGCGACTGGCGCGAGTTGCGCTGCGCGAAGACGACGTCGCTCGGCGCGCAAACGACGCCGTCGACGAGCGCGCGCACGAACATGCGCTTGTTCGTGCCGATCACGTTCGTCTCGGCGCAGAACGTGATCACCGGCTGCGTCCCCGAGGGCGCGTGGAAGGTCACGCTGCCGCCCGGCACGGGCACGAACGAGGAGACCGTCGTGCGGTCCTCGTCGCCGCTGGGCGGCGTGCGGTGCGTGACGCAGCCGCCGGGCTCGCCGTCGAGGCCGTGGCGCAGCTCGAGCGCCTGCGCGCGCAGCGAGGCGCTCGCTCCCGCGTCGACGAGCCACTGGATCTCGACCGTGTGCACGCCGCGGTCGACCTGCGCCGTGAACGTGAACGAGCGCGCGCCCTGGAACGAGCCCTCGGTGAAGACGACGTCGGAGGGCGCCGCGACGACGCCGTCGACGAGCGCGCGCACGAACAGGCGCTTGTCGGAAGCGCTGGTCGAAGCCTCGGCCGAGAAGATCGCGGCGAGGTTCGTGTCGTCCTGCGCCGCGACGAAGGTCGCCGACGCGCGCGGGATGTTCACGAACGTGTGCGCCTGGGTCGTGATCCAGCCGCCGGCGCCGGCCGAGCCCTGACCGGGCTCGACGCGCACGTCGAGAGTGCCGCGCGGCAGCATGAGCTCGGGTACGGGCTGCGGTTGTTGTCCGCCGTGCGGGAAGGGCCGGTGCGGACCGGCGGGTTGGACCTGGGTGGGAAGACCGGACAGAAGGCTCAGCGCGAAAGGCGCGAGGAAGACTGCGTGATACATGGGAACACCTCGCGCTCCCACGCCGCGAAGGGGCCCCGCACCCGACAACGAAACGACTTTTCTTTGCGGAAAGGCCGCGAACGAGGCGCGTGCGCGCGTCCTCCGGCTCCCGGACCGTCTCGCGCGGGGCCGCGTGGGCACGGACCGCGCCCCGCGACGCTAGCGCGAGCTCCCCCACAGAGCGCGGATCGCCGCGCGCATGCTCTCGCAGTCGACGCGGAAGTTCGAGCGGCCCGAGCCGCCCACGAACCACTTCCACAGGAACGCGCCGCGCAGCCACTCGCGCTCGGGCTCGATCGCGGCGAGCGCCACCTCGAGGCAGCGCGCCTGCACGGATTCGGCGAGCGCGCGCTGCTCGCCGTGCGCCTCGCGGTAGGTCCACGGCTCGCGCGCGGCGTCGAGCGCGGCACGGTAGCCGAGCTCCGTGAACACGACGGGCTTGCCCACGCGCTCGTGGAACTCCCGCAGCTCGGCGAGGATCGGCTTCCAGGCGCGCTGCAAGTCCTCCACCGGCGGGTCTTCGCGCTCGCAGAGCGGGAAGTAGGCCTGCACGCCGATCGCGTCGAGCGCATCCCAGAAACGCACGTCGCGATAGCCCGACCAGTTCGCGGCCCAGGTCAGGCGCGCCCGGGTCACGTCGCGCACGGCGGAGATCACGCCGCGCCACTCGGGCTCGTGGCAGGCGAGCTTCTCGAGCTCGTTGGCGACGCAGAAGCCGTCGGCCTCGTGCGCGATGCGCGCGACCGAGACGATCCACGCGCGATACGTGTCGAAGAAGCGCGCGAGCTTCTCCGGCGTGTCGAACTCGATCGCGCCGCGCCAGCTCCACGGGCTGCCCCAGTACGCCAGATGCGGGATGACGAGGATCGACATGCCGCGCGCGTGCGCCTCGCGGATCGGACGCGTGATCCACTCGGGCGGCTGCGCGGGATCGAGGCGGCGCGCTTCGACGCCGCCATCGGCGCGGATCGAGCCGTAGGGATGGATCGCGACCCAGTTCACGCCGAGATCGCGCAGCCGGTCGAGCTCGCCGACGAAGCCGTCGGTGCCCCACTCCCAGCCCCAGGTCTGGCAGGAGATCGTGACGCCGTGCACGAAGCGCGCGTCGGTCGCGGAAGGGCTCGCGGTCTCGGCCGGCGCGTCCGCGCACGCCCGGTTCGCGCCCGACCGGATCGCTGGCGGCGAGAAGCGCGCGGGAGCCGCGCACGCGAGCAACGCCAGTGTGATCGACGAGAGCATCGGTTCCAGGCCACCTCGCGTGACGTTCGATAGTATGTCGGCCGCGGCGGCGCGCCACACGCGTGAGCCGCAGCCCTCCCGCGACACCCCATGAGCGAGCTCAACAAGGACATCCTGCGCTGGGTGATCCTGATCGGCGCCGCTCCGCTCTGGTGGCCCTTCCTGCGCACCTTGTGGAAGGACTTCAACGACGCCTTGCGCTCCGAGGGCGGACTCTTCGGCCGCCGGCCGAGCGCGCGCGAGCTCGAACGGTTCGAGAGCGAGCGCGCGGAGCGCACCGAGACGCTCACGAGCGAACCGTACGTGCGTCCGGGCGAGAGGCGCACCCCGCGCCTCGCGCGCGGCGCTCGCAAGAGCGCGCGCAGCTCGCCCGGAGCGTCGGGGCCCGCGCGCTTCCGCTAGCGGCGCGTCCGAACCCGGCGGCGGGTCCCGCGCGAGCCGGCACGCCGACCCGGCGCGCCAGCGCCGTGAGCCCCAGGCATCGTCGCGCGCTCGGGCGCGGCGTCATCGGCGCGCAGCGCCGTTCCGTGCTCGCACGAGCTCGCGCGCAACCTCTTCGCCCGTCTGTTGGGGTTGCCCGCCTTGGCCCGCGCTGACCGCCCCAGTGCGCGGAGCGGAGCCCCGGCGCGCGGAGCGGAGCTAGGGTCGCGCGCAGCCGACTGCTAGTCTGCCACCGCGTCGTGCGCGCTCGACTCGCGCGCCGCGCAGGAGACTCCATGCGCCCGCGTCCCCCCCGCTCCGCCGTGCTGCTCCCGATCGTCGCGCTCGCCGGCGCGGCGTGTCACTCGAATCACGATGCGACGCACGAGAGCCTCGGCGCTCGCGCGACCGAGCCGAAGATCAGCCTCGTGCTCGACTTCGACCGCTCGCGCGAGGGCGAGCTGCCTTCGGGTTTCACCGCCGCGTCGGGGAGCTGGAGCGTGCGCGCGGACGCGAGCGACGCGAAGCGCGGCAACGTCGTCGCGCAGACCGGCGAAGGCGACAAGGAGCCGTTCAACCTGCTCGTGCTCGACAACGTCAAGGCGGCCGAGGTCGACGTGACGGTCAAGCTGCGCGCCGTCGCGGGCGAGCTCGACCGCGGCGGCGGTCTCGTGTGGCGCATGCGCGATCCGCGCAACTACTACCTCGCCCGCTGGAACCCGCTCGAGAAGAACGTGCGCCTCTACAAGGTCATCGACGGCGAGCGCAAGCAGCTCGCGAGCGACGAGCTGCGCCTCGACGACGGCTGGCACGAGCTGCGCGTCACGATGAAGGGCGAGCAGATGCGCTGCACGCTCGACGGGCGCGCGTGCGGCTCGGCGCGCGACGCCAGCTTCGCCGAAGCGGGCCGCGTCGGCCTGTGGACCAAGGCCGACGCCCGGACCGAATTCGACGACCTCAAGCTCAACGCGACGCGCTGAGCGGGACCCGAACGGAGCGCACGCACCATGCAACTCCGACAGTTCCTCGTCACGATCGCCCTGCCGGTCGCCACGGGCGCCCTGGGTTGCGCCGCAGTGCTCAAACCCGACGCGCACGAGCGCGCCGCGAGCCTCGCCGACGATGCGCGCGCGACCGACGAGATCGCGCGCGACGAGCGCTTCTGGTTCCAGGTGCAGCAGGCCTACACCGCCGATCGCTCGATGATCAACCTGAACAACGGAGGCGTATGTCCCGCGCCCGCCGTCGTGCAGGAGGCGATGAAGCGCTACCTCGATCACGCCAACCAGGCGCCGGCGTACGTGCTCTGGCGCCTGCAACAGCCGCAGAAGGAGACGGCGCGCGTGGGGCTCGCGCGGCTCTTCGGCGCCGATCCCGAGGAGATCGCGATCACGCGCAATGCCTCGGAGAGCCTGGAAAACGTGCAGTGCGGCCTCGATCTCGAGCGCGGCGACGAGGTGCTCACCTCGACGCAGGACTACCCGCGCATGCTGACGACCTGGAAGCAGCGCGAACGCCGCCAGGGGCTCGTGCTGAAGCAGGTTTCGCTGCCGCTCGCGTCCGAGAACGCCGCCGACATCGTCAGCCGGTTCGAAGCGGCGCTCACGCCGCGCACGCGCGTGATCCACATGTGCCACGTGATCAACCTCACGGGCCAGATCCTGCCCGTGAAGCAGGTCGTGCAGATGGCGCGCAAGCACGGCGTGCAAGTGATCGTCGACGGTGCGCACTCCTTCGGCCACATCGTCTTCAAGCATGCCGATCTCGACTGCGACTACTACGGAACGAGCCTGCACAAGTTCCTCTGCGCGCCGCACGGCACGGGCATGCTCTTCGTGAGGCGCGAGAAAGTGCGCGCGCTCTGGCCGCTGATGGCCGCGCCCGACACGCTCGACGACGACATCCGCAAGTTCGAGGAGATCGGCACGCATCCCCTGGCGAACTTCCTCGCGATCACCGACGCGCTCACGTTCCACTTCGGCATCGGGCCGGAGCGCAAGGAAGCGCGCCTGCTCTACCTGCGCGACTTCTGGGCGAAGCGCGTGACGCAGAACCCGCGCGTGCGCCTGAACACGAGCCTCAAGCCCGGCGCCGCGACCGGCGTGTGCAACTTCGTCATCGACGGCATCGACTCGACGAAGCTCACCGACCACCTCTGGGAGAAGCACAAGATCTTCACCGTCGCGATCAAGCACGACGAGTTCCAGGGCGTGCGCGTCTCGCCGCACGTGTACACGACGATCGAGGAGCTGGAGCGCTTCTGCGACGCCGTCGAGAAGGTCGCGCGCCAGGGTCTGCCGGCTTGAGCGCGCGTCGCGCGCTCCCTCGACCGTCCTGAGCCGCAGCGTGCGCGTCGCGATCGACTACCGGCCCGCGCGCACGCATCCGCCCGGCGTCGGACGCTACGTGCGCGAGCTCGTGCGCGAGCTCGTGCGCTGCGAAGAGCGTCCCGATCTCCTGCTGGTCGAGCTCGGAGGCGAGCGCGCGTGCTACTCGAGCGCCGAGCTCGGCCTCGATCCCTGGCCCGCTCGCGTCGAGCGCGTGCGCCTGCGCGCCCCGCGCCGCGCGCTCGAGCTCGTCCGGCACCTCGGCTTCGGCGTCGATCGGCTGCGGCGCGACATCGGGCTCGTGCACCAGTCGCGCACGCCGCCGATGCCCGTGCACCGCGCGCGCGAGGTGCTCTCGGTCGCGGAATGGCCGGCGATCGGCAGCGCGGCCGAGACGCTTCTGGTCGAACGGGTGAACTCCGCCGCCGGAGTGCACGTCTTCTCGCGCGCCGGCGCCGAGCTCGTGCTCGCGCGCTGCACGATCGAGCCCGCGCGGGTGCGGCAGATCGCCGTGGGCTGCGAGCATTGGCTGCGAACCCTCGGCCGGCCGCTCGAACCTTCGTCGAGCCCCGAGATCGTCACCCTCGGCCGGATCGGGCAACAGCTCGGCGCGCTCGCCGCCCTGCGGGCGCTCGAGGAGCTGCGGGAGCACGGGCTCGACGCGCGCTGGCGCATCGTGGCGCCTCGCGAACCTCGCCGGAACGCGCTCGCCGCGGTGACGACCTTCGAAACGGCTCTCGAGCGCTCGCCGGCGCGCTCGGCCGTGCGCTGGGAGCCCCCCGCCGGCGCCGCGGAGATCGATCCAGCGGCCCACGAGCGCGCCCTCCCCGAGCTCGTCGCGCGCGCCAGCGTGCTCTTGCACCTCGTCGGTTCAGCGCTGACGCCCGTGACCCCGCTCGAAGCGCTCGCACTCGGACTGCCCGTCGTCGCGACTCGCCTCTCGGCCTTCGAGGAGGCTCTCGGCGGTGCGGCGGACTTCGTGGAGCTCGACGCGCTCGCTCCCGACGGCCCGAACGTCCGAGATCTCGCCGACCGAATGGCCCGCGCGATCGGAGCGCGTCGCGACGAGGAGCAGATCGCGCTACGCACTCGGACCGCGGGGGCCTATTCCTGGCGGCGCTGCGCTCGAGAGACGATCTCAGCCTGGAATCAGGCCGTTTCCTAGCTCCGCGGCCGCGCTCCGGCGCGCGCTCGGTGATCGCGTTCGCCCCCCCTCGTCCTATCCGCGCGACGCCGCGAGCGCACTCGAAGGTCGCGAGCTCGCGGCTCAAAAGTCTTGCAGGCGCACGTCCGAAGAGCGATCGTGGTGCGCCCTTTTCGATCCTGGGACGAGGCTGGCGTCGAGTCCCGACGCGAGAGTCCCGAGTTCGGCGAGGTCCTAGTCCGAGCGCGCAGTTCGAGGCGGTAAACCGATGGCGACCCAGACCATGGGCGACAAGCAGTCCAGCTCGCTGGACATCCACTATCAGGACAAGCACGCCAGCCTGCCCTTGGTGCGCGGCACCGAGGGCGAGGTCGGCGTCGACATCCAGAAGCTGCGCAGCGAGACCGGGCTGATCACGCTCGATCCGGGCTACGGCAACACGGGCGCGTGCAAGAGCGCGATCACCTTCATCGACGGCGATGCGGGCATCCTGCGCTACCGCGGCTACGACATCGCCGATCTGGCCGAGCGCTCGACCTTCCTCGAGGTCGCCTGGCTGCTGATCTACGGTGAGCTGCCGACGAAGAAGCAGCTCGACGAGTTCAGCCGCGAGGTCACGCTGCACACGATGCTGCACGAGGACTTCAAGCGCTTCTTCGACGCCTTGCCGAAGGACGCGCACCCGATGCCCGTCTGCGCGGCGACCGTCGGCGCGCTGGCGACCTACTACCAGGAGCCCGAGTCCGAGCGCCAGATCCACAGCTCGATCATCCGCCTGCTGGCCAAGATGCCGACGATCGCGGCCTACTCGTACAAGCACTCGATCGGGCAGGCGTTCATGTACCCGAAGAACTCGCTCGACTACTCGGCGAACTTCGTGCACATGATGTTCGCGACGCCGTGCGAGGAGTTCCACGTCGATCCGATCGTGCAGCGCGCGATCGATCTCCTGCTCATCCTGCACGCCGACCACGAGCAGAACTGCTCGACCTCGACCGTGCGCATGGTCGGCTCGAGCCAGGCCAACTTGTTCGCGTCGATCAGCTCCGGCATCAGCGCGCTGTGGGGCCCGCTGCACGGCGGCGCCAACCAGAAGGTGATCGAGATGCTCGAGTGGATCGCGCAGAACGACGGCAACGCCGATCGATTCGTCACGCGCGCCAAGGACAAGAACGACACGACGCGCCTGATGGGCTTCGGCCACCGCGTCTACAAGAACTACGATCCGCGCGCGAAGGTGCTCAAGCGCATGTGCACCGACGTGATCAACCGCATGGGCGGGTCGAACAAGCTGCTCGAGATCGCGATGCGCCTCGAGGAAGTGGCGCTCAACGACGAGTACTTCATCTCGCGCAAGCTCTACCCCAACGTCGACTTCTACTCGGGCATCATCTACAAGGCCCTGGGCATCCCGACGAACATGTTCACGGCGCTGTTCGCGATGGGCCGCATGCCGGGCTGGATCGCGCACTGGCTGGAGATGCGCCGCGACCCGGACTTCCGCATCGGCCGCCCGCGCCAGATCTACACCGGGCCGGTGCGACGCGCGCTGGTTCCGATCGAGAAGCGCGGCTGAGTTCGCGAGACGCCGGGCTCGAAGCTCCTTCGAGCCCGGTTTCGTTTCCAAGGAGGCCGTGCGAGGCATGACCCGACCGCTCGCGTTCCATCTCGCGTTCCCCGTGCGCGATCTCGCGTCGACGCGCGCGTTCTACGCCGGCCTGCTCGGTTGCGCGGAGGGCCGCAGCGCGGAGGACTGGGTCGACTTCGATTTCTTCGGGCACCAGATCTCCGCCCACGTCGCGCCGCTCGCGTGCCGGCCGATCGAAGCGCATGACGTCGATGGTGACGACGTGCCGGTGAGGCATTTCGGTCTCGTGCTCGAATGGAACGAGTGGCACGCGTTCAAGCAGCGCCTCGATCGCGCGAACGTGAGCTATCGCATCGAGCCACACGTCCGGTTCAAGGGCAAGGTCGGCGAGCAAGCGACGCTCTTCCTCGACGACCCCTCCGGCAACGTGCTCGAGTTCAAGTCGTTCCAGGACCCGTCGCGGATCTTCGCGCGCTGAACGACCGGCGCGCGAATCGGGCTCAATTCGAGAGCGCGTAGATCTCGATCACCGGTCCGACGCGGCGCGCGCGCAGCACGCGCCAGAACCAGCACGGCGGCTGGCCGCGGTCGACGACGTCGTAGTGGTCGAAGGGCAGCGGGTCGAGATCGCCGTCGGCCCAGGGTGAGAAACGCGCGATGCAACGACCGCGCGCGGCGGCGGCCGAGCGCACGCGTTCGAGCGCGGGGCGCCGCAGCGGAAACACGCGCCCGTCCCACACCGCGAGCACGAGGAAGTCGGCATCGAGCTCCCCCACGCGCTCCTCGGCCGTGGCGACCGCTGCGCGTGTCGATGTCGCGTCGGGCAACGCCAGGAACTCGCTGCGCCACGCGAAACGCGCCGACTCGCGCGGGTCCAGGTCAGCCTGATACGGGAACCACGCACCGGACGGATTCGAGTCCTGATCTCGCGCCGTGGCGTCGTAGAGCGAGAGCTGCCGCACGAGCGGCACGTAAGTGCCCGGCGAGAACGCGAGCCGTGCGCTCGCGCGGTCGAGATGCTCCACGATCCAACGCGCGGCGAGCACGCCCGTGTCGTCCGCTCCGCGCACGAACGAGAGCCAGCCGGCGCGCGCCGTCTGCGCGGCGAGCAGCAGCAGGGCCGCGATGCGCCACGCGCGCGCCCGCGTGCCCGCGAGCAGCGCGGCGGCAGCGCCCAGGCACAAGAACGGCAGCAGCGGGAGCAGGAAACGCTCGAGCGTCCCGTCGTAGCACCCCGTGACGAGCACGTACGGCAACACGTACGCCGACAGCAGCAGCGCGATCCGTGCGCGCGCTCCCAAGTGCACACGCAGCGCGCGCGACGCGAAGGACGCGCGCAGCACGCCGAGGACGAGCGCGATGGAGAGCAGCGGCTCGCACCACGCGAGCGTGCGCGCGAACGTCGCGAAACCGCGTCCGTGCAGCGCTTCGATCGGGATCAGGTGTCCCGCGAGCACGACATGCGGAGCCTGGATCTCCCCGGAGCGCGCGTGGGTCTCCGCGGTCCCGAGCGCGAGCCACGCGACGGCGATCGACGCGCACGCGGCGAGGAAACCGACGTGGTCGAGCCGGCGGCCGCGCGTTCGATCGCGGGCGCGCAGCAGGTGCGCGCACAGGAGCACCGGCAGCAACGCGAACGCGCTCTGCAACGTGCCGATCGCGGCCGCGATGGCAGTGCCCGCGACGAGGTAGCGCGTCACGCTCGGCCGCTCGCACACGCGCACGAGAGCCACGAGGGACACGCCCACGAGTCCCGCCGCCGCCGCGTGCGGCCGCGCTTGCACGGAGAAGAACTCGTGCAGGCTGCTCGTCGCCGCGAGCGCGGCGGTCAGCCACGCGACGCGCTCGTTCGCCAGGCGTCGCGCGAGGAAGAAGCTCGCCGGCACGACGAGCACCGAGAGCAGCGCGCCGAGCGCGCGCAGTCTCAGGTGATCGCTCGCCGCCGCGTCCCAGTGCTCGGAGAGATCGGCGGACGCCTCCACGGGAGGCGCGGCCGGCGGCGGAAGCCACGCGAGCACGCTCGGCACGAGACGCGGGTAGTAGCCGAAGTCCTGGTGCTCGCGCGACGCGACGATGCCGTTCGTCGCCGCGGCGTCGGCGCCTCCCGCGCTCGCGCGCAACGCGCGCAGCTGATGCACCCACACGCGCTCGTGGATCTCCGGCGCGTGCGGAAGCAGCACGCCGAGGCCGTGCCAGCGCAGCGCGAACGCGAGGAGCGTGAGCGCGAGCACGCCGAGCCACGCGGGCACGCGCGCGACGCGCTCCGTTGGCGTCGCCGTGCTCACGCGCAAGCCCTGGCCCGAGGCGACGCGCGCACGCTCTCGAAGCCGCTCGCTGGGCGTCGATATCGTCCGCCCGAGGCGTGCGTGCGCGCGGTGGATGCAGCGGACCTCGTCGGCACGCCGTTCCAGTGGCGGCTCGCTGGCGCTGCGTTGCGCGAATCCGCGAGAAAACAGCTCGAGCACGCGCGCACGCGCGCCGCCCGAGCTCGAGGTCGCGAGGATGCGCCCGTGCACGCCACGCCCCTCGGATGTCGCGCGAGCGTCCACGACCAGCGACTTCTCCTGCACGAGAACGCACGCTCCGACGGAGCGCGACCGCTGCCGACTCGAGGCGCGTCGCGAGCGCTCTCCGTGCGCACGGGCGCAGCGCGCGCATCCCGCCGGCCACGACGCACGGAAGCGCAGCCAACGAGCGAGGCTGAACTGGATTGCCAGCTCCGCCTCGCACAACTCGCAGGTGGCCCGACTCAGCTCAGGGGCTCGAGAGGTCCACCCATGTCACGGAAGCCAAGTCACTCGCAGCGCGTTGGTTCGGTTGGACGTCGCCGGCGTGCAGAAGCCGGCAGCGTTGCGGTAGAAGCACTGGTAGACGCGCGTGACGCCTGCCGAGGCCGGGATCGCGCCGCGGATCGAGATCGCCTGCTCGCTGCCCGCCGGATACTGCGATGCGTTGGCGACGTTGACCTTCGATCCGAGGCGGACGATCGTGCCGCCGGTGCACATGAGCCCGTCGTCGATGGCGAAGGGGCTCACGCTGAGCGTGCCCTGGAAGTAGACGGCGGTTGCATTGGGCATCGACGTCCCGTGCAGCACGAGCGAGTCGAACGAGACGCTGGCATCGCCGCTCGCGAACAGGCTCGCGCCGGAGGTGAAGATCGAGTTCGGGCATCCCGAGCCGGGGCTCCCTGCGCCGCACGGGCAGAAGCCGATCGACGAGCTGTCGCCGTAGCAGAAGCCCGTCACCGGCCCGCCCGTCGGAGAGCGGTAGAGGCCGCCCTCGATGTTGCCGCCCGGCGCGGTGAAGCTGAAGTCGAGCCAGATCGCGCCGAAGTCGTGCGAGCCGTTCGCGCCGCCGCTGCGGCACGAGGTGATCTGCGAGTTGATCTCGTAGGTCGTCGAGGAAGCCATGTTGCGGTGGATCTCGGCGAGCACGGTCGACGTGCCGTTGAAGTACAGGCTCGTGGCGTAGACGTCGTAGTCGAGCGTGGTCGTGCTGAACTGCTCGGAGTAGACGACAGCGAAGCACGAGCCGTCGCACTCGGCCGTCGGACGGATCTGGTCCTGCGCGACGAGGCCGTTCATCTCCATGAAGCTCACGCTGTTCGTGTCGACGATCGTCGAGCCGTTCAGGATGGCGTACTCGATGTCGCGGTCGCCGTAGTCGGCCTCGAAGGCGGCGCACCAGTAGCGCGAGGCGCCGATGTCGAGCCCGGGCGACGCGCTCGGCAGGGTCCGCCGCGCCGAGGAGATCACCATGGCGAACGACGGGGTCGTGATCGTGCCGTCCCAGAGGATCTGCGCGCCGTGGATGTCGCTGTTGCCGCTCGCGGGGTCGCGCTGCCAGACGATGTTCCAGTTCTGGAGCGCGAACGGGGCGGGCCCGTCGCTCTTCGAGACCTTGGGGTTGACGTCGAAGGTGGCGCCCGAGTTGTCGAGGTAGATGTTGGACGTGCCGAGCACGGACGAGCTCGAGGTCACGAGGCGCGCGAACACGTCGCGGTCGGTCGAGTTGAAGATGCGAGTCCAGACGACGCAGTAGAAGGTCGGGCCGACGAGCACCGGGTCCCCGCCGACATCGGGATCGAGCTGGTCGTACGCGACCGCCGGATCGCTGATCTGGAACTGCGAGCCGAGCGTGTACGGAGCCTCCGCCTCGCGCTCACGGCCCCAGATCTTGCGCGTGCCCGAGGACGGGTCGCCCACCGCGGCGACGACCAGGAACTGGCTCGAGAGCGAGTTCGTGGCGATGCGCGGGTGCGCCCACCACAACGAAGTGAAGTCGATCGTGGCGAGCGTGCCGGCGATCGCGATGCCGTTGCTGTCCTGCGACTGGATCCAGATGTCGTGGTCGGTCGCGCTGAACTCGCGCTCCCAGCACACGGCGTACGTCGCGGTCGAGGCCTCGTAGGCGATGTCCGGCGAGGAGTCCTCGGCCGGGCTGTTGTCGATCGTGAAGGTCGTGATCACCGGGTCGATCGAGAGCGGCGGCCGCGCGCCGGCGAGGAACGCTGCCGGGACGACGATCTCGATCGCGCCGTCGCTCCAGGTGCTCTCGAGCTCGATGCTGCGGCCGGCGGCGTCGAGCGCGGTGGCCTTGCCGTAGCGCACGAAGCCGAGCTCGCACGCGAACTCGATGCCGGCCGACGTCGTGCGCGCCACGAGCTCGGTCTCGACCGCGAGGCGCAGCGCGAGATCGCCGCCGCGCGGCAGCGACTCGAACACGAACTCCTGCTCGGCGAAGCGCGGGTCGAACGCGTAGAGCTCGCTCAGCGTCCCGTGGTCGACGACGACGCCGTCGCCCTCGTGCGCGAGCGCCCCGGACGCGTCGAAGCCCAGACTCTGCCCGCCGACCTCGACCGACTCGAGCTCGAACGTCACCGGGAAGTTGTGCGGGGCGCGCGAGCCGAAGAACGGGATGTACGTGAAGCGCCGGCCGTCGGCGCTGGCCTTGTAGGTCTCGCCGTGCGCCCAGACCGTCCCGTCGCCGGGCTCGTCGAAGTACACGCGCGAGAAGTCGATCGGACGCGCCGCGCGCAGCGAGTCGGCCGAAGCCCGCGCGGCGCGCGAGGGATCGGCGCGCTTGACCTGCGGGACCGCCGTGCCGTTTCGCGCGCGAGGCGCGTCGAGCCGAGCTCCGACTTGCGGCGCGGGCGCGGTCGTCTTGATGTCCAGCATGCGCGGCAGCGCGTGCGGGACCTTGGATTCCAGCGGGACGACTTCCTGCGCGGCGGCGATCGCCGCGAGGCAGGCGGGAACTGCGAGCCAGGCAGCGCGCGCCGGAGACGAGGTTCGGTGCGGGTGGAACATGGGGGCGGACTCCTTCGTTGGGCGCCGACACGCGGATCCAGCGACCGGACGAACCCGATTCGCCCTGCTCGTCCTGCGAACCGCTGGCCGCAGATCTGCGCGCCGCCGCCGCGCGCAACCGGGATTCCGGAATCTCCGAGTGCGGGCGCCCTCGTCCGCCGCTTCTCGCAGCCCCGCGGCGGCGCCGCCGCCAAAGAGCGAGCGAGGCCGAGCTGTTGGCCAGCTCAGCC
>JBGATX010000132.1:0-15447 GCA_044228975.1 Planctomycetota bacterium | reverse complement strand
CACGCACGTCGTGCGCTTGCGCGTGGCCTCGGCGCTCGCGCCGCAACGCGGACGCGTCGCTCGCGCGGACATCGAAGGCGCGAGCGTGCTCGTGCGCGACGCGACCGGCCTCGATCCGGCGAGCTGCGCGCAGGCTCACCTGAGCTTGCGCGCACCGGGACAGTCGAGCGCGCTCGCGCCGCTGGAGTTCGTCGTGTCGGCGGCGCAGGTCGTTCCGCCGGACTCTCGTCAGGCGGGTGGACTGCACCTCTGCGTGCGCCACGTCTCGCTGTCGCACGTCACGCTCGCCGAGCTGCTGCCGGCGGGCGTCGACGAATTCGAGTGGGAGCTCTCCGCCAAGGATCGGATGAAGCAGCTCGAGAGCCTCGGGGCGCTGCGCGCGCTCGAGCAGTTCCTGGAGTCGCGCGCGCACGACGGCGTCGGCGCGGTGCTCGGACCCTGGAGCCACCTGTCGACGCTCCAGGCGTTGCTCGGCGCGAGCAGCGAGAACGCGTCGCGATTGCTCCAGACCCAGCCCGGCGCCGAGCGAGCCTTGGATCTCTACGCCCGCGGTCGCGGCACGCGGCGGCTCGCCCAGCTCTTCTCGAGCGGCTACGAGGACGCGCTCGTGACCGTGCTCGTGCGCCACGCGTCGTTCCAGACGGTCGGGCGCCTGTTGGCGGCGCTGCGCGAGTGGGAGCGCGTCGAGCTCGCGCCGCGTGGCCTGCGGCTGGATTTCGCGGGCGATCTGGCCGAGAGCCAGGCGCTGATCGAGGGCGTGGTCGGGACCGAGGTGATCTCGTTGATCAGCTCGCTCGCGGGCATCTTCGTGCTGGTCGCCCTGGGGCTGCGCTCGCTCGCCCTGGGATTGTGCGCCATGTTGCCGTGCGCGCTCGCGGTGTTGTGCGTCTTCGCGTTCCTCGGTGCGTCCGGCGTGCCGCTGGGGGTCGCGACGTCGATGTTCGCGGCCGTGAGCCTGGGAATCGGAGTCGATTTCGCCATCCACTACCTCGCGCGGCTGCGCGCGGCGCGGGAGCAGGGAGCGACGCGCGCGGAAGCGCTCGCGCGAGCGGCGCGCGAATCCGGACCGGCGATCCTGATCGACGGGCTCGCGGTAGGGCTCGGCTTCGGCGTGCTGTGCTGCTCGCGCGTGCCTACCAGCGCGCGCCTGGGGTGGTTGCTGGTGATCAGCGTCGCTGGCTGCCTCGTCGCGACGTGGTTCGTCCTCCCCGCGCTGCTCGCGCCGGGCGATCGGCGAACGCAGGTGGATCGCACTCGCGCCGACGCACCCGAGACTTCGGATTGAACCGAGGAGAACTCTCGCGTGTGGATGAGGTTCTCGATTCACGAATCGAGTGCCGCGTGAGAGTCACGCTGCGCGTCGCGAGCAGACTTGAATTCACGCAGCGCAAGAGCGTGATCTCGCTTGCGCGAAAGCGCATCGCCGCGATAGAAGCAAGACGGCCGAGCTTCCCCGTTCGCCAGGTTCGTCCGTTCTTCGAGTGGCCCGCCGCGGCGCCGAATTCCGGCCTCGCGACGCTCTCGCGTCCGAGTTCCCATCCAGCACGAGGACTCCATGGAAACCAGAAGCACCACACGCACGCGCAGAATCGGCGCCCTGCTGCGCTTCATCGCGCCGATGGCAATCGCGTCGCTCGCGCAGGCTCAAGTCGTCGTCCAGACCGGAGACGACGCGTGGCAGACGCCGCCGCCCGCCGGCAAGTCGAAGACGGTGGCCGACTTCTCTTCCATGCCGGTTCCCGCGGGCTTCTTCGGTCCGGGCTCGGATCCGTTCGCCGGGATGGTCATCTTGAGAGGCGCGCCGGTGCAGTCGAATCCGCCCGGTGCCGCGGGCACGACCGACACGATCGTGCGCCGCCTCGCGAACACGACGCCGATGCCGATCGGCGGTTCGTCGACGATTCCGATCCAGATCGTGGCGTTGAACCTCGTCTCGTGTCAGCCGATCACCGTCACGTACAACGGCGGCACGTGCAGCGAAGAGTGGAACGTGCGCGTCACGCTGTCGCAGGTCATGCCGCAGGTGCCCGGCTCGATGACGATCTCGCTCAAGCATGCGGACGGCGGCACGTACTCGGCCGGCTTGCCGGTGGCACCGCGATTCGTGTTCACGCGCCTCGGCGGCGGTCCTCTGACGATCGACCCGGCGCCGCTGTTCACGTTGAACACGCAGCGCACCGGCTGGTTGTTGCCCTTCGGTCCGGGCAATTTCAATCCGTTCGCGCTGGGCATCCAGCCGCTGCCGCCCGGCATCCAGGTCGACGGCAACGGCGACGGGGTCTTCGAGGTGCTGACGCTCGGCACCACGAACTTCACGCCCGGAATGGGAGCGACGGGAACCGGCGGTGGAGGTTGCGGCTTCAAGTGTCCGTACAACCCGCTCGACGAAGAGGCCTCGATGCTCGCGCGCCACGGCATCAATCCTCCGGGCGACAGCGACGGAGACGGCTACTCCAATGCCTGCGACAACTGCCCGAGCGTGCCCAATCCCGGACAGATCGACGTCGATGGCGACGGGATCGGCGATGCTTGCGATCCGGCGATCACGCCGCTCGGATTCAACGAGATCTACGCCAACCACGCCGGCGCCCAGACGCTCGAGTACATCGAGATCAAGGGCACGCCGGGAGCTCCGCTGACGGATCTCTTCGTGCTCATCGTCGAGGGCGATGGCGCCGCGGCAGGCACGCTCGACAGGATCGTCCCGTTGGGTGGCAACCTCATTCCGCCGAGCGGCTACCTCGTGATCGGTGACGCGGCGGTCGCGAACGTGAACATCGTCCTCGGAGCGAGCGACACGATCGAGAACGGGACCGAGACCTTCTACATCGTGCGCGCCGCCAATCCGTTGGCGCTCAATGGCCTGCTCAACACGCAGACCGACCCGGAAGGTGACGGCATCACGCACATCCCGTGCGTGGTCGACGCGATCCTCGAGACGGTGGGCATGACCGACGGCGGCGTGAACGACCGCGTCTACGACGGCGCGGACAGGAACCTGTTCGGTCCGGACACGACCATCCCGCTCGCGTTCCCGGCCGGCATCTACCGCGGCTCGGACTTCCCTGCGCCGTGGTGCGGCGCGTTCCTCGACTTCGTCCCCGGCGGACCGAGCCAGCCCCAGACGCCGGGCGCGATGAACCCGATCTGCACGAGTGCCGTGATGCCGTGTGACTGTTTCACCGCTTCGACCGCGTCGTGCAGCGTTCCGGGTGCAGCGTACTGCGCCGGCGACGGACTCCTGACTCCGCCGACGACGCCTTGCCCGTGCGCGAACTTCGGTGCCGCCGGCAACGGCTGCGCGAGCTCGTTCAACCCGGCGGGAGCGAACATCACGGCCACGGGCAGCACCGCGCTCGACAACGTCGTGCTGACGGGCTCGGGAATGCAGGCGACCGGCATCTGCGTCTTCCTCAAGGGCGACACGATCGACGTCAATGCGTTCCCGTTCGGCGATGGCATCACGTGCACGGGTGGCGCGCTGATTCGCCTGCGCGGCGTCGCGCTCGCGAGCGGATCGGCATCCTTCCCCGTCCCGCCGGAGACGATCACGCTCTCCGCGCGCGGAGGCAACACCGTCGGCTCGGGACAGCTCGCGTCCTACACCGTGTTCTATCGCAACGCGGCCGTGGCCTTCTGCCCGCCGTTCACGTTCAACGCCGCGAACAACTGGCGCTTGAACTGGTAGACGCCGCGCGCGGATCTGCGTTCGCGCCGGAAACAGCAGCCTGCCGTGGAGTCGCGGTCGATGCCGACGGCGACTCCACGGCGGGCTGCTCGCCGTTCGGCGAGCGCCGCGATGCGTTAGGCTCGTCGTGAGCTTCGACCCGCGTCGCGCGCCGGTCGTGCTCGATCCGCGCGTGCGACGTCCTTCGATTTTCATTCTGACCGGGGCGGGCATCTCGGCCGACTCGGGATTGGCGACCTTTCGCGGCGGCGACGGGTTGTGGGAGGGCCAGCGCGTCGAGGACGTGGCCACGCCGCGCGCGTGGAGGCGCGATCCGCAGCTCGTGTGGCGCTTCTATCAGTTGCGCCGCGCGTCGTTGACGCGCGTGCAGCCCAACGCCGCGCACCATGCGTTGTGCGCGTTCGAGCGCGAGCTCGTCGCGCGCGGACACGAGTTCACGCTCGTCACGCAGAACGTCGACGACCTGCACGAGCGCGCGGGCTCGCGACCGCTGCACATGCACGGCACGCTCTTCCATCTGCGCTGCGAACGCTGTGGCGCGCGCGTGCGCGATCTCGAGCGCCTCGATCCGTCGACCTTCGCCAGTTGCTCCGCCTGCGGTTTCGAACGCCTGCGTCCCGACGTCGTGTGGTTCGAGGAGCTGCCGTACTTCCTGGAGGAGATCTCGGCCGCGCTCGAGCGCTGCACGCACTTCCTCTCGATCGGCACGAGCGGCGTCGTCCACCCCGCTGCCGGCTTTCTCGCGCAAGCTCGCGCGCGCGGAGCCGCGACTTTCGTGAACAGCCTCGATGCGCCGGAAAACCTCGACCCGCGGGACGAATTCCGTCCCGGGCGAGCGATCGACGTGCTGCCGGACCTCTGCGCGGAGCTGCTCCGTGCTTGGTGCGCGGGCGCGTGACGCTAGACTTCGCGTGTGGCTCCCTACTACCCGCTTGCGTTGACGATCCACTCCTGGCTGCGCGCCGCCGCCATCCTCTTGTGCGTGCTCGTCTTCCTGCGCTCGCTGTCGGCCTGGATGGGCTCGCGCCCGTTCAGCCTCGGAGATCGCAAGCTCACGCTCTTCCTGACGATCGCGTTCGACCTGCAGCTCATGGTCGGTCTGCTCATGTACCTGGCGATGAGCCCGATCACGCGCCTGGCGATGAACGACTTCGGCGCGGCGATGAAGGACGGCGAGCGCCGCCACTGGGCCGTCGAGCACCCGACGATGATGCTCGCGGCGATCGCGCTGTGGCACGCGGCGAGCATCATCGGCAAGCGCTCGCTCGTCGACTCCGTGCGCCACCGCTGGCACACGATCGCGTCGGGTGTCGCGCTGCTGCTGATCTACATCGGCTCGGCCTGGCCGTGGAGCACGCTCGCGCGCCCGTTCGTGCGACTGGGCGAGGGTTGAGCGCGCGACACTCGGCGGTGCGCGTCGACCACGTCGCCGACCCACGCCGTTCGCCGTAGTCCTTGCGCATTGCGTGGACGCACGCGTGCGACGACCATGGAGGGATGCGCGCCCGCGGACTCCCCACCTCCGCTTTCACGCCACGGGCGCACTCCGTCTCGCCGGAGCGCTCCGGTCTCGCGCGATTCCTCGTGATCGTGTCGGCGTCCGTCGGCGGATCCATCGCGTGCTGGTCGTGGGTGTTCTTCCTGATGGCCTTCGCCGTTCGAGGGCAAGGCGCGGAACCGGCGCGTGGAGCCCTCCTGCAGCGCATCTGCAACTACGTCGTGAACCCGTTCCCGTGGGGCATGGGCGCCTGGTGCGGCATCCTGCTCGCGCTGCCCGCAGTGGGTTGTCTGTGGAACCGTCGTCTCGTGCCGGCGCTGTGCTTCGTGCTCGCGATCGGCTTCGTAGTGGCGACGGCGATGATCGGCGCGACGCTCCTGGGCGGGGGAAAGAGCGGTTTCGAATCCGCGCTGGCAGCGACCTTCGTCGCGGTGCTCGTCGCGCTGCTCGTCGTGCGCGCCGTGCCGCTCCCGCTCTGGACGCGCCGCTCGAACGACACGCGACCGCCGGCGAGCGTGTGAGCGTCAGACGCCGCGCGCGCGCAGGGCACGCTCGACGAGACGCCGCACGGAATCGTCGGTGTCGAGCGTCGCGAGCTCCGCGCTCGTGAACCAGCGCAGGTCGATCGATTCGGCACTGATGCGCTCCACGGCGCCGCGCGGGGCCCAGACGACGAAGCGCGTGTCGAGGTGCAGGTGCTCGGGCTCGTCCTTGCGCGCGGGGATGACGTGGATGTCGACGTCGATCGCCGTCGGATCGATCGCGAGGCCCTCGATGCCGCTCTCCTCGCTCGCCTCGCGCAACGCGGCCGCGGGGAGGTTCGCGTCGCCGTCGCAATGACCGCCGAGCTGCAGCCAGCGGCGCAGTTTCTTGTGATGCGTGAGCAGCACGCGCTCGCCCGCGGCATCGAGCACGATCGCCGAGGCCGTCAGATGCCCCGTGAGCTGCGAGCGCAAGTGCGCGTCGCTCGGATGCGCGTCGATGAAGGCCAGCATGCGCTCGCACGTCGCACGCTGCTCCTCGTCCCACGGCACGTAGCCGGCAAGGATCGAGCGCGCGTAGTCGAGATCGCCCGTGAAGACGAGCTCCTCCGACGTCAGCAAGCGCGGCTGCACGGCTCGATCGCGTCCTTGGCGGCCTCGCGCGCGCGCACGCTCAATCGCGCAGGAGCTTCCTGTACTTGCCGGCGCGCGACATCGGACCGATGCCGCGGCGCTGACGGTCCTTCTCGCGCCACTCGTGGTACTCCTCGTAGTCGCCGGGGAAGTAGTGGATCTCGGGGCCCTTGCCCTCTTCGACCTCGCCCTCGAACGAGAGAATCTCCGTGGCGACGCGGTTCAGGAAGTAGCGATCGTGGCTGACGACGATCGCGCTGCCGACGTACTCCTGCAGCGCTTCCTCGAGCACGCGCAGTGTGTCGAGATCGAGATCGTTCGTCGGTTCGTCCATCAGGATCACGTTGGCCGGCTCGCGCAGCATCTTGGCGAGCAGCACGCGATTGCGCATGCCGCCCGAGCACTCGCCGAGCAGCTTCTGCTGGTCCTCGCCCTTGAAGTTGAAGCGCGCGACGAAGGCACGCCCGTCGAGCGTCTTGCCGCCGTAGGGGATCTGGATGTTGCCGTCGGTGATGTTGTCGTAGACGGACTTCTCGTCGTCGAGGATCGCGCGCGATTGATCGAGGTAGCGCAGCATCACCGTGCTCCCGATCGTCACCTTGCCCGAGTCGGGCTGCTCCTTGCCGAGGATCATGCGCAAGAGCGTCGTCTTGCCCATGCCGTTCGCGCCGACGATGCCGAGGATCGAGCCCGGGCGCATCTCGAAGGTGAGGTTCTTGATCAGCGTGCGGCCGCCGAAACCCTTGGTGACCTTGTCGAACTGGATCACCTTGTCGCCCAGGCGCGGACCGGGAGGAATGCGCAGCTCGACCTTGTCGACGAGAGCCTCGGCCTTCTCCTCGAGCAGTTGCTTGTAGCGCTCCAGCCGCGCCTTCGAGCGCGTGCGTCGCGCGGCGGGTGTCTGGCCGAGCCACTCGCGCTCGCGCGTCAGCGTGCGTTCGCGATCGGCGTCCTTGCCCGCGCGTTCGGCGTTGATCTTCTCCTTCGCGTCGAGGTAGGCGGAGTAGTTGCCCTTGTAGGGAATGCCCTTGCCGCGCTCGATCTCGAGCATCCAGCCGACGACGTTGTCGAGGAAGTAGCGGTCGTGCGTGATCAGGATCACGGCGCCGCTGTACTCCTTCAAATGGTGCTCGAGCCACTCGACCGTGTCGGCGTCGAGGTGGTTCGTGGGCTCGTCGAGCAGCAGGATGTCGGGGTGCGACATGAGGAGCTTCGCGAGCGCGACGCGACGCCGCTCTCCACCCGAGAGCTTCTTCACGTCCGCGTCCATCGGCGGCAGCTTCAACGCCTCCGCGGCCTGCTCGAGGTGGCTGTCGAGCTCCCAGATCTGCTTGTGCTCGATCAGCTCGGTGAGGTGCATGAACTCGTCGCCCATGTCCCCGGCTTCGGCGAGCTCGTGGTAGCGCTTCTCGATGTCGAGCAGCGGCTTGACCGCCTCGCGCAGGTTGCCGAGCACGGTCAGCTCCTCGTTGAGCGGCGGCTCCTGCGCGAGATAGCCGACCGAGATGTCTCCGACCGGTTTCGCCGTGCCTTCGAACTGCTTGTCGACTCCGGCGAAGATGCGCAGGAGCGTCGACTTGCCGGCGCCGTTCGCGCCGATGACGCCGATCTTGGCGCCTTCGAGGAACGAGAGCGTGATGCCCTTGAGCACCTCGCGCTGTCCGTAGTACTTCCTCAGATCCTGGAGCTGGAAGATGATCTTGTCGGCCATGTGGGGCGAAAAGGATATCGCGCCATGCGCGCGCGCGGAACGGATCTCGTGTTCCGTTGCGCCCGCCGACCGCTCGCGGCACGATTCGCCTGGCGGGACCGAGTCGCGGCCCGGCGCACGGTGCGGCGCGGGATTCTCGGGCGGCGGATGGTTTCCGCACGGACGGGTGGCGCTAGCACGCTCCAGCAGGTTCTGACCCTTGGAGTTCCATGTCGAAGCTCGTTTCGTTCTTGGCCGGCGCCTCGCTGCTCGGCGCCGGAGGGTTGCTCGGCTGGTCGGCTCATTCGTGCGAACCACGCCCCGTGGCGCACGGCGCCGGCGTGGACACCACGAGAATGGAGGCTGAGCTCGCGCAGCTGCGGACGTCGCTGACCCTCGCGCTCGAGCGCGTCAGCACTCCAGCCGCGCCGGGTCTCGATACGGGTGCGGCGCGTGTCCCCGTGGCAGAGTCCAAATTCACCGCGGACACGGTCGCGAGCCTTGAGCGCGCCTTGCGCCAGTTCGAACTGCTCGTCGAGCGCTGGGAGCGAGCCAGCACGCGCGGCGCACAACGGCTGCAGTCGTCGGATGGATTGCGCTTCGTCCCCGATCCGACCGCGCTGGAGGGCGTTGCACGTGTGGAGGACATCGGCGCCACGTTCGACGCAGCGGAGAGACTCTGGGTAGGCAACCGTGAGCAACAACCGCTCAACGACCTCGTCGCGCGCTTGGAGGAGGTCTACCGCTTCTGGACCCTCGATCAAGTGCTCGAACTCCACGGGCGGCCGGATGAGGTCCACGATCACAGCGGTCAGCTCACGATCGTGTACAGGCGTGCCCCCGGGTCGGGCGCGAAAGGCGCGCTCAACTTCTCGATCACCGGCGGGCGCGTCGTGAGCACGTCGTACGAGCTCGACTGAGTCCACGCGCCCGCGCTCGTCGCGCAGAGGACGCCGGCCGTCTATCCTCTCCGGCCCATGACGACAACCGCGAACGCAAGCACGAGCGCGCTCTTCGAATCCCTCGGCATCGAACCCGTCCACAGCGGTGCCTACGCCGGCAAATGGCTCAAGACGAGCGGTGCCGAGCTCGAGAGTCACAACCCGACCACGGGCGAGGTTCTCGGCCGAATCAAACAGGCGAGCGCGAAGGACTACGACGCGTGCGTCGTCGCCGCGCACGAGGCCTTCCTGCGCTGGCGAGAGGTGCCCGCTCCCAAGCGCGGCGAGATCGTGCGCCGTGTCGGCAATGAATTGCGCGAGCACAAGGACTCGCTCGGCCAGCTCGTGACGCTCGAGGTCGGCAAGATCCTGCAGGAGGGCCTGGGCGAAGTTCAGGAAGCGATCGACATCGCCGACTTCGCGGTGGGGCAGTCGCGCATGCTCTACGGCCTCTCGCTGCACAGCGAGCGCCCCGGTCACGCGATGCGCGAGCAGTGGCATCCGCTCGGCGTCGTCGGCGTCGTCACCGCGTTCAACTTCCCCGCGGCCGTGTGGGCGTGGAACTCGATGCTGGCCTGGATCGCGGGTGATTCGTGCGTGTGGAAGCCGAGCCCCAAGGCTCCGTTGACCGCGATCGCGATGACGAACGTCGCGCGCAAGGTGCTCGAGCCCGAAGGCTTCGGCGGCCTGGCGAGCTTGTGCATCGGCTCGAATGCCGACGTCGCGCAACGACTGATCGACGATCACCGTCTGCCGCTCGTCTCGTTCACCGGCTCGTCGCAGGTTGGCAAGCAGGTTGCGTCGCGCCTGGGAGCGCGCTTCGCGAAGTCCATCCTCGAGTGTGGCGGCAACAACGCGATCGTGGTCCTGCCCGACGCCGATCTTGACATGGCGCTGCGCGCGATCGTCTTTGGCGCGGTCGGCACGGCGGGACAACGCTGCACGACGACGCGCCGCGTGCTCGTGCACGAGAAGATCGCCGACGAGCTCGAGAAGCGCCTCGTGAAGGCCTACGCCGGCATTTCGATCGGCGATCCGCTGAAGAAGGGCACGCTCTGCGGTCCGTTGATCGATCGCGCGGCGGTCGACTCGATGCAGACGGCACTCGCTCTCGCCAAGAAGGAAGGCGGCAAGGTCGTGTGCGGCGGAGAAGTGCTCGCGCTCCCCGGCAAGCTCAAGCAGGGTCACTTCGTGCGCCCCGCGATCGTGCGCGCGGAGAACCACTACGAAGCGGTGCAGAAGGAGACCTTCGCGCCGATCCTGTACTTGATCCGCGTCAAGAACCTCGACGACGCGATCGCGAAGCACAACGCGGTGCCGCAAGGCCTCTCGTCGGCGATCTTCACGCTCAACCTCCGCGACGCCGAGCGCTTCCTCGCCGTCACGGGCTCCGACTGCGGCATCGCCAACGTGAACATCGGCACGAGCGGCGCCGAGATCGGCGGCGCGTTCGGCGGCGAGAAGGAAACGGGCGGCGGCCGCGAATCAGGCTCCGACGCCTGGAAGGCCTACATGCGCCGCCAGACGAACACGATCAACTGGTCGACGGCGTTGCCGTTGGCGCAGGGGATCGAGTTTGCCTGAGCCCGCTGAAGGCGGGCGAATTGAATCGGTTCCGGCCGGCGCGCGGCGAATCGAATCGAGTCCGACGTGACGGCAACCGGGCAGACGCGATGAAGTTCCTCGTGGTGATCGAGAAGAGCAAGACCGGGTTCTCGGCGTATTCGCCGGATCTCCCGGGCTGCGTGTCGACAGGCAAGACGCGCAAGCAGGTCACCAAGTACATGCAGGAAGCGATCGAGTTCCACATCGACGGATTGCGCGAGGAAGGTCTACCGATCCCGCGCCCCAGCAGCGACTCGACGTTCATCGACGTCCCCGCCGCCTGACGCCATTGATTCTTCCTGCCGGGGAATGACGAGGGCATCCAACCGCGCGCAGCGCCGTGCGCGTCGCGCATTTCGCGGCGGTAGCCGGCCTGAGGTCTCGCAGGTAGGTTCTCCCGCGTGCGGCTCTCCGACACCATTCTCCTTGCCACGCTCGCCGCCTGTGGATGCTCGGTTCCGCGCCGGTCTGCGCCCGCGAATGAGTTGCCGCTCTTGCCGGCGGTGCAGTCGTCGCCAGCGGAGACCGCGCATGCGGCCGATGGCGCACTCGAGCGCACCCACCCGGAACGACTCGGCGACGTTCGTATTCAGCTGGAGAGCTCGCGCCCCGAGGTCGTCGCCTGGGCCGCATGGCGCATCGCGAATGAGCGCATCACCGAGCTCTGGTTCGAGTTGCGGCGCGCCGCGGTCGCTTGGGCGCAACGCGATGACGACTCGTCGGCCGCGGAGGTCGCGCGTGCGTGTCTGCTCGACGCGCTCATTCAACTGGATGTGCGCCTCGCTCCGGCGGAGTTCGAGGAGTGGCGCGGTCGCGGACGTCATCGCGGAGCGCTGCTCGTCCTCGCTTCGAGGGTCGAGTTGCTCCCGGAGCCGTTGCTGCTCCAGATTTTCGATGCAGCGGGCGACGAGCTCCGCGCGGCTTCCGGGCAGATCCTGCTCGCGCGGCGCTCGGCGTCGGCGATCACGGCGCTCCTGTGGCGCTGTCGGATTCCGCTCTACATCGACGTCGTCGAGCCGGGGCGCTCCTTCGATCCGCCCCGAGAGCGCGTCGCGCATGTCGAGACTCTGCCGCCCGTGCGAGCAGAGAAGGGTATGCCTCCGCTCGTCGAGTACGTTTGGTCTTCCGCGCGAGACTCACGGCTCGGCGCGCGGCCAGCGGGATCGCCGCCGCACGATTGGCGCAGGTTCGTCCACGATCCACTCGCACGTTCGAACTGGTCGCACGAAGAGACGACGCGTTCGAGCGGTCAGGTCGCGCTCGAGCTCCTTCACGAGCTCGCGGGTTTGAAGGTTCCGGACGATGCCCTAGGCACGCTGTCGGTCTCGAGCGTGACGTTCGCAGGCAACGAGCCGCTCCGACGTGTGGTGGACGAGGCGCGCGCGAAGGCAGGAGCGCGTTGGTCGGCGCTGTTGCACGCGCTCACGGCCGCGGGCCTCGTCGACGGGGATTCCATCGATGCTCCCGATCCGGTCGAGCTGCACGTGAGAGATCTGCGCGCTCTCGGTTCGGCTCCGCTACCGGACTTCGAGCACTGACGCTGCGAGGCCGCGCGCCGCGCGCTCGTTTTCGCCGCGCCGCAAAACGAGAACGCCCGCGGAGCATCAGGAGTACTCCGCGGGCGGCGACCGCTTCGCCAAGGTGGTCTGGCGAGGCGATCTGCACGCTCACGAGGGAGCGTGTTCTGGCTCTTCGGATATCCGCGAGCGCGTAGCAAGAGGCCGTGTCGTAATCCGGTCCGGCGCCCGCCTTCGCAGGCCGATCGCGCGCGATCGATGCGCTGGATCCGTCACTCGCCGCGCGCGACTCTCGCGCGAGCTACTCGGCGACCCCTACGAACTCCTGCGCCCACGGTCGCTCGCGCAGGCGGGCCTTCAATCTCTGCCAGCGCTTGATCGCCGCGTCCTCGCTCAAGCCGAGCTTGGTCGCGGCATCCGCGCAGGTCTCCTCCTCGAGACCGCAGTGGATCAGGAGCATGCGATCCTGCTCCTCGAGCTCGCGCGCGTGGTCGAGGAACTCGCGCACGGAGTCGGCGCTCGCCAAGCGCTGCGTGAAGCTCGTCACGCTCTGCGGAATGCCTTCGAGCGCGAGCAGCTTCGCCGTCGCGACTCCCATGGCATTGCCTTCGGCGTCCGACTGCAGCGCGCGGATCGCCTCGAGCAGCACGTTCTTGCCGATCTTGAAGATCCAGGCGCGGAACGAGGTCTGCGTGTCGTCGAAGCGCGACAGGTTCTTCAGCCCGCGCAGCCAGACCTCCTGCACGAGGTCTTGCGGGTCCAGACGAACGCGCATGCGCGGGCGGATGCGCAGCTCGGCCCAGGCGTAGAGCGCGGGCGCGACGTCGGAGTACAGGCGCTCGAAGCGTTGCGCCGTGCGTTCGGACGCGTCGCCGGGGGATCCTTGCGGTGCGGGGCTGGAGGTGGGCATGGCGCGTGCCGCTCGGAACGACGCCGGCCACGCCTCTGGATTGTAGGTGCATGGCGCGGTGCGCGCACGCGGCCGGCCATCGGTGCGCGCGGCTGAGCTAGAATCGGCGTCGAGCCCCGCGCACGACGCATGCACGAATCCACCGACTCGAGCGCGGCGATCCTCTTCGATCTCGCCGATCAATTGCAGCTCGACGGCGAGTCGGGGCTCCTGCCGCCGCTCGAGCACTACCTCGCGCGCTTCCCGGGCCACGCGGAGGCCGTCACGCGCGAGTACGGGGCCGCGCAGGCGCGCCTCGCCGCTCGACTCGACGCGCCGCGCGTCTCGAAGCGCTCGTCGACGCCCGATCGCGTCGGCCCGTACCGCATCGTCGAGCTGCTCGGCCGCGGAGGCCAGGGCGTCGTCTACAAGGCCGAGGACGAGCGCTTCCAGCGCGTCGTGGCGCTCAAGGTGCTCAGCATCTCGCTCGCGAGCGTCGCGCAGGGCCGGCGCAGTCGATTCAGGCGCGAAGCGGAGATCGTCTCGCGCCTCGATCACCCCGGCATCTGCACGATCCTCGACGCCGATCTCGAGGCCGACTCGCCCTACATCGCGATGCGCTACATCGAGGGCGAGACGCTCGCGGTGGCGCTGTCGCGCGTGAGAGCGGAACGGGCCGAGAACGCCGAGTTCGGATTCACTCCGACGCCCACGCCCACTCCGACGCCCACGAGCGCGTCGCGCCTGCTCGCGCCGCGGCGCGCGCTCGAGCTCTCCGAGGCGCTCTCCTTCTTCGAGCACGCCGCGCGCGCGCTGCACGCGGCGCACGAGGCGGGCGTCGTCCATCGCGACATCAAGCCCGGCAACATCATGGTGTCGAAGGAGGGCGCACCGGTGATCCTCGACTTCGGCCTCGCGCGCCACGACGAGGAGCAGGAGTCGAACGTGCTCACGCGCTCGGGCGAGGTCTTCGGCACGCCGGCCTACATCTCGCCCGAGCAGCTCGAGAGCGGGCGCGACGTCGACCGGCGAGCCGACGTGTACTCGCTCGGCGTCGTGCTCTACGAATGCCTGACGCTCGAGCGGCCGTTCCGAGGCGACACGGGCACGGCGCTCGCGCACGCGATCAAGACGCAGCCCCTGCCGTCGGTGCGCCGGCTCAACGCGGCGCTCTCGCGCGACCTCGAGATCGTGCTCGAGACGGCGCTCGAGAAGGACGTATCGCGGCGCTACGTCTCGGCGCTCGAGCTCGCCGAGGAGCTGCGCCGCGTGCGCTCCTACGAGCCGATCCACGCGCGGCCCGCCGGCCCGACGCTGCGCCTGTGGCGCTGGATGCAGCGCAAACCCGTGCTCGCGACGGCGACGCTGGGCTCGATCGCGGCGCTCTCGATCGCGCTCGTCGTGGCGCTCGTGCTGCTCGATCGCGTGCAGGACGAGCGCAACCGCAAGGAAGCGGCGCTGGCGCTCTACCAGGGTGCGTTCTATCGCGACGCGGCGACGTCGATGCAGACCTTCGTTCCGTTGCGCGCGCTGGCGCTGGCGATCGCGGCCGCGGAGCGCGACCCGGGCCTCGCGAGCAACCGCGTGCTGCTCTCCGTGCTCGATTCCGTGTACCAGAAGCAGGCGCTCACCTGGCCGCTGGGCATGGCGCTGTGGGTCGACATCTCGCCCGCCGGAGACCGCCTCGTCGCCTCGAGCAACGACGGCGCGATCCGCCTGTGGGACCCCTCGAGCGGCGCGCTGCTCGCCTCCTTCTCCAACTCGACCGATGCGGTCTGGCACGTCGATTTCTCGCCGGACGGCAAGCGCGTCGTGTCGTCGGCGGCCGACGGCAAGGTCTCGATCTGGGACCTCGAGCATCCCGCGGCGGCGCCGCTCGCCCTGCGCGGGCACGAGCTCGACGTCGAATGGGCGGAGTTCTCGCCCGACGGCACGCGCGTCGTCACGGCGTCGCGCGACGGCACGGCGCGCGTGTGGGACGCCGGTACCGGAGCGGAGCTGCTGCGCCTGACCAGTCACTCCGGACCGGTGAGCGAAGCGCGTTTCGTCGCGCGCGGGACGCGCATCGTCACGCGCTCGGCCGAGCCGCTGCACAACTCCCCGCAGCTCTCGAGCGATCGCACGGCGCGCATCTTCGACGCGCAGAGCGGGCGCGAGCTCTTCGTCCTCGCCGGTCACGCGCTCGAGGTGCGCGCGGTGGCGACCACGGAGGATCTCTCGTGGGTCGTGACGGTCTCCGCCGATGCGACGGCGCGCATCTACCATCTCGACGAGCATTCGCCGCACGAGCCGCAGCCCGCGCACGTGATCGAGGCGCCCGGACGCATGCACGCGGCTGCGATCTCGCCCGACGGCCGCCTGGCGGGCCTGTCCTACGATCCCGGCGCGCGCGTGGTCGAGCTCGAGAGCGGCCGCACGCTCTACGAGCTCCCGGGCCACGAGCGCCGCACGGTCGCGTGGATCCAGTTCAGCCCCGACGGCGAATCGCTCGCGACCGTCGCGCG
>JBGATX010000131.1:0-15743 GCA_044228975.1 Planctomycetota bacterium | reverse complement strand
ATCGCAGACGTCGAGCGCGACGACGTCCGAGCCCGGGCAATCGCGCGCGACGAGCTCGAGCCGCTCGCGCCGCCGGGCGACGAGCGTCACGATCGCACCGCCGCGCGCCACGCGCCGCGCGATCGCCGCGCCGATGCCGGAAGAGGCGCCGGTGACGAGCACGCGGCGTTCACGCAAGGAGATCATCCGCGCACTCTAGCGCCGCGCGCTCCCGCGAAAAACCTTCTGGAACCCGCGCCTCCGGAGATCATTCCCGCGCCGCACTCCAGATCGAGCGCGCGAGCTTCGATGAAGGAGTCCATCCCCGCTCGTCGATCCTCCCTCGTGCGCAACGCAACCACGCTGTTCCCGCTCGCCGCCCTGGCGCTCGCGCTCCTTCCCTTGCGCGCCCTGGGCGGGACGAGCCAATTGTTCCACAACGCCACGTTCCATCTGAACGACGGCAAGGGCACGAGCGTGCACGCGCTGCTCGTGCGGCAAGGACGGGTGCTCGCCGTCGGCGAGCTCGCGGACCTGCAGCGCCGTGGCGACGCGACCGGCGCCGAGCGCATCGACCTCGGCGGCGGCGTCGTGCTGCCCGGCTTCCAGGACGGACACCTCAACCTCGAGGAGCTCGCCTTCGCGCGCCGCGCGCTCGATCTCTCGCAGACGCACTCGTCGGCGGAGATGATCGAGCTCGTCGCCAAGGCGACCACGGGACTGAAGGACGGCGCGTGGGTGCTCGGCTGGGGCTGGGACGAGCGGAACTGGAAGGGCGAGGGCCTGCCGACGCACGCGCCGCTCAGCGCGCGCACGCCGAATCATCCCGTGTTCCTGCTGCGCAAGGACGGACGCGCGGCGGTCGTGAACCAGGCCGCGCTCATCCTGGCCAAGATCGACGGCATCGTGCGCGTCGAGGTGCGCGGTCTGGGCGGCGAGATCATCGAGGACGGCGACGCGCACGCCACGGGGGTGCTCACCGACGGCGCCATCGAGCTCGTGCGCCAGCTCGTGCCGCCGCTCGAGACCTCGGTCTACGCCGAGCAGCTCAAGGGCGTGATCGCCGAGCTCACGGCGGCCGGTCTGACCTCCGTCCACGACATGGGCACGCGCCGCCACACGATCGAGGCCCTGCGCGAGCTCGCGTCGCGCGGCGAGCTGGGTGTGCGCGTCCTGTGCTACCTCGACGGCAACTTCGGCTTCAACGCCGACGCGCTGCCGGCGATCGATTCACGCGAGGTCTTCGGCCGCGTCGAGCTGTGCGGCGTGCGCTTCCGCCTCGACGGCTCCGTCGATCTGCATCGCGCGGCGCTGCTCGAACCCTACAGCGACGACCCGCAGTGCCGCGCGCGCCTGCTGCTCGGCGAGGACGAGCTCGTGCAGCGCGTCTCGGCCGTCGTGCGCCATGGTCTGCAACCGGCGTTCGAGGCGGAGGGCGATCGCGCGAACCGCTTCGCGTTGAACGTGCTCGACCGCGTCGCCGCGTCGGAAGGCGACATGGTCGCCGTGCGCCCGCGCATCGAGTCCGCGCTCGTCGTGGCGACCAAGGACTGGCCGCGCTTCCCGTCGCTGCGCATCGTGCCGTCGATGCAGCCGGCGGGGCTCGCGGCGGAGATCGCCGGATACATGCCGCTGCTCGGCGAGCGCCGCATGCGCGGTGTCTGCGCGTGGCGCATGCTGGCGCCGGAGCTCGGCGGCATGGTGTTCGGGAGCGGTGCGCCGGAGCACCCTTGCGACCCGCTGCGCGTGCTCGCCGCGGTGCGCACGCCGCTGCTCGCCCCTGGTCTCCAGGGCGACGAGTGGCTGCCGATGGCGCCGCTCTCGGGGGCCGAATCCGTCCTGGGCTTCACCAGCGGCGCCGCCTGGGCTTCGCGCCACGAGCGCGTGCGCGGCCGCCTGCAGCCGGGCTTCTCGGCCGACATGACGGTGTTCGACGGCGATCCGTTGAGCGCGGCGACCGAAGGACTGGGTGCGCTGCACGTCAAGCTCACGATCGTCGACGGCCGAGTCGTGCCGCGCTCGCACTGAAGCCGCGCGGTCTTCGCGATCGACTCGGTCGACGCGCGGCGCGAGCCGCGCTGCTATCCTGCGGCGATGGTCCAGATCGACATCGCCTACGAAGGCGACCTGCGCTGTCGCGCGCGCCACGCTCCCTCGGGCACGCAGCTCTTCACGGATCCGCCGCTCGACAACCAGGGGCGCGGGGAGTCGTTCTCGCCCACCGACCTCGTCGCCACGGCGCTCGGCACGTGCATGCTCTCGATCATGGCGATCGTCGCGCGGCGCCACGCGTGGGATCTCGGCGGCGCGACGGTGCGCGTCGAGAAGAGCATGGTCGCCGATCCCGAGCGCCGCATCGGACGCCTGGCAGTCACGATCCGCGTGCCGGCCGCGCTCGAAGCGCCGGCGCGCGAGGCGCTGCAGCGCGCTGCGTTCACGTGCCCGGTGCACAAGAGCCTTTCGCCGGCGGTCGAGATTCCCGTGGCGTTCGAGTGGGGCCCTCGAGCGCTCGCGAGCGGCGCATGAGCGCATCGCACGAGGCTCCCGCGCGCGGCGTGATGCTCGTCGCGCGCGACCTGCGCTACGCCTGGCCGCGCACGGCGCACGCCGTGGACGGAGTTTCGCTCGAGCTCGCGTCGGGTGAATGGCTGGCGCTCATCGGGCCGAACGGATCGGGGAAGAGCACGCTGTTGCGCCTGCTCTCGGGCCTCGACGCGCCGGAATCCGGCAGCGTCAGCGTCGACGGCCTCGATCTGCGTGCGACGGAACCCAGGGAGAGCGCGCGCCGCGTCGCGCTGCTGCCGCAGTCGCTCCCGATCGTGCCGCAGGTGCGCGTGCGCGATTTCGTGCTCACCGGACGCTACGCGCACGTGCGCGGGCCGGCGCAGATCGGCGCAGGCGACCTGGCGGTCGTGAAGCGCGCGCTGGAGCGCTGCGACGTGCTCGAGTTCGCCGAGCGCGGCCTGCACCAGCTCTCCGGCGGCCAGCGCCAGCGCGTCCTGCTCGCGCGCGCCCTGGCGCAGGAAGCGCGCGTGCTGCTCGTCGACGAGCCGACCGCGAGCCTCGATCCCGAGCACCAGATCGGCGTGTGCGAGCTCTTGAAGGAGCTCTCCCTCGCCGGTCACGCCGTGCTCGTCGTCATGCACGACCTCGTGCTCGCCTCGCAATACGCGACGCGCGTCGCGCTGCTCCAGCGCGGCCGTCTGGTGCGCGCGGGTCCGCTCGAGGAAGTGCTCTCGCCGCAGGTGCTCGTGCCCGTCTACGGTCGCGAACTCTGGTTCACGCGTTGGGACGAGACGAGCGGCGCGTCCGCGCCGCTGGTGCTCCCGCGCCGTTCGAGGAGCTGACCGTGTCCGAAACGAGTGACGCCATCGATCCCCGTCTCGCCGACTACATCGCCTCGCACGCGCGCGGCGACGACGAGCTCCTGCGCGCGTTGAAGAAGGAAGCGCAGGCGCAAGGCATCCCGGCGATCTGGATCGCGCCCGAGCAGGCCGCGTTCCAGGCGATCCTGCTGCGCGCCGCGCGCGCGAAGCGCGTGCTCGAGGTCGGCACGCTCGCCGGCTACTCGGCGATCGCCATGGCGCGCGCGCTGCCCGCGGACGGGGAGCTCGTGACGCTCGAGCTCGATCCCGCGCGCGCCGACTTCGCGCGGCGCTGGATCGCGCGCGCGAACGTCGCCGCGCGCGTCGAGGTCGTCGTCGGACGCGCGAGCGAGGTCCTGCCGCGCTACGCCGACGCGAGCTTCGACGCCGCTTTCCTCGATGCCGACAAGGTCAGCTATCCGCTCTACCTGCGCGAGTCGCTGCGGCTCCTGCGGCCCGGCGGTCTCGTGCTCGTCGACAACGCCTTCGCCTTCGGCGAGCTGCTCGCCGAGCATCCGCGCGACCGCGAGACGCCCGCGGTGCGCGCGTTCAACGAGCTCATGGCGCGCGAGGAGCGCGTCGAGAGCGTGATCGTGCCGCTGGGCGACGGACTGTGGGTGGGCGTGAAGCGCTGATCGACTCCTTGGGTCGATCCACCAGCCACTGGGCCGCGGCCGGCGCGCCAGCGCCGCGCGCCGCAGGCATCGTCGCGCGCCCGGGCGCGACTTCATCGGCACGCGCAGCGCGCCGTTCAACTTCCCGCGCCCGCGGTGCGCTGCTCAAAGAACCATGGCGCGCGAGGAGCGCGTCGAGCGTGATCGTGCCCCCTGGGCGACGGCCTGTGGGTCGGCGTGGCTTAACCTGATCGACTCCTTGGAGTCGATCCCGCGGCCGCAGGCATCGTCGCGCGCCCGGCGACTTCATCGGCGCGCAGCGCCGTTCCGAACTTCCCGCGCGCCCGGGCGAGCCGCCGTTCGACCGTCGGCTCGGGGGGCGAGCCTTCGCCCGCGCGGAGCGCGCTCACTTCAAGGCGAGCACGTGATCGGCGAGCGCCTCGAGGTGCGCGGGCGGAAGCATGCCGTACACCGGCATGTTCTGGCTGTAGCCCTTCTTCTGCTCCTTGAGCCGCGCATCCTTCTGGATGTAGAGCGGCGGATTGCGCAGGTACTCGAGCAGGCTCTCGCGCGTCCAGTGCGTCTGCACGCCGTGCAACGACGGAGCGATGGGCGTGCCTTGCGCGTCCTTGCCGTGACACGTGATGCAACCCTGCAGCACCCAGAGCTCCGCTCCCGTGCGCGGCGTTTGACTGTCGTCGCCGCACGCGAGGCTGGTCAGGCCGGCTGCCAGCCCCAGGGCGCCGACAGCGATCGGCGCGAGGAACGAACGGGTCCGCGGGCGCATGCGCACTGAGTAGCAGATCAGCGCGTCCGACGGAACAGCGCGCTTCGTGCGCCGGACGCTAGGCGGCGCCCGCGGCCGCGAGCTACGATGCCGCGCATGTCGAAGGCCAAGGAACCGGCGCCGAACGCACTCAAGAAGGGCTTCGACGAGCGTCTGGCGGAGCTCGACCGGATCGTGCTCGAGATCGAGAGCGGCGAGCTCGGTCTCGAGGCCTCGATGGAGCGCTATCAAGCCGGCGTCGCGTTGCAGCGCGAGCTCGCGCGCGAGCTCGAGGAACACCGCCGGCGCTTCCAGGAGCTGTCGAGCGACGGCTCGTTGACGCCGCATCCGGCGGACGCAGGACCCGGAGCCGCCGCGGGATGACCTCGACGTCGCAGACGGCGTCGATCTGGCTCGAGGAGGCCCGCACGTTCGCGCAGCGCGAGCTCGAACGCGAGCTCGAGAGCTTGCCCGGCGTTCCGGAGCGACTCGCGCACGCGCTGCGCTACGCCGTGCTCGGCGGCGGCAAGCGCCTGCGTCCCGCGCTCGTGCTGCTCGGCTGCGAGCTCAACGGCGGAACGCGACTCGAGGCGCGCGAGGCGTGCGTCGCGCTGGAGCTCGTGCACACCTACAGCCTCGTGCACGACGACCTGCCGTGCATGGACGACGACGATCTGCGCCGAGGCCGTCCGACGGTGCACAAGGTCTACGGCGACGCGCTCGCGGTGCTCGCGGGAGACGCTCTGCTCACGCTCGCTTTCGAGGTGCTCGCGCGCGCGCCGCACGCGAGCGCCGAGGAAACGCTCGTGCTCGCGCGCGCCGCCGGCGCGGCGGGCATGGTCGGCGGACAAGTGCTCGACCTCGAACTCGCTGGATGTCCGCCCACGCGCGCGCAAGTCGAAGCCGTGCACCTGGGCAAGACCGCGGCGCTCTTCGCGGCCGCGCTGGAGCTCGGCGCCGCTCGCGCGCGCGCTTCGAGTTCGGAGCGCGTGCTCGCGGCGAGCTTCGGACGCGCGCTCGGACTGTGCTTCCAGGCCGTCGACGACGTGCTCGACGTCACGGCCCCGACGAGCGCGCTCGGCAAGACGACCGGCAAGGACGCGCGCCAGGCGAAACCGAGCCTCGTCGCGGCGCTGGGCCTCGAGGGAGCGCGCTCCGAGGCGCAACGCCTTTCCGCGCGCGCGAGCGACGCGGCACGAGCGTTCGGACCCGCGCGCGCGGACCTGCCGCTGGCCCTGGTCGAGCTGCTGCTCGCGCGCGGAGCCTGAACCGCGGGCGGCGGGGGATTCGAGCCGCTACCATGAAAGGCACTCTCGAGCGCTCCATGAACCAACCGCACGCCCCCGCGTCGCCAGCGTTGCTCCCGTCGATCGATTCTCCCCAGGACCTGAAGCGCCTGCGCGTCGAGGATCTGAAGCAGGTGTGCGCGCAGATGCGCGCCTTCCTGCTCGATTCCGTGCAGCGCACGGGCGGGCACCTGGGCTCGAACCTGGGCGTGGTCGAGCTCACGACGGCGCTGCACTACGTCTACGACTTCCGGCGCGACCGTCTCGTGCTCGACGTCAGCCACCAGGGCTACCCGCACAAGATCCTCACCGGCCGCCGCGCGCGGTTCGAGAGCTTGCGCCAGACCGGTGGCCTGTGCGGCTTCACCAACCCGCAGGAATCGGATTGGGATCTCTTCCACACCGGTCACGCGGGCACGGCGATCTCGCTCGCGCTCGGTCTCGCGCAGGCGCATGCGAACGAGAAGGATGCGCCGCACGCGGTGGCGCTCGTCGGCGACGCGGCGCTCGGCGCGGGCGTCGCGTTCGAGGCGTTGAACCACGCCGCGGCGAGCGGCCAGCGGCTGCTCGTCGTGCTCAACGACAACGAGTGGTCGATCTCGAAGTCGGTGGGCGCGCTGGCGCGCTACCTCTCGCGCATCCGCAACAACCGGCTCGTGCAGCGCGTCGGCCAGGAAGTGTCGAACCTGATCTCGGCCGTGCCCGTCATCGGGCGCAAGGTCGATCGCACGCTCGACCAGATCGGCGAGGTCGTGCGCCACGCCGTGATCCCCGGGCACGTGTTCGAGGAGCTCGGCGTGCGCTACATCGGTCCGATCGACGGCCACGACGTCGAGCTGCTCGTCGAGCACTTCGAGCGCGCGCGTCATCTCGAAGGCGTCGTGCTGATCCACTGCATCACCGAGAAGGGCAAGGGCCATCCCAAGGCGCCGACGCATCCCGAGCGCGTGCACGGCGTGAAGGGTGCCGAGCGTCCGAAGGACACGGGCGCGGACGCGGTCAAGCTCCCGCCCGCGCAACCGCCGCCGGCGCCGCAGCGCACCGGGCCCGCGTTCACCAAGGCTTTTGCCGACAGCGTCATGCGCCTCGCCGAGCGCGACGTGCGCGTGCACGCGATCACCGCGGCGATGCCGTCGGGCACGGGCCTTGACGCCTTCGCCGAACGCTTCCCCGCGCGCTTCCACGACACCGGCATCACCGAGCAGCACGCCTGCGCGATGGCGGCCGGGATGGCCAAGGGCGGACTGCGTCCGATCGTCGCGATCTATTCGACCTTCCTGCAGCGCGGCTACGACCAGGTGTTCCAGGAGATCGCGCTGCAGAACCTGCCCGTGATCCTCGCGCTCGATCGCGGCGGCCTGGTCGGCCAGGACGGACCGACGCACAACGGCGTCTTCGACATCGCGTTCCTGCGCACGCTGCCCAACCTCGTGCTCGGTGCACCGCGCGACGCGACCGACATGGAGCGCATGCTCGAGCTCGGCCTGCGCCTCGACGGTCCTCTCGCGTTGCGGTTCCCGCGCGACAACGCGCCGAGCAACGAGCGCATCCATCGCAGCGAGCGCCAGGAGATGACGCCCGCCAAGGCCGAGGTGCTCGTGGAGGGCGAAGGCGTCGTGATCTGGGCCTACGGCGCGCGCGTGCAGCAGGCGCTCTAAGCCGCCGAACGGCTGCGCGCGCGCGGCGCGAAAGACGGCGTCGTCGACGCGCGCTTCGCCAAGCCGCTCGACGTCGAGCTGCTCGCGCGCCACGCGCAGCAGTTCCGCTGGATCGTGACGCTCGAGGAGCACCAGCGCGCGGGCGGCTTTGGTTCGGCGGTGCTCGAAGCCTGGAACCAGATGCCCAACGCCTCCGCGCGCGTGCGCGTGCTCGCGATCCCCGATCGCTACGTCGAGCACAAGACGACGCGCGACGAGCAGCTCGCCGAGGTGGGCCTCGACGCGGACGGGGTCGAGCGCGCGCTGGCGCACCTGCTCGCGCCGAGCCTGGTCTGACGATGGCTCGCACGCCGAGATCGAAGCGCCGCGCCGCCGCGACCCGGGCTCCGCTCGCGGGGCAGGCCGCGGCTCTCGCGGGCCGCGCGAAGCGCGCGTCGAAGATCCAGCGCGTGCTGCTGCTCGCCGACGGCCGCAAGGAGGACGTGCACGAGCTCCTGCGTGAGATCGAGCCCTGGCTGAGCGCGCGCGTCGAGTCCGTGCGCGTCGAGAAGGACGTGCGCGACTTCTACAAGCAGCGCGCGGGCCGCGCGCGGCGCGACGAGACGCCCTTCACGCCCGACGCGGTCGTCGTCATGGGCGGCGACGGCGCGATCCTCGGCGCCGTGCGCGCGTTCGGCGATGCGCCCGTGCCGACGCTGGGCATCAACTTCGGCCGGGTGGGCTTCCTCGCCGCGGCGGAGGTCGCGAGCTGGCGCGACGCGCTCGAGGAGCTGCTCGACGGGCGCCTCGTGCTCGAGCCTCGCATGCGCGTCGAAGCGCGCTTCCACGACAACCGCGGACAGGACGTGCGCGCGTGCGCGCTCAACGACGTCGTGCTCACGCGCGGCGCGTTCCAGGGCATGCTCACGCTCTCGCTCTCGACGGGCGGCACGTGGGTCGCCGACTACCGCGCCGACGGCTTGATCGTCTCGACGCCCGCGGGCTCGACCGCGTACTCGCTCGCGGCCGGCGGTCCGCTGCTCGCGCCGTCGGTGGAAGCGCTGGTCGTCACGCCGATCTGTCCGCAGGCGCTCTCGCACCGCGCCATCGTGCTCGACGCGAAGACGGAGCTCGAGCTCAGCGTCGAGGAGTCGAGCGGCGTCACGACGCTCGTCATCGACGGCCAGGGCTTCTACCCGATCCAGCAGGGCGACAGCGTGCGCCTGCGCCGCCATCCCGTGCCGTGGCCTCTGCTCGCGCGGCCCAACGCCGATCCGTACCAGCGCTGGCGCGAGCGACTGGGTTGGCGCGGCAACCTCGAGTCGGACGTCCTGCCGTCGCGTTCGCTCGACGAGCGCACCGACGACGGCGACGAGGGCGGTACGATCTGACGTCCGGCTCGCGTTCGTTCGAACGCGAGTTCGCCGGACTCGATCGCGCTCAGTCCGCGGTGTCGGACTCGCGCGGCACGCGCACGCGGCCGTCTTCCATGTGCACGATGCGTTCGCAGCGGCGCGCGATGCGCTCGTCGTGCGTGACGAGCAGGAGCGAGAGCGAGCGCCGGCGCTGCTCGGCGAGCAGCAGCTCGAGCACCTTCTCGCCCGTCGCGCTGTCGAGGTTGCCCGTCGGCTCGTCGGCGATGACGATCGGCGGATCGAGCAGCAACGCGCGCGCGATGGCGACGCGCTGACGCTCGCCGCCGGAGAGTTGCGCGGGACGGTGATCGAGGCGCTTTTCCAGGCCGAACTCCACGAGCATCGCGCGCGCCCGGTCGCGGTACTCCTTGGCGCGCGCGCGATACGCGCCGCGGCCGTGCAGGATCATCGCGGGCAGGAGCACGTTCTCGAGCGCGTCGAGCTCCGAGATCAGGTGGTAGAACTGGAACACGAAGCCGAGCTTCTGGTTGCGCAGCGCGGCGCGCTCGGCGACCGAGAGCTTCCACGCGCTCCGGCCCTCGATGAGCACCTCGCCGTCGGTGGGGGACTCCAGCAGGCCGAGGATGTGCAGCAGGGTCGACTTCCCCGCACCCGAGGCGCCCATGAGCGCGACGAGCTCGCCCGGCTGCAGCTCGAGATCGACGCCGTGCAGCACGGTCAGCGTGCGCTCGCCGATCTCGAACGACTTGCGCACCGCTCGTGCGCGCAGAACGGCGGATTCGGTGCGCGACGGAGAGCTCGCGCGCGGCGGAGTGAGGGCGCTACTCATAACGCAGCGCATCCAGGGGGTGCAGCCGGCCCGCGCGCCACGCGGGCAGGAACGCGAACGCGAGCGCGCACACGAAGGCGAAGAGCACGATCCCCGCGACCGCGCGCGGGTCGACGATGGCCGGGATGTGGTCGAACAAGTAGACGTTGCGGTTGAAGATCTGCACGCCGAGCTTGGCCGAGAGCCAGCGCTCGATCGGATCGATGTGGAAGGCGAGGTAGGTGCCCGCCGCCGCGCCGAGCGTCGCGCCGAGCAGCGCGTCCCAGAACGCGATCAGCACGAACACCGACTGGATGCCGCCCGGCGTCGCGCCGAGGGCCGAGAGGATGCCGATGTCGCGGCGCTTCTCGGTGACCATCATCGAGAGGATGGCGAAGATCGTGAAGCCCGAGACGAGCAGCACGAGCGAGAGCATGATCGCCATGAGCACGCGCTCGTTCTCGATCGCGCCGAGCAGTGTGCCCTTGAAGTCCTCCCAGGTGTTCACTTCCTGGCGCTCGTCGCGCAGGTGGCCGCGGATCAGGCCGCGCGCGAGCAGCTCGCGCTCGAGATCGGCGCGCACCGACTGGCCGTCCTTCGCGTAGTCCTTCAGGCGCACGAGGATCTGGCTGTAGCTGCCGCGGTGGCCGAGGAAGCTCTCGAGCACCTCGCGCGGGAAGAAGATCGTGCCCAGGTCGAGCTCGTTCTCCTGCGAGCGGAACGTGCCGGCGACGACGAAGCGCTTGTTGCTGAACGGGATCGAATCCGGGCGAGAGTCGTCGCTCATCGTCAGCGACGACGTGATCACCATGAACTCCTGCCCGCGCCGCAGGCCCCAGCTGTCGGCGAGCTGCTCGCCGACGAGCACGGGCGTCAGACGGCGGCCGCTCGGCACGTAGCCCGGCGGCTCGTCGAAGGGCCGCGTCGGATCGGCGACGCGCGAGTCCTCGCGATCCTTGGGCGGCGGACGGCGCAGCGCTTCGCCGAGATCGGTCGTGCGCAAGTAGTCCTGCGCGTCGATGCCGACCAGGGCGACGCCGCTGCGCTTGCCGAACTCGGGGCTCGAGACGATCTGGCGGTAGATGTCGGCGTCGGCGTTGCCGTCGAGCTTGATCATCCCGAACCAGGAGAGCTGGGCGCACGCGGCGTCGACACGCGGATCGGCGCGCACGACCTCGAGCGCCTGAGCCGGATCGTCGGGAATGCGCCGGCCGTCGGGCAGCGGAAGGAAGACGGGCTCGATGACGAGATCCGACAGGCTGCCGCGCACCGCGGCGCGCGTCTCGCCGAGGAAGCCCGACATGATCGACATGATCAGGATCATCGCGCCGACGCCGACGAGGATGCCGACGATGCCGATCCAGTTCGTCTTGCGCGCGAGCAGGTAGCGCCAGGAGAGGAAGAATCGGTACATGCGCGGCGCGGCGTGTCAGCGCGGGCTGGGGTCCGTAACGGTCTTCTCCGTCGGCTTCGGCGCGCCGTCCGACGCGGACTCTTGCTGCTGCTCGGGCTTCATCGCCGGGAAGAGCAGCACGTCGCGGATCGTGTCCTGGTTCGTGAGGACCATGACGAGGCGATCGATGCCGATGCCCAGGCCGCCGGTGGGCGGCATGCCGTACTCGAGCGCCTGCACGTAGTCCCAGTCGACGACACCCGGCGCTTCGGGATCCTTGCTCGCGACCTGCTCCTCGAAGCGCCGCGCCTGCTCCGCGGGATCGTTGAGCTCGGTGAACGCGTTGCCGAGCTCCATGCCCGCCACGTAGACCTCGAAGCGTTCCGTGAGCCAGTCGCTGCCCGGCTGCTTCTTCGCCAGCGGGCTGATCGCGACGGGATAGTCGGTGACGAAGATCGGGCCTTCGAGCTCGTCGGTGATGCACGCCTCGAAGACGGCGTCGGCGAGCTTCCAGCGGCGCAGCTCGGCGCTGCCGTCGGCGGACGACGACCCCGAGGGCTTCGGTCCGTGCGCCTCGAGGTTGACGCCCTTCTCGCGCGCCTTCGCGAGCAGCTTTGCCTCGTCGAGCGGATGCAGCGCGAAGCCCGCGACGCGCTGGAAGAGCTCGGCGTAGGTCACGCGACGGAACGGCGCGGCGAGGTCGTAGTCCTTGCCGCGGAACGTCGTCTTCGTCGTGCCGTTCACGGCCTTGGCGCACAGCTCGAGCATGCGCTCGGTGAGCTCCATCATGCGCCGGTAGTCCGCCTGGGCCTCGTAGAGCTCGAGCATCGTGAACTCGGGGTTGTGGCGCGGCGAGAGACCCTCGTTGCGGAAGTTGCGCGAGACCTCGAACACGCGCTCGAGCCCGCCGACGATCAGTCGCTTCAGGTAGAGCTCGGGCGCGATGCGCAGGAAGAGCTCCATGTCGAGCGCGTTGTGATGCGTGATGAACGGCCGGGCGGTCGCGCCGCCGGCGATCGGGTGCAAGGTCGGCGTCTCGACCTCGAGGTAGCCCTCGGACTCGAGGAAGCGACGGATCGTCGAGAGCACCTTGCTGCGCTTGACGAAGACGTCGAGCACGCCTTCCGACGCCCAGAGATCGACGTAGCGACGGCGGTAACGCAGCTCCTTGTCGACGAGACCGTGCCACTTCTCCGGCGGCGCGGCCACGGCCTTGGAGAGCAGCGTCACTTCCTCCGCCCACAAGGTCGGCTCGCCCTTCTGCGTGTGGCCGAGCTCGCCGCGCACCGCGATCAGGTCGCCTCCGTCGAGCAGCTTGCGCTCGGGCCACCACGCCGCGAGCCGATCGCGCTGGAAACCGATCTGGATGCGTCCGCTGCGATCGAGCAAGGGCGCGAACATGAGCTTGCCGAAGTCGCGCGTCTGCAGGAGACGTCCGGCGAGCGTCGCGCGCTCGCCGACCAGCGCGCCGGGTGTCGCGCTCGTGCCGATGCCGGCGAGCACCTCGCCGATCGGACGCGCGACGACGCCTCGCGCGGGATAAGGATCGCCGCCGCGCTGTCGCAGCGCGGCGATCTTCGCCACTCGATCGGGATGAGCCAGCTCCGTCATGGGGCGGCCTAGCCTACGGGCCGCCGCTGGAGCATCCAAGGAGTTCGTGCGCTCGGGCGCGGCGTCGTCAACCGCTCCCGCGCAAGCGCTGCGTGAACAGGATCCACTTGCGCCGCGCGAAGCTCGCGACGCGCTCCATCGGAGCGTCGAGTCGCAACGTGCCGGTGGTTCCCGGACGCAGTCCGGCCGGCGCGGGATCGTCGAGCACGCAGACGAGCTCGAAGTGCGCGCGACTCGCCTGGCGGTTCGTCGGATCGATGGCGATCTCGCCTCCGGCGAGCTGGGTCAACGCCGCGAGCGACGGCGAGAGCTCGCGCTGGCTGGCCGGGACCACTCGCGTCACGTGTCCGCGCAGGACGATCTCGGGCCAGGGCGCGGCGCGGAACTCGACCACGTCGTCGACGGCGGGCATCGAGCCGCTCCAGTCCTCCTGCGAGCACAGGGCGCGCACGCACAGCGGTCCGCCGACGACCCAGCCGAGCTCGCTGCCGCGCGGCAGGTAGCGGCCGACGTCCTGGTCGCGCACGCCGTGCACGAGCTCGCCCGAGAAGGGGACCCGCACCGTCAGCGATCGCGCGCGGCGTTCGACGTCGGCGAGCTCCTCGCGCGCGGACGCCAGGCGCTGCTCGAGCGCCGCGGCCTTGTTCGGATCGGCGTGGCGCACGGCCTCGAGCGCGAGCTCGGCCTGCACCACGCGCGCGTTCGCCGCGGCGAGATCGCTCGCGCTCGTCGGATCCGAGAGCCGCGCGAGCTCGGCGCCGGTCTCGATCGGCTCGCCGTCCCGCGCGAGCACCTGCTCCAGGACTCCGTCGACCTCGGTGCACACGCTGCGCTCGACGTTGCGCGAGACGACGCCCGAGACGAGCACGCGCGGCGGCAGCGGCAACGCGAGCACGGCGACCGGCAGCAGGCCGAACAGGAAGAAGGAGAGCGCCACGGCGCGCGAGCGCACGAGCGCGGTCTCCTTCGCGCTCCACAACCACGGCAGCACGCGTTTCGCCAGGCGCACGAGCTCCGCGCCGCCGTAGAAGGCCGCCAGCGCGACGCCGATGTCGAAGTAGCGCAGCGCGATCGCGGTGCAGATCGCGACGACGAGCAGCACGCGGTAGATCGTGCATCCGACGCCGAAACCGAGGAAGAAGGCGCGCAGCCGGCGCTCCGCGGGCGCGTTCGCCACCGGGACGCCGAGCAGCACGCGCTTGAGCAGCGCCGTCGCGTAGTCCGTCGCGCGCGCGCGCAGGTTCGGGATCTCGGTCAGGTCGCACAGCGCGTGGTAGCCGTCGTAGCGCATCAGCGGGTTCAGGTTGAAGGCGATCGTGACGACGCTCGCGAGGAGCACGGCGTTGTGCGCCAGCGAGTGCACGAGACCCGGCGGCGTCACGCTCCACACGCCCACGGCGAGCGCGGCGAGGAAGAGCTCGACGTACATGCCCGCCAGGCACACGACCAATCGGTGCCAGCGATTCGTGAACGTCCAGCAGCTGGTCGCGTCGACGAAGGCCGTGGGCGTGAACATGACGAGGTTCACGCCCATCTGCGGCACGAGCCCGCCGAAGTGCTTGCACGCGTAGGCGTGGCCGAACTCGTGGAAGATCTTGAGCACGATCAACGTGCTCCACAAGAGCGGCAGGTTGTCGCCGGCGAAGATGTTCGCCAGCGGGGCGCGGAACTCGGTCCAGTTGTGCGCGACGATCCAGCCCGCCGTGCCGACGAAGAGCGCCCAGACGGCGAAGGCGGCGCGCGTCCACAGCGGCCGCGCGAGCGCGATCGTGCGCTCGAGGAAGCGATCCGGGTTCCACAGGGGGATCGGATAGTAGAAGCAGGCCGTGAGCAGGTGCCGGCGATGCGCGCCGCGGCGCTGCAGCGCGCGCCGGAAGAGCAGCTTCTCGTCGTTCAAGGGCAGCGCGAGGAACGCGAGGCGGTGCAGCGAGAAGACGAACGCGTAGAACTCCTCCTCGTCCTCCCGCGCGAGCGCCTTCGAGCTCACGAGCTCGTCGAACACCGCCGCGAGCGTGCGCTCCTCCGAGAGGCGCACGGCGATCGCGTACTCGTTCACGCCCAGGCGATGGCTCGCGAGCGTCAGCGGATCGCGCAGCACGTACGCGACCTCGCCGCGGAAGACGTGGCGCGTCGTCTCGAGGTCCGAGCGCAGTCCCACGCGCACGTCGCGCAAGCGCGCCGCGAGCGACGGGCCTGCGGTCGCAGGCGGCGCCGCACCGGCTTGCGCCGCGGGCGCGGTCGTCGGCGCGCCGGCGGCAGGCGCCGGCGGGGGGGGAGAGCGCTCGTTCGGCGCGCTCATGTGCACAAGTGCACGCGCAGCCAGTCGAGCGCCTGGTGCGAGAAGAGCCACCACACCGGCCGCTCGCCGATCTCGACCGCCGCGACGCCTTCCATGCCCGGTCGCAGCCAGTCCGAAGGCTCCTGCGTGGCGGCCTCGACGACGAAGACGTTGCGGCCCTCGCGCAGCGTCGCCGACGGCGCGATGCGCGTGATGCACAGCACTTCCTCGTGCTCCGGCCGCGCGAACGGCGTGAAGCGCGCCACCTCGCCCACGGCCACGTCGCGCACGCGGCTCTCGGCGAGATCGAGCTCGAAGACCAGGCGCGCGTCGGGCGCGAGCTCGAGCAGCGGCTCGCCCTGGCGCAGGACGCTGCCGACGCGCTGCATGAGATCGCCGCGCAGCACCCAGCCGTCGAACGGCGCGCGGACCGTCGCGAGCGCGACGCGCTGGCGCAAGCCGTCGACGCGCGCCGAGAGTTCGGCCCCGCGGGCGCGCGCTCTCGCCGCGGCCGACGGATCGCGGGCGGCGAAGGAGCTGCGCTCGTCGAGGCGCGCGACCTCGCCCTCCTTGTCGAGCGCGTCGGCTTCGAGCTCGAGCTCGCGCACGTCGAAGCGCAGGAGCGGCGCG
>JBGATX010000130.1:0-15381 GCA_044228975.1 Planctomycetota bacterium | reverse complement strand
CGGGCAGCCGGCTCGTCTCGTCGCTCACGAAGCGATCGTCGCCCTCGCCCGCGCGGCAGTATTCCAGCGGCAGGATGTCGTCGCCTTCGATGCGCACGTAGACGAGCTCCTTGGGCACGTTCGCGAGCTCGAAGCGTCCGTCGGCGTCGCTGCGCGTCCCTTCGAGAGCCGTGTGCGACGTCCCGACGATGCGGCCCTGCACGCGCGTCCGGAAGGCATCGCACATCGGGAAGATGCGCGCGCCAGCGACCGGCGCGCCGCGGTGCGAGACGATGCGGCCCGCGACGCGCGGGTGCAGCGCGCCGCGCGGAAAACGCAGCTCGATCTCGCGCGTGCCCGCGCGGAACGGCCCTTCCTGGATGCGCTGCAGCGTGCGTCGGTCGAGCGCTTCGACGTGGTAATCGCGCTCGAGCAGACCGTCGATGACGAAGCTCCCGTCGGCTCCCGTTTCGATCTGTTTCCAGCCGCGCACGTCGCCCGTGCCGAGCAGGTTCTCGACGTGCAGAGGTCCGCGCTCGTCGCCGCCGAAGAAGGTCGAGTCCATGAGCCACACCGCGGCGCCGGCGAGCGGCGCGCCTTCGGGATCCAGCACGCGACCGGAGATCTCGAGCGTGGGCGCGCCCAGTTGCAGCGTCACGTACGCGGGCCAGGCCGGCTTGCCCTCGACGAGCGGCGGCGCGAACGACGCCGGCCGGTAGCCGCGCATCAACGCGCTCAGGTTCGCCGGCGCGACGCCGAAACGCCGCGCGAGCGAGCGCGGATCGTCGAGCTGGAACGCGAACTCGCCGCGCTCGTCCGTCGTGCTCGTGTCGATGCCGAATGCGACGCGCGCTTTCGGGAGCGGCGTTCCGCCGGGATCGACGACCTTGCCGCGCAGCACGCCTTGCGCCTCGCGCGGCGCGACGAGCGTGAGCACGGTGCGCGGCGCCAGATCGATCAGGCGCGCCTCGAGCTCGAGGAAGCCGCTCTTGCGCACGCGCACGTGCGAGTCGGCGAGATCCGCGAGCTCGTGGAGCGCGAACTCGCCGCGCTCGTCGCTGCGCGCCTGGACCGCGATCGTCGCCGAGGTGTCGAGGATCTCGCGCAGGCGCGTGCGGAAGGCCTCGTCGAGCGTGACCTCGATGCTCGCGTCGGCGAGCGGCGCGCCGGCTTCGTCGACGACGCTGCCTGCGAGCTCGCGCGGATGCGCGAGCACGAGGATCGCCTCGCGCGCCGGACCTCCGCCCGCGCTGCCGTAGTTGCCCGCGAGCACCGTCGTCCACCCGCTCTCGCAGGCGACGAGCCTCGCTCCGGCGTTCTGCGTCGTGCCCTGCGCCGCGACGAAGCGGAAGCTCCCGTCCTCGCCGCTCACGGCGAGCGCTTCTCGCTTCCCGCTCGAGCGCGGCTCGCCCCAGCCGACGTGCACGCCCGCGAGCGGGCGACCCGTCGCGTCGAGGACCCGCCCGCGACGCTCGAGCGGGTTCGCGAGTGCAGGATGCGCCTCGGGAGCCGGCGTCTCAGCGGCTGCGCCCTCGACCTCGCGAGACTCGGACGCGGGTGCGGCGATCGACGCAGGCGTCGCGCGCTCCCGCGCTTCCTTCGGCGACGCGCCAACGGGCGCTTCGTTGGAGATCGCGAGCGTCGCTGGCCCAGCGCTCTCGCGTGTCGCGACGTAGGTGGCGATGCCGAGCGCGACGAGCGCGGCGGCCGCGAGCTTGAGCTTCGTGTTCATGAGCAGTGCGGGAGCGATCCAGTTCGGGGCCGGGGAGGGGAGGAGCGGCACGAGCGCGCTGAGCCAGGCTCCGCGCGCGCCGGCGTGGTGAGCGTCGAGCCGTTCGCGCAGCTGCGCGAGCGCGCGGGCCGTGCGCGTGCGCACCGTGTCGACCGGCACGCCCAGGCGCGACGCGACCGCGCGCGGCGGCATGCCTTCGTAGAAGCGCAGCAGGACGGTGGTGCGGTAGGGCTCGCGCAACGCCATGACGGCGTCGACGAGCGCGCGGTGCACGGCGGCGCGCTCCACGAGCTCCTCGCGCAACGCCATGACGGCGTCGACGAGCGCGCGTTGCACGGCGGCGCGCTCCACGAGCTCGCTCGCCGAGGGCTGGGACTCGCGACGCGCCGCGAGCTCCTCGTGCCGCGCCCGCCGGCTTGCCGCGCGCAGCGCCTGGCGCGCGAAGTTGCGCACGACGCGCGCGAGCCAGGACCGCAGAGCGACACCCTCGCTCGGCGCGCGGCCGATCCCGGCGAGCAGCGTGCGCTGCTCGATCTCGTCGACGAGGTCCGGGTCGGCGACGAGCTCGCGCGCGAGGGCGCGGATCCACCCGGCCTGGGAGAGCAGGGATTCGAGCTGGTTCTCGGGCTGAGGGTGGAGCATGCGCGTGGCGGTCTCATGCCGGCCGGCGCCGAATCGATCCAGGAATTCGGGCTTCGATGCGTGCATGCGCTCCGCCGGCGTCAGCCGCGCCAGGGGCGCGCCGCTACGCGGCCGGGCCCGTCCCATGTCGCGAGTTCTCGCGCGGAATCGAACTCAGCGCGGCCGAACGCGTCGGGCGCGCCTGAGCGGTCCCGTCGCGTCCGGTCGCGAGCGTGCGCCCGTTCGCTCCGCGGGCGTGAGCTCCGCGCTCAGAGCCCCGGTTCAGGCAACAGCACCTTCGCCGTCGGCGCCGAGAGCTGCGACAGGCTCACGCCGCTCGGGAGCAGGAGCGCGTTGGGATTCAGCGGCACGTGCAATTGGATCAAGCCCGGTCCGCCGTTGCCGCCGGCGCCCATCACGTCGAACACGTTGTTCGCACCGCGGCCGCCGCGACCGCCCAGCGCGCTGAGCGCACCCGGCAGCGCTTGCGAGAGGTTGATCACGCGCGCCTGCAGGATCAGCATCCCGCCCGAGCCTCCACCGCCCGCGCCACCGATGCGGTTCAGACCGTTCGTGTTCTGACCCTCACCGCCGCGTCCGCCGTTGGCCACGACGTGTCCGCTCATGCCGATCTCGATGCGCGGCGCGATCAAGATCCCCAGGCCGCCGCCACCACCACCGCCGCCGCCGACCTCTTCGCTGGTCTGGGTCCACGGCGTCGGCGGCGGATAGGTCGAGCCCCTGATCGCATTGCCACCGGCGCCGCCACCGCGTCCGCCTTCGGGCGCGACCAGCTCGCCCGTGATCACCATGCCGCTGACCGGATCGCGCATGTGCCCGAAGAAGTCGTTCGACGGGATGCCGTCGACGAACGGGATCAGGGACTTGCTCCCGCCGCGCGGGAGATTCAGCAGGGATTCGGCGCCGAGAGCGTTGGGCGAACCGTCGCGACCGTCGAACGCGATGCGACCGACGTTCTGGATCGCGGTCGGCGGAAAGGGGAGCGCTTCATCGGGGCCGAGCGCTCCGCCGCCGCCGCCGCCGGGCCGGCGCCATTCGTCATTGTTCGGACCGAGTCCACTCTCGCCGCCCAGCGCCGCGAACGCCGTCAGCACGCCGAAATTCGTGAGGCTCGGACCTCCGCGGCTGCTCCACGTGGTCGTGTTCGGGTTGCCCGCTCCGCCGCGGTTGCTGCCGGGCCCGCCGAGTCCTCCGGGCACCTGGATCGCACCGACGCCGAAGTAGACGACGACGCGTCCGTCGGCTCCGGAGAGATCGAGCGTGCCGTCGATGCGGATCGTCTCGTCCGCGCGGATCCGCAACGGATCGGCCGGCGCGAGAACGCGCAACACGGCCCCCGGCTCGATGATCACGTTGCGCGCCTGGATCGGACCATGAAGGGTGTCGTAGACGAGCGTCTGTCCGGCGGGGACGACGAAGTCGACTTGTGCTCGCGCCTGTGAGGCGAGCAGGACGGTGGTGATGACGAAGGAGACGGACGTGGAACGGAGCGTCAGCATGAGTTGGCCCTTGGATCGAATCAGGAAGGCACGCTCGTCCGGCTCGGCGGCGGCGCCGCACGCGCAGGCATGAGCGGGGAGCGCGACGCCCAAGGCAACCCGTGTTCCGGTGCGCACCGGGCACGCGCGATTCGATCGGCGCGGAGCTCGAGCGTCGCTGCGAGTGCGTGAAGGGCGGCGAGTCCGCGCGCCTCGCGAGCGAGCGCACGCCCGGCCGAGCGGATCCACGCGCGCGAGAGACGCGGCGTGCGCAAGCGACACGGGCGGCCACGACATCGCCGCACGCTCGCGCCGCCGGGATTCTCTCACTTCGTGCGTTCGGCGCGTCCGCCAGCGCTCGCCGCGCAGCGTCGCAGCGTGCGACGACGATGGAAATGCTCGACGGCCGCCCGGGATGACCCGGACGGCCGTCGTGCGAGACACGCGGTGAAATCAGCTCAGAGCACGCTGGCCGTCGGGTTCCACAGTGTGCGCTTGATCGTCACCTGGAACGGATTGGAGACGTTGAGCATCTCCTTCGTGCGCTTGTCGTAGTTGACGCGCAGGCCGACCTGGTACGGCGAGCCCGGCACGCGATCGCGCATCGGCGTGCCGGAGACGGCGCGACGGCCGGGAGCGAGCAGTCCGAGGTCCGCGCACACGAGCGCGCCGTTGATCTCGAGCGCCCCGTGCGACGGGTCGTGGCGGTTCACGATGCCGAAGATCGCGTTGTTGGTGTAGAGCAGCCCGTCGATGTGCACCGGCGATCCTTCCGGATGTTCGGCGCGGTAGGCCTCGATCGCGCGCTCCTGCAGCTCGTCGGTGATCCACCCCGAAGACGGCGTCACGGAGAGCACGGTCGCTCGCGCCACGCCCGTGTCCGGGTCGTAGAGGAGCGGGTTGCTCGTGTCGTGCGGATCGACCATCGTCAGCATCGAGTCGTCCCACGCCGTCGGCACCTCGGCGCCGATCCACGTGCCCGTGGCCGGATTGAAGCGCAGATCGCCGAGGTTGAAGATCGGGATCACGTCGCCGGGCCCGAACTGGTAGTAGCGCGGCATGTATCCGGCGACGTAGTTCGGATTCGGCACCCACGTGTTCGGATCGTCGAGCACGGAGGCGGGCCCGGGCAGGAACTCCTGCGTGTGCGCCCACTCCGTGCGGTTGAACAGCGAGATCTGGCCCAGCGTGAAGTTGAACGGGCTGTCGGGATTGCCCGTGATGATGTCGTTCGGGCCGGGCTCGTAGCCCGCCGCGGGCTGCAGGTAGTCGCCGATGAGCATGTTGCCGCCGCAGGTCAGGCCGAGCACGTTGCGCGTGCCGTCCTGCGCGACGCCGAACGTGCGCGCACCCGTCGGATGCTCGGGGTCGTCACCCTCGAGGACGACCTGTCCGTCGAGGTACTGCAGGTCCATCGGCACGTAGATGTTGCCGCGCGCGAGGATCGAGCCCGCGCCCTTGATGTAGCCCTGGATCACGACGTCGCCGTCGATCGCGACCGTGCCGTTGATCACGATCGGATTGTCCCGCGTGCCGCGCAGCACGACGTTGCCGGTCGTGCTCGACGCGAGGCTCGCCTGGTTGCCGGTGACGAACGCGGTCGTGTACTCCGCGTCGCTGTCGATCGGATTCGCCGGATCCGTGACGCTGATCATGCCCGAGCTGATCGAGCCTTCGGCGTTGCGCGCCGAGGCGTAGAACTCGTTCGGATCGCACTGGCGGTTGCCCGTGCCGGCGCTCGTGCGCGTGTTCGTCACGGGGTCGATGCCGCCGTTGTCCGGGAACGGCGGCGGGAACGCCGTCGGCAGGTTGCCGTCGACCATCTCGTTGTAGTTGGTCGGATAGTTGAGGTAGAGGTTCTCGCCCGCCACCGGCGGATCTCCCGCCGGGCTGAACGGACCCCACGAGAGCGCGCCGGTGTCGTCCTCGAGCATCTGGCCGTTCGCGTTCGTGATGCAGGGCCGCGCGGATTGCGCGCCCCAGCTCGCGATCGGATTGCCGGCCTGGTTCGTGGCGTGACCGCGCACGTAGAGCGAGCCGGCGATGCGCGTGTCCGCGTCCCAGTCGGTGACGCCCGCGCGCAGGTCGTTGCGCAGCTGCAAGGTCTCGAGCGTGCCGACCTTGACCTTGTGGAACGAGCCGAAGTCGTTCGGATCCGTGTTCCAGTAGCGCTCGGCCGAGTCGATCACGGTGTGGCAGAAGACGCAGCTGACGTTGTTCGCCAGCACGCCGTAGTCGAAGCCCTCGAACGGGCGCGGTTCGATCGAGTAGACGATCTGCACCGAGCGCGAGAGCGGGTCGTTCACCAGCCCTTGCCCGCGCTTGGTCGTCGCCTGCACGGTGACGTAGAGCCGCGTCGACTCGCCTTCGTCGCGACGCAGCACGCGCACGCCGTCGACGGTCACGTCGCCGAACTCGCGCGCTCCGTTGGCGCCCGGCAGGTTCACGCGCGCGAGCCAGTCGGCACCTTGCCCGACCGCCGGCGCGCCGCTGCCCGCGGTGTGCGTCAGGTTCAGGCCGTCGAGGTACGTGCGCACGCTGTCGATCGATCCGGCCGCGCCGCCCTGCGATTGCAGGTAGCCGGCCCACACGTTCTGCGCGGCGAGCGCCGCGACGCTCTCGACCGAGCTCGTCAAGCGGTGCTCGTCCGCCTGGCTCACCACGGCGCGCGTGCCGCTCACGCCCGAGCTCAGCATCGACAGGCCGAGCATCGTGAGCATCGAAAGCAGGATCAAGGCCGAAATCAAGGCCGATCCGCGCCGGCGGTTCGCCGCTGCGCGCGCGCGGCGCCAATGCCGCGAGCCGGTCACTGTCTGGAGTCGTTTCATCATTTGGTTCCCCCCGAGTCTCTCCCGTGCGTGCGCAACAACACCGTGCGTGCTGCTGCTCCCTTGCGCCGCGCGGCGTGCCAGGCCGCGCCCCTCTGTCTCAGCTCTCCGCGACGTTGCGCAGAAAGATGGTCGATTCCAGCTTGCGGACGATCGGCTGGCTGCGGTCCGCCTGACCCAGCACGAAGATGCGGATCGAGAGCTGGCGCCGCGTCGCGTCCCACAGGAACATCGGATCGTCGAAGCCGTCGCCGTCGAGATCGCGCCCGTAGCGGCAGCGTTCCTGGATCACGACCGTCGGTCCCACGCCGAGATCGTCGCCCGCTGCACCCGGCGTCGCGCTGTTCCACGACCTGCGGCGGATCTGTCCGACGTCGAACACGTCGTTGAAGTCGCCGTCGTTGTTGAGGTCGGTGCCGCAGCCGGCTTCGTCGATCGTGTCCTTCGGCTCGAAGACGAGCGCGAACCAGCCGTCGAGCGTGGGCGTGCCGCGCACCGTCGCTCCCCAGCGCAGCTCGTCGCCGTCGATGAAGTCGCGTCCGCCGGCCGGATCCGTCGGCACGCGGTAGCTGAACCCCGTGCCGTCGCCGCGGAAGAACACCGTCTTGCCGGCGACGCGCGCGCGGCCGTCGAAGAGGCTCGCCGGCGGATTGACCTGCAGCTCGATCGGCTGCGCGAGCCCGCCCCAGAGCACCTCGACGCCGTTGCCGTGCGCCACGGCGTTCGTGCACTGCTGCGCGCGCGTCACGGCGAGGAAGTTCGTGTCGTTGATCGCGCCGTAGCGCACGCGTTCGGCCTGCGCCGAGCCGCGATCGATCAGCAAGAGGCCGCTGGGCGGGAAGCCGAGCGTCGAGCCGACCTGCAACTGCGTCTGTCCCGACGCCATCGTCTGCGTCGCGACCGCGATCGGCGAGGCGCCGCGCGCGTCGGCGAGCTCGCGCTCGAGCTCGAAGATCATCGTCTGGCAGCGCGTCTCCGCCACGCTGATGCCCAGCGTCGAGCGCGAGAGCGTCGCGTCGTGCTGCAGCATGCCGTAGCTCGTCAGGAGCACGATCGAGAGGATCGTGCCGGCGATGAGCACCTCGATCAGCGTGAAGCCGCCGCGGCGCGAGCGCCGCGAGTTCGAGAGATTCGTCATCGTCGTCCTCCTAGAAGCGCGAGAGATAGAAGCCGTGAGTGATCGTCTGGTCGCCGCGCGAGCCGTGCCAGCGCGCGCGCACGATCGCCGGGACGAGCAGCGCGGTGCCGGTGACGTTCGTGTTCGTCGCCAGTCCGTCGCCGTCGAGGTCGCGCGGCATGCCGAGCTGGCAACCCAGTGCCGCATCCGTGCGCGTCTCGTCGGTGACGAGCGTGATCGTGCCGACCGTGGCCTGGCCGGCCTGCGCGGTGAGCTCGGGCACGTCGAAGGTCGGCGCGACCTCGCCGTTGGCGGCGACGGCGTTGATCATCGCGGTGCTCCAGCCCGCGGGATCGTCGATCGAGCTCGACGCGAGCGACTGCAAGCGCTCCGCCGCGCCGCGCACGGCGTTCTGCGCCTGCACGCGCTCTCGATTCGTGCGTCGCAACGAGTGCGCTCGCAACGTGGTCGCCGTCGTGGCGAGCATCGCCACGAGCAGCACCGTCATCGCCAGCGAGACCTCGATCAGCGTGAAGCCCGACCGACCGGCGCCGTTGGCGCATTTCTTCCCTGTCCACGATCCTGCCACGTCAACCTCCGAACCGACCGACTGCCCTCGGTCAGTCGCAGTCTTCGGAGGGCGCTGTCCGTGGGCTTGAAGGAAATCGCAAAACGCACGTTCGGTGCGGATCCGGGGCCTGCGATCGGGCTCGCGCCGTGCGCGAGCGCGCAGGCTCGCTCGGTGGAGGCGCCGCGGGCTCGTGCGCGTGCTCATGGGCGGAAGTCTCTTCGCACTCGAACGTGGGGACCGCGCACGCGAAACGCGTTCGCTCGCGCAGCACCGCGAGAGGCCGCGAGCTCCGGCCGCCGTGGTGTCGCGCGCTGCTCCGCTTCGGAACCGTGACGGGCTCAGAGCCTGTGAAGAAATCGGGGATGCCCGGCAGGGTTGTCCAGAAGCGTTCCGGCAAGGCGCGACGACGACGCGTATTCGCCAGCAATACTCGGAGGAGTCGCAACGCAGCCGGGGCGCTTCTGGGCAAGCGTGACGGGCGTCCTCGATTTCTTCACAGGCTCTCAGCTCTTCTCGTCAGGTTTCCTGCCGGCGCTGCGGCACCAGCGAATGGCGCTGCGAGAGACGACGACGAAGCTCGGAAGTCTCGGCAAGCGACCGAACCCATTCGGTGAGCAGGTCTGGGTGCGGTTCTCCGCGTTCCGTCACGTCACGTCACGACCACGACGACTTTTCCGCGCACGAGGCCCGCCTCGAGGTCGCGCAGCGCTTCGCTCACGCCGTCGAGACCGATGCGGCGATCGATCGGCGGCTTCAGCGCACCGCTTTCGAGGTGTGCGGCGATGCGCTCGATGTCCTCGGCGACCTCGCGGGTCGCGTGCATCGCGAAGCTCTGCTCGACGAAGAGGCCGAGGAGCATCGCGCCGAGCGGGCGGCCGAAGCCGGCGGTCCAGTCGCCGCCGTTCTCGCCTCCCACGAAGACGAGTCGACCGCTCGGCGTCATCGTCCGGCGCAGTCGCGCGAGCGGCGTGTTGCCTCCGACGTCGAGCACGAGGTCCCAGTGCCGCGTGCCGTCGGTGAAGTCGGCCTTCGCATAGTCGAACACTTCGCGCGCGCCGAGAGTGCGGACGAGCTCGAGCTTCGCAGCGCTGCAGACACCGCCAACCGCGGCGCCCATCGCGCGCGCGAGCTGCACGGCAAACGAGCCGACGCCGCCGGAGGCACCGACGACGAGCACGCGCTGGCCCGGCACGAGGTGGCCCGCGTCGCGGAGCGCTTGCAGCGCGGTGATGCCCGAGACTGCGGACACCGCGGCGTCCTCGAACGAAACGCCTCCGGGCTTGCGCGCGAGCTTGGCCTCCCGCGCTGCGGCGTACTCGGCGAACGCGCCGCGCGCTATGCCGAACACCTCGTCGCCGACGGCGAAGCGTGTCACCTTGCTGCCGACCTCGACGACCGTGCCGGCGACATCGAATCCCGGGATGGGGCTCTTCGGCCCGAGGAAGCCAAAGCCCATCACGCGCATCAGGTAAGGGCGGCCCGTCAGCATGTGCCAATCGCCGCGCGCGACCCCCGCAGCGTGGACGCGAAGGATCACTTCGCCGTCCGACGGGCGCGGGCGCGCCGATGTGCCCACGCGCAGCACGTCCAACGAGCCGTAACCGGACTGGAGGACGGCGCGCATCGGCGCGCGACCGGCGAGGTCGACGGGGGTGGCTTGCATGGTCTGGGCTCCGGTTCACCTGCGGAGGAAGGCGGCTGACGCTAGCCGGCCTTCGGGAGGACCGGAAGCGGCCGGCGAGACGCGTGCGCCGCTGGCCACGAGCGGGCGCCACGGCAGAATGCGCGCATGACGAACTCGACCGCACGCTTCGCCGGACGTCACGTCGTGGTCACGGGAGCCGGAACGGGCATCGGACGCGCCATCGCGCTGCGTCTCGCCTCCGAGGGCGCGCGTCTCTCGCTCTTCGCGCGCCGCAGCGAGCCGTTGCGCGCGACGGCGCGCGAGATCGAGAAGCGCGGGGGAGCGGCGAGCTTCGTGCGCGCGTGCGACGTGCGCGTGCGCACCGACGTCGACGCGAGCTTCGACGAGGCGCGCGCTCTCCACGGCCAGCTCTTCGCGCTCGTCGCTTGCGCGGGGATCGGCGGCCCGAATGGACCCGGGGCAGCGGGAGCGGGCGATCGCTTCGACGACCTCGTCGCGACGAACCTCGGCGGCACGTACGCGTGCCTGCGCGCCGCGGAGCGCAACCTCGAGGACGGTCCGCACGCGCGTCACCTCGTCGCGATCGCCTCGATCCTCGCGCGCCTGGGAGTGCCCGGCTACACGGGCTACTGCGCGAGCAAAGCGGGCCTGTGCGGCCTCGTGCGCGCGCTCGCGCACGAGCTCGCGCCGCGCAACGTGCAGGTGAACGCCGTGCTGCCCGGCTGGGTCGAGACCGACATGGCGCTCGAAGGCCTCGACAGCATGGCGCGCGCGATCGGCACCGATCGAGCGGGAGCGAAGAAGATCGCGCTCGAGTCCGTCCCGCTGCGCCGCATGGGCCAGCCCGAGGACGTCGCCGGCCTCGTCGCCTGGCTGCTCTCGCCCGACGCCCGCGGCATCACGGGCGCGAGCCTCGACATGAACAACGGCGCGTGGATGAGCTGAAGGCGGCACCTGCCGCACGCCAAGGCCGAGATCTAGGATTCTGCGAACTGCACTCCGCAGCGTCGCGCGATCGCGATGGCGAGGGCTCGGAAGTCCGCATGGCAAGCCTGCACAGCCTTGGCATGGCCTCCGATCGCGCCATCGGCGGGCCTGAGTGCGAACATCGGCTTGCGCGCTTCCTGAGCCATGGGCATCAAGCTTCGATAGTGCTTGAGCGTGGCGAGGCAGTTCTCGTCGTCAGTCACGGCGACTCCGGGCTTCGCCGGCACGCGGAGCACGCTTTCGCGGTACTCCACCGGAATTCGCGCCATCCACTTGTCATACGCCTTCACCGGTCGGTCGAGACGGACAGCGTGCTGCATGACGACATACCCGGCGGGCGACATGCTCCCGCTCGGTAGCGAGAGTTGCGGAACCGGATTGCGCTCCCTTCGCTCTCGCCATTCCTCGCGCCATGCGCGCAGCGTCGGCCCCAGGTTCGTCAAGCCCTGGAGCGAGTACAGGTCCGGCGCCAGCGGGATCACGACGTGTTCTGAGGCGATCAGCGCGGCGCGATTGATCGCGCCGAGGTTCGGGCCGACGTCGATCAAGACCAACGATGCTCCCCGGACCTGTGCCGCTCGTTCGGCGATGCGCCAGAAGCTTGAGAGTACTCGGAATGCGCGCTCCTTGCGGTCCATCGCGTTGGGCCACTGGCTGTTGAGTTCGTCCTCCGAGGACGCGAGCGCGAGATCACCGACAATTAGCCCGATTCCTCCGCACACGTGCTCGACGTGCGGATCGCCCAGATCACCCGTTCCCTGGAGCAACGGACTCATGGCGCCGAACACCGTTTGACGGCGATCGGAAGTACCCCAGAGCTGCTCGAGCCGCTCTTCCCCGACGAACATGCTTGTCAAGTTGGCTTGGGGATCGAAGTCTGCGGCGACGACTTGGAGACCGAGTTCGGCGTACATCCAAGCGAGGTGGTAGACGAGAGACGTCTTCCCCACGCCGCCCTTGTTGTTGAAGAACGAAACCGTATTCATCGCGATCGTCCTCGGACAACGACACCGACGTGCGTGGGCTCGACGACGAACTGCGGAGGTGGATGGCCCGCGTCTGACAGGGCCTTGCGAGCGGTCGCGATCCCCACGCCGAAGCGTTGGACGAACCCTAGCACTCGAAGCGCTTCGGCGAGGTTCGGGTTGCGGTAGTCCGCGATGCCGGGCTCGCCGAAGTTCGCAGAGGTCACCGTGCCGTACGGTCCGCCGGGACTCGTGATCTCGATGCGGTCGTCGTACCAGGTGAAGCGCACAGGGGAGTTTGTGGCTTCGTAGGTGCGGTGCAACAGCGCGTTCGCGAGCAGTTGCACCAGCGCGGATTGCGGGTAGGTGCTCATCCGCCGCTCCACGGGACCGCCGCCCAGATCCACCTCGGTGCGATTGTGGGCGAGGAGCTTGTCGTGTGTTCGCCGAAGGACATCCGCCACGGTGCCGTCAATCGACTGCTCGTCGACGATCGGATCGCTCAGCAGGGCACCTGCGATGCGCAGGAACTGGACGTACGCACCCGGCAGAAAGTCGCGTGTGCGCTGTCCCAGCACGAGCACCCCCAACACGGTCGGCGTCGGTGCGTCCGACGCCACAATCATCTTCGTCGCGGCGAGGCGCTGCTCGTAGGTCCGCTCGTTGGCCGCGAGGATGTCGGTTGCGAACGCCGCGGGCAGGTACTCAGCCTCGAACCGTTGCCGGTCCAGGTCCGCGAGAGCTGCGCCCATCATCGGCTGCACGTCGTAAGGCCGGTGACGGTGTCGTCGGCGCTCATTGAGGATCCGCTCGTCCTGCTCAGTAGCAAGTCCACGGCGAGGACCGAATCGGACGTGTACGCGTCCGTTGTATCTCACAGGCGGCGAATCGGCCGGCTCGACAGTGATGATCGCCACGTCGACACCGCGCAGGCGACGTCGCTCGACGAACAGCGTCGGTGGCGGAACGATGTTGCCGTCAGTCTTGATGTCCGCGAGCGTCCGCAGTAGCTCGTCGGTGACGATCAACCCGCTAGGCGTTCCGTCGTCGCGAACTCCAACGAACACCACTCCGGCGCGCCGGTGGTTCGGCAGGTCGTTCGCGAACGCGCACACTGCCTCCCGAACTGTGGTCGGTGCGCTTCCCTTGAACGACTCCTTCAGCTCTGCACGGTCCGACTCGTGGCTCGCCAGGATCTGCTCGAGCTCGATGTCGGAGTAAGTAGGCATCGCCGCCGTTCCGCTCAGCCGATCCCCATCAAGAACTCGCCGTTGACGCGGGTCTTCTTCATCTTCTGGATGAGCATCTCCATCGCCTCCACGGGATCCATCTCGTTGAGCACCTTGCGCAGCATCCAGATGCGCTTGATCTCCTCGGGCGTGAAGAGCAGCTCTTCCTTGCGCGTGCCCGAGCGGTTGATGTCGATGGCGGGGAAGATGCGGCGATCGGAGAGGCGGCGATCGAGCACGAGCTCCATGTTGCCGGTGCCCTTGAACTCCTCGAAGATCAGGTCGTCCATCTTCGAGCCGGTCTCGATCAGCGCCGTGGCGAGGCAGGTCAGCGATCCGCCGCCCTCGATGTTGCGCGCCGCGCCGAAGAACTTCTTCGGGAACTGCAGCGCGCTCGCTTCCATGCCGCCCGAGAGCAGCTTGCCGTTGCTCGGCGCCTCGACGTTCGAGGCGCGCGCCAGGCGCGTGATCGAGTCGAGCAGGATCACGACGTGCTCTCCGGCCTCGACCAGGCATTTGGCCTTGTGCATGACCATCTCGGCCACGGCCAGGTGGCGCGCAGCCGACTCGTCGAAGGTCGAGCTGACGATCTCGCGCTTGCCCTCCGGGATCATGCGCTCGAAGTCGGTGACTTCCTCCGGGCGCTCGTCGACGAGCAGGATGATCAGGTGGCAATCGGGCGCGTTGTGCACGATCGAGTTGGCGAGCATCTGCAGCAGGATCGTCTTGCCCGTGCGCGGCGGCGCGACGATCAGGCCGCGCTGGCCGCGCCCGATGGGCGTGATCAGGTCGACGATGCGCATCTCGAGCGGGTTGTCCTTGGCGCCCTCGAGCACGATGCGCTGGTCGGGATAGAGCGGCGTGAGCTCCTTGAACGGTGCGCGCGTCTTGACCAGCGCCGGATCGTGGCGGTCGATGACGTCGATCTCGTGCAGCGCGAGGTACTTCTCGCCTTCCTTGGGCACGCGCAGGCGCCCGACGACGCTCATGCCCGTGGCGAGCGCGTACTGCTGCACGAGCGACGGCGGGATGAAGACGTCGTCGGCCGACGGCATGTAGTCGTAGTGCGGCGAGCGCAGGAAGTAGTGGCCGTCCTGCACGCCGACCACGCCGTCGACCACCACCGGGATGCGGTTCTTCAGGCGTTGGCCGCTGATGGCCCAGATCAGGTCGCGACGATTGCGACGCTCGCCCGCATCGACCTTCTCCTCGTCGGCGACCTCGAAGAGCTCGGAGAGGTTCTTCTTCTGCAGCTCGGAATGCTGCACGGGCTTGGGTTTCGTGCGCTTGGCCGGCGCGAGCGCGATCGCCTCGAGCTCGCTCAGCTGCTCGGCGGAGAGATCCGCGGGCAGGCCCGCGACATCGATCTCGATGCGCTCGAGCACCGCAGTCCCGCCGCCGCCGCTGCGACGGAAGGGCGGCATGCCTCCGCCTCCACCTCCTCCGCCACCACCACCGCCTCCTCCTCCCTGCTGGGGATTGTGGAAGTGCTTGAACTTCTTGAAGCGGTTCTTCTTGCCCATCGTCTGGTTCAGTTGGCGTTTCTCGGTTGGCCGGTCCGTCATGGACCGGCTCGCGGTCGGCTCGGCGCGAGCCTGCGAGTCGAAAGGGATGGAGAGCTCGATGATCTAGGGGCGCACGCGCGCCACTAGGGGCGGATTTCGCCGGCGCTTCTGCGCGCGAGCGCGGCATTCACGGCCTGTTGCAGATCCGCCAAGGTTCCTTCGTTCGTGATCACGACGTGCGCCAGCGCGCGCTTTGCGTTCAAGGGAGCCTGCGCGCGCTCGCGTCGCTCGACTTCGCCGGCCTTCCAGCCTCGCGCAGCCTGCGCGCGCGCGTCGCGGGACTCCAGGCTCGCGTCGACGAACCACAATTCGTCACAGCGCGCGAGCAGCCCGTGCTGCGCGTCGTTCTCGACGAGCAGCGGCACGTCGAGCGCGACCCGCGGGATGCCGCGTGCGAGCGCAGCTTCCAACGTGGTGCGTATCCTGTCACGGATGCGCGGGTGCGTCAAAGCCTCGAGTTCGCGACGCTCGCTCGGTTCCGCGAAGACGCGCGCGGCGAGGCGCTCGCGATCGACGCGACCATCCTCGCGCACGATCGAGTCTCCGAAGCGCGCGCGCAGCTCTTCGACCACGTCGCGCTCCTCGAGCACCTCGCGCGCGACGGAGTCGGCGTCGATCACGAGGCCGTCGGGACCGGCGAGCA
>JBGATX010000129.1:0-15665 GCA_044228975.1 Planctomycetota bacterium | reverse complement strand
AGCGATGCGTGCAGCCACCGCTCTCGGCTAGCTCCCGGTGCTCCGGGTCGATGCCCTTGTCGCTTCGGTGTTGGGTTCCCTGCGTCAGGGCCCCAGGTCTGGACTTTCACCTCCTGTCTGTTGTGCCTGCCAGGCGCACCACACGTTCATCGGCGGCCGCAGCGGCCGCCAATGAACGTGCGGGGCTTGTTAATCAGAGGGACTCGCGTCAATCGCTCTCGCGAGTCAGAACCTGGGCGCGATATCCGCCGCGCATGCGGAAGTAGAGCGCGAGGAGCACGTAGCAGACGAACATCCCGACGGGCACCCAAGCCACCTTCGACAACGCGGACTTCTGCGACAGCTTCGTGATCGCCGCGATCTGCGCCTTGTCCGCTTCGCCGAGCTCCTTCTCGCGCTCCTTGTCGATCGCTTCGTAGCTGCCGAACACACTCTGTTTCACCTCGACCACGCGCGCGTGCAGGGCGGGAGCATCGTGGGCGAGCTTCGCGCTCGTCGTCGTGTCCTGGAAGAAGCCGAGCAGCACGGCACCGACCAATCCCGCGCCGATCATTCCGACGCCGCCCGTTGCATTGAGCGTCAACGCACCACCCTTCGGGAACCGCTCCGAGACGATCCCGAGCATCGTGGGCCAGAAGAACGTCTTCCCGACGCCATACACCGTCGCCGCGACGAAGACCATCACGCCCGCGGTGCTCGAGAGGAGGAAGAGCCCGACCGCCGCGACGAGACTGCTCGTCGCGAGCAAGCCCAATGGCGACAAGCGGTGCACGATCCCGCCGGCGCAGAAGCGCAGCACCATCATGATGAACGCGGTGTAGATCAGCACCCACCCCGGATCGAGGTCGAGCGACTTCATCTCGTCGGTCATCAACGACGTGATCCAGCTGTCCGTCCCGAGCTCCGTGGTCGCCAGCGGGATCATGATCAAGAGCAGGATGACGAAGATCGGCTGACCGATCCCGCGCACCGCGAGCCCGAAGCCACCCGAGATCACGAGCGCCGCGATCCAGCTCGTCGTCGTGCTCCAGCCGAAGACGCGCCCGAGCTCGAGCAGGATCATCGAGACGACGACCAGCGCGCCGAGCGCTCCCATCTCGCGCAGCATCTCGAGATACGAAACCCCGGCCTCGACGCGCTCGTGCACCGGGAACCTCTGCCCGAGCAGGATCAGCGCGTACAGCACCGCCGGAATGGAGATCAATCCGATCTTCCAGCGCCAATCGATGTGCCCCAGCGCGATCGCGAGCAGTCCGCCGAGCACGAGACCGCCCGGCCATCCCGCGTGCAGCATGTTGAGCCACTTGGTCTTGTCGCGCTTGAAGATCGTCGCCACGACCGGGTTCGCCACGGCTTCGACCGTGCCGTTGCCCAGTGCGACGATGAACATCCCCCAGTACAGCTGCTCGCCCGTCTTCGCCGTGACCGTGAGCACGACCGAAGTCGCATGGCACGCGAACGCAAAGACCATCGCCCGCCCGTAGCCGATGCGATCGATCACCAGGCTGAAGAGCACGATGCTGATCGCGAAGGGCCACAGACCCGCCGCGAAGATCTGCCCCTTCTGCGTCTCCGTCAGCGCGAACTGCACCCCCCATTCGTCCATCAACATCGCGCGCACGATGAACCCGAAGGCCGTCGTGACGAGCGCCATGAAGCTGCCGAGGAACAATCGCCGTTCGGCCGCCGTCGGTCCTGCCGAAGACGAAACCGCGCTCGCAGAGGGGGGGCTGCTCATGCTCGAGAGGATCACGTCGCACCGAGCGGAGCGCAAATCACGCCGCGCGATCTCCGCCAATTCAACGCCCCACCACGCGCTCCCCCCTCCGCCCCCCTTCGCCCCCACCCCGTCTGCCTCGCGCTCCCACCCCGCCTCGCGCCGTCGCTCCCCCAAGACCCCGCGCGGAGATCGATCGGTCCTCCGCCCTTCTGCATCGAATGGCTCCGCGCAAGGTTCGCGATGCGGAGCACGCGTGTGGCGCAAGGTACTCTCCACTTTGCCTTTGGCCGGTTCTGGCAGGACCGTCCCGACCGAACGGACCGTCACGTGGTACTTGCGCACATGCGACGCATGTCGTTAGTCGAATGACGATGGTGCGCGAATGCCAGAACCAGGCCCGAGGCAAGATGGAGAGCAACGCGCCACACAAGCGTGCTCCGCATCGCTGACCCCGCGCGGAGCCGGATCGGCCGCGGCGGCCGACCCGGCATCCGCGCGGGGTGCTGGGTCGGAAGGGAGATGGACAGCGTCAGGGCGGTGGGAGCACGCGGGGATCCGGACCTGAATCGTGCCGCGCGAATCGCTCCCTACCCCACGAAATCGAACGCGATCACCCCATCCATCCCGCCCTCCAACACCGCGAGCACGCTCTTCTTCACCTTCTCGTGCTCCGGGTGCGGCAGGTACACATCCCGCGCTGCCGCATCCTTGAACGTCATGCAGAAGCCGTGCGTGAATCCGCGCTGCAATCCCTCGGGCGAGCTGTACTTCCCGCCCGCGAAGCTCAACAGCCCCGGGATCTTCCCCTTCAACGACGCCAGCTCCGCGAACACCGCATCGACCTGCTTCTGCGGCACGTCCTTGCGAATGCGCAAGAGCACCATGTGCGTGACCATCGGCACCTCCTCGATGTGAGTCGGCACACACTATCCGCCGCCACAGGACGGCGAAAGCCGAGCGAGCGCGGCGAGCGTGCGTTCATCGACCGGCGCGGCGACGGAGGCGCACTCGTACAGACCCGTGTACGCGAGTCATTCGGAAGTCGGAGCTGCGATCGGAAGCCGCCCGCACCGAGTTCGAGGCGACCGAACGCGGCTCGCGTCGCCCGCGGGGGCCGTAGTCCGCTCGCCGATCCCGTCGCTACGGCTGCCGGACGGTCGTCGCGGGAGCCATCGATGCGGCATCGATGCGATAGAGGTCGTGATCGAGCTGCGGCAACGGCAGATCGGCGCGCACGACCGCGAAACGCCAGGGGACGTAGAGCGGTATCAACACCGCGCCGACGTCGAGCTGCTCCTGCAACTTGGCGTAGATCGCAACGCGTCGATCCTCGTCGGGTTCGCGCTGCGCTTCGACGACGAGCTCGGTCAGGCGCGCATCCTGGCCCCATGTCGGCGGGCTCTCGGACGACGGACGTTGCGGCGGCGGGCCGAAGCGCGCCGCGAAGCTGATGTCGGGGTCGTAGGGCACGCCCCACGTGCTCTCGAGGCGCATGTCGAACGCACCCGACTCGACCGCTTGCGACAGCGCCTCGCCTTGCAGCAGGACGACATCTGTCGCGAGTCCGGCGTCGTGGAGTTGACGAGCGAGCTCGCGCGCCAGCGCCGGTTGGTAGTCGCTGTTCGCGCGCGCCAGCAGACGCAGCCGTGGCAGTGCGCGCTTGGGCGGCGGCGGATCGACGAAAGTGCCGCTCGTCGGCCAGACCTTCACCGAAGGTGCCGCGAGCGTGCGGCATTCGTCGGCGCATCCCGCCTCGACGCGCGCGACGAGCGCCTCGCGATCGATCGCGCCGCGGATGGCCTGCCGCAACGTCACGTCCGCGCACGGCCCGCCCTCGGTGCGGAAGCCGAGCGACACGACCGACGAGCCCGGCGACTCGAGCACGCGCACGCGCGGGTCCGCGCGCAACGCGGCCAGGCGTTCGCGCGGAATGCGCTCGCGCCAGCTGTCCATGACGACATCGAGACGACCAGCGAGCAACTCGTCGATCGGCACGTCCGGTTCTTCGTTGACGAAGCGCACGAGCTCGATGCGCGAGAGCGCCAGGCCGTCCTTGCCCGGCCGCTGGCGCAAGGTGTAGTGCAGCACCTTGCCATCGTCGTCCGCTCCTTCCCAGGCGAACGGGCCGCTGCCGACGGGCTTGACGAAGTTGCCTTCGAAGTCGAGCGTCGACGGCGCGCGCACGGCGCAGGGGTTGATTGCGCACAGATCGGGGAGCAGCGCGTGCGGTTCGTCGAGCACGACGCGCAACGTGCGCTCGCCCTCGGCCTTCACGGCGACGATGTGCCGGTTCGACGAGAGCCAATCGTGTTCCGGCAGACCCACCCAGCGCTGGAAGTGCTCGCGCACCGCCGCCGCCGTGACGGGTGCACCGTCGTGGAAGCGCGCGTTGCCGCGCAGCTCGAACACGAACTCGCGCCCGTCGTTCTCGATGCGCCAGCTCTGGGCCAGCGCCGGCGCGATGCGCCCGTCGCCGTCGCGCTTCACGAGCGTCTCGTAGAGCAGCGTTTTCGTCTCGAAGCCGCCCTTGTACGAGAGCGTGGACAGCTCGCGCGTCGACCCGCTCGCGCGCACGGCGATGCGCACCGGGCGCCCCGGTCGTATCGAATCGTGGACGGACTTCGGCTGCGAGGCGCAGGCGCCGAAGAGGAGCGGCACGACGAGGAGGAGCTGTCGTCTTCGCATGGATGGAATCTCACCGGCGCGGCGTCTGGCGGCAGGCGTGTCCCGGGCGCCGCGCCCGGGCCCACGCCGCGCGGAACGAGAGCGGAACGGCGCGCTCGCGGCAGGGATCCACGTGGCGGCTCGAGCGCGTCGAGCGGCTCCGCCGAACGGTGCGCATGCAGCGCGACCGTTCAGCGGAACTCTGCGGACGTCCACACATCACGGATCGATCGCCATCGCGACCGGATTCGTGGTCTGCACCAGGCCGCTCGTCGGGTCGACGAACGAGGCCTGGAAGTACGCGCGCCGTCGTGGCGCGGGATCGGCGACGCGCTGGGCGCGCACGGGCAGCATGAAGGCTTCGCTCGGCGTGCCGAACACCTGCGTGTACGCAGGTGCGAGCGGCGAGCCACTCGGGTCGCCGGGCGGATCGAGCTGGAGCGCGACCGACAACGACGCCGAACTCAACGACGCGTCCGCGTCGAGACGCACGAAGTCGCCCGGGTGCTGGAACGAGCTCGACGTCGCGTCGCGGCCCGCGGGCGCGAGCACGAGCCGCGGATCGTAGCCGAGCAGCGTCGGCTGGCTCGCGGCGTACGCCACGCCGGGAATCGCTCCCGCTCCGCCAGCGACGACCGCGTCACCGACGGTGATCACGCCGCTCAAGTCGACACCCGCGCCACCGTGACCGCCGGGACCCGGCGCGTCGCCGCCGCGGATCTGGCTCCCGCCCGAGAGGCGCAGCGAGGCCGGTGAGCTGCTCCAGCGCTCGATCGCATCGCCGCCGGTGTCCGAGCCGAGGGCCGAATGACCGGAACCGCCGACGATGTGCGAGTCGGAGACGCGCACGCTCGCTCCCGGCCAGATGCGCAAGCCGATGCCGGCGCTCGCGCCACCCTCGCCGTTCGACGGCGCGCCGGTGATGCTCGACGTGACGATGTCCGCGATGCCGCCGCCGAAGTCGAAGGCCGCGTCGAGGAATCCGTCTCCGGGCTCCGCGTGCACGGCACAGTTCTGCATCAGCAGGTAGAACTGCCCCGCGCCGTGCAGAAACACGCCGCCGTCGAGCTGCACTCCGTCGACGACAAAGGTGCCCGAGGCGAGCTCGTTGCCGCTGATCGAGTACGAATCGCCTTGCACGGTCACGTTCGACAAGCCGCAGTCGAAACCGAGCGTCGGGATCGTCGGATGGAAGTCGACGCGCGTGATGACCACGTCCGCGGGCCGGCTGCCCAGTCCGACGACGTCGACACTGCGGCTGAAGTGGAACGCGGGATAGCTGCCCGGCATGACGAGGATGCGATCCCCCGTCGACACGAGCGCCATCGCCTGCGTGATGTTCGTCAGCGGACTCGCGATTCCAGCCGCGTCGACGATCCAGTCGGCGGCGACGGCGCGGGCGGACAAGCACACCGGAAGCAGGAGAACCCAAGCTCGTTTCATGGAAACACCTCGCTCGAAGAAGAAGTTCAGCGTTCTCAGAGCGAGTGGAACTCGCTCGTCGTGATCCAACTCGCCGGCAGCGGCACGTGCACCGTGTCCGCGGGCAACGCGAGACCGAAGGTCGCGAGCACGTTGACGCCCGTGAGCTGCACGAGGATCTCGTCGTTCATCGCCGCCGACATCGTCATGCCCGCGAAACCGAACGCGGGAGCTGAATTGAACGTCGTGCGCCGCGCGCCGTAGCGCAGGGGAACGACGACGACCGACGAGTGCACGTCGTCGAAAGTCGCGGGCAGGATCGAGGGGAAGTCCGGCACCGCGGGCGACTGCACGAAGCCCGAGGGGTCGAGCTGCAGCTGCCCGATCTCGCCGTAGCTCGGCGCGGCGATCGACGTCATGCCTTGGTTGAACACGCAACCTAAGAACGACAGACCGCCAAAAGGTCCGACGGCGCTCGGCGAGCGCGGGCGGAATGTGCCGGGGAAGAGGATCGTCTGGTTGGGGAAGGGCAGGTTGGGCGCGACGGTGTGCGGGCCGACGAAGGAGTCGACGACGATGTCCTGCGGGACGTTGAGCACTTCGATGCCAGGGATGCCGGGGTTCGGCGCGCCGGGGAAGTGGCTCGTCGCCGCGAAGACGCGTGTGCCATCGAGGCTCCAGATCGGACGTTCCATGCCCTTGGTGCTGATGCGTCCGCCGAGCGGATCGGGCACGCCGAGCACGCCGTTCACCGAGCTCGCGCCGAGCGGATCGAGCGGCGAGTAGAGGATGCTGACCACTTCGCCGCCGCCCGGCGGGAGCGGCGTGAACGGCAGCCCGAAACTGCTCTCGAAGGCGATGCGCGTGCCGAAGGTCGACGGAATGGAGAAGGGCTCGCCGACTTCGTTGGGCATCAAGATCGTGCCGACCGCGGGCGGATTCGCGCCGATGAACCGCACCACCCCGATGGCCGAGGGCTTCACGAAGAACGTGCCCGGACCCGGCTCGCGCAAGAGGTAGTAGGCGTACGCGTCGGTGCCGTTGCTCACGACCGCGAGTTCTTCCGTGCCCACCGCGGGCACCCACATCTTCGACGGCGCGGTCGGAACCGCACCGAAGACGCCGCTGCTCGACGCGCCGTTCGAATCCCACGCCACGTAACCCGCCGCGAGCGGCGTCGTGACGGTGGCGCCGAACGTCGTCGTCCCCATGACCCACGCGAGCGAGCCGCCCTGATCGAACGCGATCGGGTTCGTCGCCGGCGCAGCGGGCGCGGTCGAGAGGAACACAGTCGCCGTCATCTGCGGCGCGGTCGCGGTGAGCGCGACGATCTGCACGCCGGTCGAAGTCGGAACGTGGAGCTGTTGCGTGCCGAGATCGACGCCGATGCGGTTCACGTACGCTGCGGGAGCACCCGGCAGCGTCAGCGTCGCGGGCGTGAGCGGTGTCAGCGTACCGAGCGATGCGTACGAGAAGCCGCGCAGCAGCGTGTGTCCGTTGCCGTCGTCCTCGGCCGAAAAGACGTACTTGAGCGGCCTGAGGATGGCGAGGTCGTACGCCGCCGGATTGCCGCCCGTGGCGATGAAATTCGTCGTCACGCCGCCGCGCAAGTCGACGAGGTGCACGCCGCCGTTGCCGACGCCGTTGCCGAAGGGCGTGAAGAACAGACCGCGCTCGGGAGACGCGATCGCCGTCTCGAGGCCGCCCATCGTGCGCCGGCGGTGCGCCCAGGTCGAAGGCTCGTTGCTCGCGATCGTCGATCCGAACTGGAACGGCGTCGCCGAGCGGTGCACGTTGATCGCGAAGAAGCCGGTCTCGCCGACGGGCGACGTCGCGTAGACGTAGTCGAAGCCCGTGGCGCCGGAGAACGGCAGCTCTTGAGCGTGGGCCGACGGAACGGAGAGAGCGGAGACGAAGACGAGAGCGGCGAAAGGCCGCGAAGCGCAGCTGCGGATCATGGGTCGAATCTCCTCCGGCGGGGGCCGTGCCGGGTCCGCCGCGCGGCGAGCAACACGCATTCCCCCGGCAACGTGTCGAAGGCTCGCGCTCGACCCGTTGACGAGCGCGGCGCGCGCGTCGGGTTGGGACTGCGCACTCCGACCGAGGAGCCTCTCAGCTTCGGGCGCGCGCGCGAGCGCGAGCGTGAACCGTTAAGTGCTTCGAAGGCATCGATGCGGGTGAGATGGGTTGCGTGCGTGCGATGCACGCTCGCGTCGTAGGCTCAACGACGCACGCGACGCGTACGCCTCTACGACAAGAAATCGGCGATGCGCGCTCGAGGGATCTCGAACTCGCGACGCGCGTCGCGTTTCCGGCGCGTGACAAGCTCGAGCACGACGCGTCACCCTGGCATTCGATGCGGCGCACCTTTCGCGAAGCGCTCGAGTTCGACGAAGTGCGGAGCTCGGATCCACGGCGACGTGCGATGTGCGCAGCCCGCGCCAAGGAGTGTGACACGCGGCGCGGACGCGCCTATCTCCGCAGCAGCGATCCGCGCCTGCGACCCGCGCATCGTCGGAGCATCGCGCTCCTCAAGCTCTCCCAGCTCCCGCGTCGCGTCCCACGCGTTCATGATCTCGCGCGCCTCCCCTTCGCCGTCGCGTTCGCGGCGTCGTCTCGTTCCGTTCGCATTGGGCCCGCTCGCCGCACTGGCGGCCTGCCAGTCGAACGCCCCGCTCGTCCCGAGTCCCTCCGACAAAACGCTTGCGCCGAGCGCGTCCGCGACACCGCCCGCGACGCCCATGGAGCCGCCGCAGAGCGAGTGGACGCCCATCCCCGCCGGCGATCCGGCGAAGACCGAGGTCTCCTTCGCCGCGGGCGCGGGATGGCAAGGCACGCTCGTGCTCGACAACGGCGGCGTCGGCGTGTGGACCCTCGCGGTGCTCAAGATGTTCGACGCGTACGGCTGCCCGGAGATCGTCGGGCTCGACGACAAGGGCCGCTGTCAGGTGTTGTGGAGCTACAGCGGCAAGTGGACGCCGGTTCCGACCGTCCACGACGGCACGTGGCTCGGCGGCATCGCGCAGGCGGACGTCGATCCGCGCGTGCCGGGGACGGAGCTCTACGTCGGCGCGCAGAGCGGCAACATCTACGAGGTCGTGACCTACGCCGACCGCGCGATCGACCACCGGCGCATCGCGCGCGTGCCGGGGCGCGAGATCCACACGCTGCTCGCCGGCGAGATCGATGCGAGCTCCCCGGGCCCTGAGATCATCGCGTTCACGAACCCCGGCGCCGTCGTGCGCGTCAAGCCGCGCTCACCCGAGCGCGACGGCTTCGACATCGAGGTGCTCGCGGAGATCGACGGCCGGGTGCGCGACGCGTGCGCGCTGCCACAGGTCGCTGGCCGGCCGCGCGAGTTCGCGACCGTGATGCGCACGGGCAACGTCTCGATCCTCACGTTCACCGAGAAAGGCCCTGTGTTCACGCCGGTGATCGAAATCGGCATGGGCATGGGACGCCTGGCGATCAACGCCGACGCGCCGCCCGAACGGCCCGTGATCTACAGCACGGCCGACGACGGTCGCGTCTACCGCAGCGAGCGCGGCGCCGACGGCCGCTGGTCGAACGAGATGATCTATGCCGGCCCGCAAGGCATGCGCGGTTGCACGTGGGGCCACTTCGATGCCGATCGCTCCGTCGAGACGATCGCGGTCCACGGTTACAGCCACTGCGTCGAGCTGTTGTCGAAGGTCGGCGGCAAGTGGAAGCGCGAGACGCTCTTCGTCGATCGCGACAAAGGCCACTGGCTCGCCGCGGGCGAGCTCGACGGCCGCAACTCGACCGACGAGATCGTGTGCTCGGGCTACTCGGGCCGCGTCGTGCTGCTCGCGCGGCCGCCGGGGCACGGACTGAAGGGCGTGCTCAGCGTCGAACCCGCGAGGTGAGCGAGGTGGGCGACGAGCTCGTCGGGGCCTTGCCGCGCTCGGGGCCGCGCGCCGCTACCAGAGCGGTTGACTCGCCGCGAGAATCGCACCCGCGACCTCGCGCGCGATCGTCTCCGCGCTCGCGAGCATCGCCTTCTCGTCCGAGCCGCGCACCGTGACGCCGACGGCGGCGACCACCGCGCCGGACCGATCGATCACCGGCAGCGTGTAGTCGAGGTTCGCTCCCTCGCGCATCGTCACCGGCTGCTTCGTCTCCATCGCGCGCAAGTCCTCGGGATCGGACCAGTCGTCGAGCTTCGCGGGCAGGCTCGACGCGACGACTCGGCTCTTCGATTCCTCGCGCGGGACGGCGTGGATCGAGAGGCGCACCGCGTCTTTGTGCTTGGCCGCGACCCTTTCGACGATGGCCATCGCTTCGGGATAGTGGACCGGCTGCGGACCCTCGTTCGGAGGACGCGACACGCAGGCGGCGAAACAGAGCGTGAGTGCGATCACGAGCGACTTCATCGATGGGCTCCTCCCGAACGCTGGTGCGCCGGGAAACGGATGGTAGCGCGGCTCGAGGACCGAGGAGCGACCCGCGCGCCGTGCTGCGCACTCGTTCCAAGAGAACCGGGTCGCCGCGACGGCGCAGCCTGACCACGGCCGCACTCTCGTCTCATGGGTCTCGATTCCGGCGACGTGCGTAGTCAGGTCTGCGCGACTGCGCGTACTCGCAATCTCCAAGCACCGGAACGACGCCTGTGACCGAGGGCGCGACACTCCACTAGTGGTCGGAGCGCGCGTCGTCACTCCTCTCGCCGCTCGTCACGGCGGGCCCAGGTCCCATGAAGATCCTCCCCTGGCTGTTCCTGTCGTTCGTGCCTTGCATCGCAGGCTGTGGCAAGGCTCCCGATCTCGTCGTCTACTGCTCGCTCGACCAGGAGTTCGCCGAGCCGCTGATCCGGCGCTACGAACAAGAGACCGGGCTCACGGTGCGCGCCGAGTTCGACGTCGAGGCCAACAAGACCGTAGGGCTCGTGCGCCGCATCCGCGAAGAGAGCGCGCACCCGCGCTGCGACGTCTTCTGGAACAACGAGATCGGGCACAGCGTGTCGCTCGCGAAGGACGGGCTGCTCGCGCCCTACGACTCGCCGAGCGCGGCGGCGATTCCGGCACAGTTTCGCGACCCGGAGAAACGCTGGACGGGCTTCGCCGCGCGCGCGCGCGTGCTCATCGTCAACACGGACAAGGCCGATCCCAAGGACGTGCGCGGCATGGCGGACCTGCTCGATCCGAAGTGGGCCGGCAAGGTCGCCATCGCGCGGCCGCTGTCGGGCACGACGTTGACGCACATGGCCGCGCTCTACAGCGCGCTCGGCGAGGAGCCGGCCGAGGCGTATGTGCGCAAGATCGCGGAGCTCGGCAAGAGCGGCGCGATCAACGTCTCGAACGGGAACTCGAACGTCGCGCGCCTCGTCGGTGACGGCGAGCTCGCCTTCGGCTGGACCGACAGCGACGATTTCGCGGTGACGCTCGAGCGCGGCGCGCACGTCGCGGCGGTCTATCCCGACAAGGACGGCTGCGGCACGCTGCTCATCCCGAACACGATCATGCTGCTGCGCGGCGCGCCGCACGCGGACGCGGGCAAGCGCTTCATCGACTGGGTGCTGCGGCCGGAGACGGAGAAGGAGCTCGCGTTCTCGCGCTCGGCACAGATTCCGGTGCGCGCCGAGGTCGCGCGGCCCAAGAGCGTGATCGGGCCGGACCAGTTCAAGGCGATGCAGGTCGACTTCCAGAGGGTCGGCGCGGAGCTCGAGAAGCGCGCGGAGCACTTGAAGGAGCTCTTCGTCGACTGAGCACGCCTCGCGAGCGTTCCAGGACTCACGCACACCCATGAGCCGCTCCCTGATCGCGATCACTGTGCTCGCCTTCGCGCTCGCGGGCATCGTTCCGATCGCGATCATGTTCGCGCGCATCGAGAGCGCCGATCTCGCGGGCGTGCTCGACGCGCGCACGCTGCCGCTGCTCGGGCGCACGCTGTGGACGGGAGCGGGAGCTGCGCTCCTCGCGCTCGCGCTCGGTCTGCCGTTCGGTTTCCTCGTCGCGCGCACGGACCTGCCGTTGCGCCGCACGCTGCGCCACATCGGCCTCGTGCCGCTGCTCGTGCCGCCGGTGATCCTCGCCATGGCGACCTCGGTGCTGTGGACGGATCTGCGCGGCGCGGCGATGGTCGTGCTGGTGCTCGGAGTGAGCGCCTTCCCGCTCGTCGCGGCCTTCGTCGCGCGCTCGTTCGAGCGCATCGACGCTCGTCGCGAGCAGGCGGCGCTGCTCGCCGGCGGACTGAAGGCGGCGTTGAAGATGGAGCTGCCGCTCGTCCTGCCCGCCGCGGCCTGCGGAGCGTGCTTCGCGTTCGTGATCGCGATCAACGACTTCGCCGTGCCCGACTACGTCGCCTCGATCGGGCGCAAGTACAACGTCTACGCCGACGAGGTGTTCGCGAGCTGGCAGAGCGTGCACACTCCCGGCAAGGCCGTCGCCGCGGCGCTGCCGCTCGTCGTGCTGACCTTCGCGGCACTCATTCCCGCGCTGTGGCTGCGCCGGCGCGGATCGCTCGCGACGTTCGACGGCGACTTCCAACGACCGGCACCGCTCGCGCTCGGTCGCGCCCGCTGGCCGCTCTTCGCGCTCTGCGCCGTGCTCGTCGGCACGACGGCGCTCGTGCCGATCGCGCGCCTGGGTTGGGAAGCCGGCGGCGGAGCGCGCGGCTGGAGCTTCACCGGCCTGCAAGCCGCGTTCGCGCGCGGCATCGAGATGGGACGCGCCGATCTGCAGCGCAGCCTGCTCTACGCGAGCTGCGCCGCGCTGCTTTCGATGGTGCCCGCGCTCGTCCTCGGTCACGCACTCGAGCGCGCACGGCGTGGAAGCTGGCTCGAGCCGCTCGTGCTCTTGCCGATCGCCGTACCCGCGATCCTCTTCGGCATCGGCTACATCGCGCTCTGGAACCACGAAGCGACGCTCGAGCTCTACGCGAGCGGCGTGATCGTCGTGCTGCTCCTGTTCGGCCGCTTCGCGCCGTTCCCGCTGCTCGCGGTCTCCGGCGCGACGGCGACGCTCGATCGACGCCTCGAGGACGCGGGCCGCCTGTGTGGCGCGGGTCCCGTGCGACGCCTGTTCTCGATCGTGCTGCCCGGCGTGAAGCCCGCGCTGCTCGGCGGAGCGACGCTGGTCTTCGTCTTCGGCATGCGCGAGCTCGACGCGGCGATCCTGGTTCCCGCGGCGAACGGCACCGCGATGTTCCGCGTCTACAATGCGATCCACTTCGGGCGCGACGACTTCGTCGCGGCCCTCGCGCTGCTCGTGATCTTCCTGATCCTCCTGCCGGGCATCCTGTGGGCGACGTTCGCCGGCGACGGCGCGGAGGAAGCGGCGTGAGCTCCTCGATCGTCGTGCGCCTGGAGCAGGCGCAGGTGCAACTGGGCGGCAAGCGCGTGCTCGGTCCGCTCGATCTCGCGGTCGAGCGCGGCGAGCACGTCCTCGTCGTCGGCCGCTCGGGTTCGGGCAAGTCGACGCTGCTGCGCGCGGTCGCGGGGCTGCAGAAGCTGAGCGAGGGGCGCATCGAACTCTTCGGCGCACTCGCCAGCGACGGACCGAAGCTGCGCATCGCGCCGCACGAGCGCAGGATCGGTTTCCTGTTCCAGGGCGGCGCGCTGTGGCCGCACATGAGTGTCGCGAAGACGCTCGAGTTCGTGCTGCGCTGCCGCGGCGTCGCCCGCTCGCATCGCGCGAGCCGCATCGCGGCGCTGCTCGAGCTCGTCGAGCTGCGCGGTCTCGACGCGCGCACGCCGGGCACGCTGTCGGGCGGCGAGGCGCAGCGGCTCTCGCTCGCGCGCGCGCTGGCGATGGATCCCGAGCTCCTCTTGCTCGACGAACCCCTCGGACCGCTCGACGCGGAGCTGCGCGAGTCGCTGATCGAGCGTCTGATCGACGTGCAGCGGCGCCTGAACCTGACGACGTTGCACGTCACGCACGATCCGCGCGAGGTGGAGCGCATGTCGAGTCGCTGCGTGCGCCTCGACGACGGACGGTCCGTGGCCGCGAGCGGCGCGCCAGCGCTCGGGACGCCGGTGCGCGACGCGCCCGCCGCCACGAGCCAGCTGCGCGCCGTCCGCGGAGGATCGTCCTCGTGAGCGCGCGCGCGACGAGCGTGCGCCGCGCCGTCGGACTGCTCGCGCTGGTCCTCGGCGGCGCGTCGTTGTGGGCCGTGTTGAGGCCGATGCCGCCCGCGAACGCCGAGCCCGCGCGCGCGTTCACGAGCTCCGAGCAGTGCAAGGCCTGCCACGCGGACGTGTTCGCCGAATGGGCCGATTCGTGGCACGCGCAAGCCTGGAACGACCCGGAAGTGCGCGCGCTCTCGAACGATTTCGCCAACAGCGACTGCATCGACTGCCACGCCCCCAAGCCCGTGTTCGAGACCGGCGTCGGCGTGCGCGTGCTCCCGCGCAGCTCGCGCCGCGCGGAAGGCGTCGATTGCATCGCGTGCCATCTGCTGCCCGAAGGCCACGTCTCCGGCGGACTCGTCGCCGGCACGCGCGATGTGCCCGACGCGCCGTGCAAACCCGTCGCGGTGCGCGATCTCGGCTCGTCGGCGTTCTGCGCCGTGTGCCACGACCAGCACGATACGACCAAGCAGTGGAAGGCGACCGACTACGCGACGCGCGGCATCGGCTGCATCGAGTGCCACATGCCCGAGCGCGAAACTCCGCCGGGCGCGGCGACGAAGGCGCGCGGCCGTCATCACGCGATGGCCGGCGGCCACGACCTCGAGCTCGTTCGTCGCGCGGTCGTGATGCGCGGCAAGCGCGACGGCACGCGCTGGGTCGTCGAGGTCGAGAACGTCGGCGCGGGACACCACTTCCCCACCGAGGAGCGCTCGCGCGCCGGCGATGTCTTCTGGCGGCCGCTCGGCGAGACGCAGCAGCCCTGGCGTCACGCCTACCGTTTCCGCAGCCCGTATCACCAGGAATCGCTGCCCGACACATTGTTGCCCGCGCACGAGACGCGCACGATCCCGATCGAAGGCGACGGCGCCGATGGAGCGATCGAAGTCGCTCTCTTCTACACGCTCAAGCCGTACTGGAAGGATCCCGAGCATCCCGATCCCGAACGCGAAGCGCGCGTCGTGCATCGACTGGAGCTGAAGCCGTGAGACGGCTCGCGAGCTGGCTCGTGCTCTGCTTGTGCGCGTGCGAGCGTGCGCCCGCGCCTTCGCCCGCGGCGCCGACGAAGGGGAACTCGAGCTTCGCGCTGCGCGCCGTGTTCCAGCCCGAGATCGACAGGCTCGCGCTGCCTGCGGCGAAGCTCGCGGCGCTCGACGCCGAGACGAGCGAGCGCTTGCGCGGCATCGTCGCGGAAGCCGCGCACACGCAAGGCAAGGCGCACGCGCTCGCGCTGCGCGACGGAGCGGCGATCGGCGCCGCTGCGGTGCCGTTCCTCGAAGCTCGCGTCGACGATCTCGCGGGCGACGAGCGAGAGCGGCTCGCGGCGTTCGAGGTCCTCGGAGCGATCGACGCGCCCGAGTCCGCGGAAGCGCTGGCGAAACGCATCGACCTGCAGGTCGCGCGCGAGCCGTGGGTGCGTGCGCAGGCGGCGTACCAGCTCACGTTCCAGAGCTCCGACCACTGGCTGCCGCGCGTGCTCGCGCAGCTCAAGTACGAGACCGACGGCGCGACGGTGATCTGGATCGCGGCCGCGCTCGCGCGCCACGCGAACTATGCCGGCGTCGACGGACTGCGCGTGCTCTCGACCACGAGCAAGGACGAGCGCGTGCGCGCCGACGCCGCGGCAACCTGGGAGCGCTTGGCGCGGGAAGCGTCCTTCGCGAGCCCCGACGCGCTCCTCGCTGCCTGGTTCGGCGACGATCCGGGCGGATTGCTGCCGCGGCGCGAGCCCTCCGCGCGCCTGCGCCTGGAGATGTGGCGTTGCATCGCGCG
>JBGATX010000128.1:0-16281 GCA_044228975.1 Planctomycetota bacterium | reverse complement strand
CTCGGCGGAGGCCCGCGAGCGACCGCATGAGCGAACCCAGCCTCATCGTCCAGGCCGACAACCTCGAGTACCTGCGCTCGATGCCGTCCGCGTGCGCGGCGCTGGTGTACATCGATCCGCCGTTCAACACGGGCATGCGTCAGGTCCGCCGCAACGTGCGCAGCGTGCGCGACGACGCGCGCGGCGATCACGTCGGGTTCGGCGGCAAGCGCTACCGCACGATCGAGCTCGGGCGCTCGGGCTACAGTGACACCTTCGACGACTTCGCGCTGTTCCTCGCGCCGCGACTCGAGGAAGCGCGACGAATCCTGCGTGCCGACGGGAGCTTCTTCCTGCACGTCGACTACCGCGAGGTGCACTACTGCAAGGTGCTCCTCGATCAGATCTTCGGCCGCGAGCGCTTCGTGAACGAGATCGTCTGGGCCTACGACTACGGCGCGCGCAGCAGGAGTCGCTGGCCGGCGAAGCACGACAATCTGCTCTGGTACGTGAACGACCCCAAGCGCTACGTCTTCAACTTCGACGCGATGGACCGCATTCCGTACATGGCGCCCGGTCTCGTCGGAGCGGAGAAAGCACGCCGCGGCAAGACTCCGACCGATGTCTGGTGGAACACGATCGTCAGCCCGACCGGCAAGGAGAAGACCGGATATCCGACACAGAAGCCGCTCGCGATCCTGGAACGCATCGTGAAGGTGCACTCTCGGCCCGGCGATCTCGTCGTCGACTTCTTCGCGGGCAGCGGGACTACCGGCGAGGCGGCCGCGAAGCACAGTCGGCGTTTCGTGCTCGTCGATGACAATCCGCGCGCTGTCGCCGTCATGCGCAAGCGCTTGGCCGCCTTCGATCCGCAAGTTTCGATCGCCAAGGCCGGCTCTGCGGGCCGCGCGCGGAAAGCGGCGCCTGGCGCTTGAAGGAGCTCACGATCCGCCACCTCGGGCGCACGCGTTACGCCGACGCGCACGCGTTGCAGGAGGAGCTCGTGCGTCGGCGCATCGCGGGGGAGATGGGCGACACGCTCCTGCTCACGGAGCACGAGCGCGTCGTGACGCTCGGGCGCGGTTCGCCGCGCGGGGCGCAGGGCACGACCGATTTGCCTGTGCTCGAGGTCGAGCGCGGCGGAGAAGCGACCTGGCACGGGCCCGGCCAGCTCGTCGCGTATCCGATCCTGCTGCTCGACGACGATCAGCGCGATCTGCACCGCTACTTGCGCGAGCTCGAGGACGTCGTGATCGGCGTGCTCGCCGACTTCGGCGTGAGCGGCGGCCGCGTCGCGGGCAAGACGGGCGTGTGGATCGGACCGCTGAAGGTGTGCTCGCTCGGCGTCGCCGTGCGGCGCTGGGTCACGTGGCACGGCCTCGCGCTCAACGTGACGAACGACCTCGACGATTTTCGCTCCTTCGCCCCCTGCGGACTCGATCCAGGCGTGATGACGCGCCTTGCGGATCACGTTTCGAAGCCGGTGACGATGGCCGAGGTCGAGCGGTCCTTGCTCTCCCACTTCGCGCGCGTCTTCGATCGCCGACTGATCGATGAGGCGTGACGCGCCGGCGCGCGGTAGGGTGGCGTCGATGAAGATCCAGATCCTGTACTGCAGTGCTTGAGGCTATCGCGACCGCGCCGCGAGTCTCGCGGCCCACATCACGAAAGCCACCGGCGTCACGCCCGAGATCACCGTCGGTTCGACGGGCCAGTTCGACGTCCTGATCGACGGCGAGGTCATCGCGTCGCGCGGAAAGGGCTTCTTCAAGCGCCACTTCGGCGATGGCGCGTGGCCCGATCCCGAAGACGTCATCGAGATCGTGCGCGAGCGGATGAAGCGCGCGACCTGACCGCGCTCCGCCGCGCGAGTGCGTGCGCAGCTCTCCATTCGCCCCAATCCCAGCGAGGCGCACGCCCGTTTCGAAGTCGAGGACGCGCTCGGCGACGCCGCTGCGACAAGCGGTGAGCGCCCATACGCTCCGACTTCTCCCCTCCGCTCCCAACCCGTCTGCCTCGCGCCTTCACCCCGCCTCGCGCCGTCGCTCCCCCAAGACCCCGCGCGGAGCTCGAGCGGTCCTCCGCTCGAGCTCCGCGCGGGGTGCGCGATGCGGAGCACGCGCGTGTGGCGCGTTGCTCTTCACGTTGCCTGCGCGTGGTTCTGGCAACGCCGTGTTCATGAACGAGTCTCTCTCGCTCACAAGCGCGCGCCGTTCATGAATCGACACACGCGCTCCGCTAGAATCCGCCTCGATGCGAATCGCGGAGTGACGTCACCAACGTCGAGAGAGCTCCGCGCGCATCCCCGCCGAATCAACATGGATCTCCTCCGCCCGCAACTTCAGCGCTCCTTCGTCCTGTCCCTCCTCGCGCTCGCCTCGACCTCACTCGTCGGATGCGGCGGCGGAGGAGGAGGCGGCGGTCCCGCCGACCTCTCCGGCACGATCACCTTCGTCCCCGAAGGCACGACACTTCCCGTGATCGAGCCCAACGACGGCGTCGACGAGGCGCAGCCGATCGGCGAGATCCATGCAGGCACGCGCATCGCGCTGCACGACGACGTGTCACCCGCGAACGATCCTCGCGACGCCTTCCGACTGATCGCGCGCGAGCGCGTGCGGCTTTCGATCGATCTCGTTCGACTGCGCGGCGAAGGTCGCGCCCCCGACTTGATGATCTACGACCCGGTGGCGATGCGCCCGCTCGCCGTCGACCGCGATGGGCACGCGCAATTCACGACGCAAGGCGTCTACGACATCGTCGTGCGCGCCACGGACGCGCCGGTGCAGTACGCGCTGCGCATTCGCGCCGCGCGCGCCGCGTCCATGGCCGACGAGAGCGCGACCGGCGACGTGGAGCTCGGTCAGCTCGGCGCCGGAGCCGAGTTCACGTTCCCGACTCTCGGGCAAGCCCGCCGCGCGTCGTTCACGGCGCGCGAGGCGTTCACGATCGATTCGGCAGCGTTCGCGGGCTCCGCGCGACTCTTCGACGAGAGCGCGGGCAACGTGGAGCTCGTCGCCGGCTCCGACGGCCTCGTGCACGTCGCCGCGCTGTCGCGCATCGCCGTCGAGCTCGCTCCCTCGACGTCCGCGACGCCGATCGCACTGCGCACGCACGCCCCGACATCGCTCGCGCCGAATGCGACCGCGCCCGCCGCTCTCGCGCACCGATTCGCGGCAGCGTCCAGCGCTCCCGCGCTCGAGCTCGAGAACTCCGAGCACGGTTTCTACGGCACGCCGCGCCTCGAGAGCACGCGCGCCGAGCTGCTCGTGCGCTTCGACGAAGGCGCGGACGCTGCGCAAGCGTGCGCGGCGCGCGGCCTCGGCATCGTCGATGCGATCCCGGGCGACGCGCAGCTCGCACGGTTCGAGCTCTCGCCCTTCGTGTCGGCGAACGATGCCTCGCGCATCGGCGTCGCGCTCGCGGCCAGCCTCGCGAGCGACGCGCACGTCCTCGTGGCGGAGCGCAACCTCGTGCGTCATGCGCTCGGTGCGCCCGTGACGCCCAACGACACGTACTACTCGTTGCAGTGGCACTACCCGCTCATCCACCTGCCCGAAGCGTGGACGATCAGCACGGGCAACGACGCCGTGATCACCGCCGTGATCGACACGGGCGAGACGGACCATCCCGACCTCGTCAACCGCCAGATCGCCGGCTACGACTTCATCTCGAGCGCCGCGAACGCCGCCGACGGCGACGGTCGCGATGCGGATCCGACCGACGTCGGCGACGGCACGACCGCGCATCCGAGCTCGTTCCACGGCACGCACGTCGCCGGGACGATCGGCGCGGAGACGAACAACGCGGCGGGCGTCGCGGGCGTCACTTGGGCCGGCAAGGTCATGCACCTGCGCGTGCTCGGCAAGGAGGGCGGCACGGACTTCGACATCGCCAACGCGATCCGCTACGCCGCGCGCCTGGCGAACGCGTCGAGCACGCTGCCCGCGGTGCGCGCGAACCTCATCAACATGAGCCTCGGCGGTCCGGGGTCGAGCTCGACCGTGCAGAGCGCGGTCACCGCGGCACGCGCGGCGGGCGTCGCGATCTTCGCGGCGTCGGGCAACGAGAACTCGAGCGCGCCGAGCTATCCCGCGGCCTACACGGGCGTGATCTCCGTCGCGGCGGTCGACGCGAACGGCAATCGCGCGCCGTACTCGAACTTCGGCTCGACCATCGACATCGCGGCGCCGGGCGGCGACACGTCGGTCGATCAGGACGGCAACGGATACGCCGACGGCGTGCTCTCGACGTTGATCGACGATGCCGGAGGCGGTCACGTGCCGATCTTCGCCTTCTACCAGGGCACGTCGATGGCGTGTCCGCACGCGGCGGGTGTCGCGTCGTTGATGCTCGCCGTGAATCCCGCGCTCACGCCCGATCAGATCGAGACGATCCTCAAGAATACGGCGACGGATCTTGGCACGCCGGGGCGCGACAATTTCTATGGAAACGGCCTGATCCATGCCGAGCGCGCGCTGCTCGCCGCGCAAGGCGGGGCGGGCTCGCCGACGCCGGTGATGGCGCTCTCGCCGCAGACGATCGCGTTCGGAACGAGCTTGAGCACGGTGTCGGTCGCCGTGACGAACACCGGCGGCGGCATTCTCGACGTCGACACGATCTCGATCACGACCAGCGACAGCGGCACGTGGCTCGCCGCGACGCCCGTCGCCGTGGCGGTGCCCACGACGACCGACACGTCGTCGATCACGGTGCACGTCGATCGCACGGGCATCGTCGACGGCAACTACACGGGCACGATCACGGTGATCTCGACCAACGGCGGATCGCAGGTGATCGATGTCTCGATGACGGTGGATTCGACGCTCGTGCCGATCGACGTCGACATCTTCGTGCTCGCGGTGCGCATCGTCGATGCGCAGACTTTCGAGACGGTCGACGAGGCAGTCGTCAATCCGACGACTGGGCTGGACTTCAACTTCGCGGCGTTGCCGGAGGGCGATTACCTCATCGCCGCGGGCTCCGACGATGACGTCGATGGGTTCATCTGCGGCGACGGCGACCTCTATTGCGGCCTCTACCCGACGTTCAACGAGCCCGAGCTGGTCACCGTGAACGGCTCCAACGTCGATCAGGTGGATTTTCCGGTGACTGGCGCGGAAGCTCCGGGGCCTGTCGTCGGCGGCCGCACGGTGCACGGCTTCCGCCTGCGACGTGCCGTGTCGCGCTGATCGATTCGGCCGCTGCGCGCGAACCACGAACGAAACACACCGCGTCGAGCTCCGGCGCGGCGTGCTACTTGACCTCGAACGCGACTTCGCCGTCGAAGCGCGGCACGACGCAGAAGTCGTAGGGCGTCGAGAGCACCATCGGCACCAGCGCGCCGTCGGGGGGCTTCGTCTCGAGCGCAGCGACGACGAGCTTGTCGCCGCTCTTGCGCGCGCTCTGCACGCGCACGCCGTAACCACCCGTCGGTCGCTGGCCGATGGCGACGACGACGATCATGTCGCGCGCGAAGTCGACGTTCGGCAGCGGCGGAGTCGGGATGACGACGTTGTTGTGCCTCTTCCAGAGCTGCTTCCAGCTCTCCTCGTCGCGGATGACGAGCTGCGTCGGCGTCGAGAGGCCGCTGTGATAGCCGTAGGCGAGCGAGCGCGGCGCGCCTTCCGACATCGAGCTCGCCTTCGAGCTCCCGTGCGTGGCGGCGCAGGCGCTCACGATTCCCAGGGTCATTGCGAGCGAAAGGGCGCGTGCGATCGTCATGCGCGACAGGGTAGCGCGGCGTTCGAGATCTGTCGTGCGCGGCGCGAACGCGTGCACTCGCGCGCCTGCGACGTCGCGGAATCGGCCTCTCGTCCGGCCGAATGCGCAGAGCGCGCTTGCGGCGCTTGCGACGAGCCCGCACAGCCGTATCCTGGCCGCACGCGACAGGTTCGCCGGACGCTCGACGCGTCTTTCGCTCGCGCCCGCGCACTGTCGCTCCCCCGGTAGTCGTCCCTTTGTCTGCGAGGTCATCGCCCATGAAGCGCGTTCCGCTCCTGCTCCGTTCCTCCATGGTTGCCGCGCTCGCGTGCCTCGCGGCCGCGCCGGCCTTCGCCGACGAAGGCATGTGGCTCTTCAACCGCGCTCCGAAGAAGCAGATCCAGCAGAAGTACGGCTTCGAGCTGACGGATGCGTGGCTCGAGCACGTGCAGAAATCCGCCGTGCGCATCTCGACCGGCGGCTCGGGCTCGCTCGTGTCGTCGACGGGCCTCGTGATGACGAACCACCACGTCGGATCGGACATGCTCGAGAAGCTCTCGACGGCCGAGCACGACTACATCAAGCACGGCTTCTATGCCAAGGGCGCCGATCAGGAGATCAAGTGCCCTGACATCGAGATGCACGTCCTGTGGACCATCGAGGACGTCACCGAGAAGGTCAACGGCGCCGCCAAGCCCGGCATGTCGAACGCGGACGCGAACGCGGCGAAGCGCAACGCGCGTTCGCAGATCGAGGAGGAGGCGGCGAAGAAGTCGGGCCTCAAGTGCGAGACGGTCGAGCTCTACCAGGGCGGCCGCTACCACCTCTATTCGTACAAGCGCTACACGGACGTGCGCCTCGTCATGGCGCCGGAGAAGGACATCGCGTTCTTCGGCGGCGATCCGGACAACTTCGAGTTCCCGCGCTTCGACCTCGACATGTGCTTCTTCCGCATCTACGACGGCGGCAAGCCGCTTGCGCCGGAGCACTACCTCAAGTGGAGCCGCAACGGCACGAGCGAGAACGAGCTCGTCTTCGTCGCCGGACATCCCGGTCGCACGTCGCGCCTCTTCACGGTCGACCACCTGAAGTACCTGCGCGATTTCAGCTTCCCGCTCCAGATGCGCACGATCTGGCGCCGCGAAGTGCGCCTGGCGACCTTCATGGGTCACAGCGAGGAGAACCGCCGCATCGCCGAAGGCGACTTCTTCGGCATCCAGAACACGCGCAAGGCGCGCACGGGCACCTACGAAGGCCTGATGGATCCGGCGATCTTCGCGGCCAAGATCGCGGCCGAGAAGAAGCTGCGCGACGCGGTCGCGGCCAACCCCGAGTGGAAGCAGAAGTGGGGCGACGCCTGGGACACGATCGCGCAGGTGCGCAAGGTCCAGAAGGAATTCACCGTCCGTTTCGCCGCGCTCGGCGGCAGCGGCATGAACCTCGGCGGACAGCTCTTCGCCAAGGCCAAGGACCTCGTGCGCCTCGCCGACGAGAAGGAGAAGGACAACGGCGCGCGATTGCGCGAGTACCGCAGCTCGAACATGGACTCGCTCGAGCTGCAGCTCTTCTCGCCGGCGCCGATCTACCCCGAGCTCGAGATCGAGAACTTCGGAGCGGGGCTCGCGCTGATGGTCGAGATGCTGGGTGGCGAGGATCCGACCGTGCTCAAGGTGCTCGGCGGCAAGAGCCCGCAGGCCTGCGCGGCCGATGCGATCCGTGGCACGAAGCTGATCGACATCGCCGAGCGCAAGCGCCTCGCTGAAGGAGGCAAGGCGGCGATCGCGTCGTCCACCGATCCGCTGATCAAGCTCGCCGTCGCGCTCGACGCCGAGAACCGCGAGCTGCGCAAGCGCTTCGAGGACGAGGTCGACACGCCGGAGAAGCTCGCCTACGCCAAGGTCGCCGCGGCGAACTTCGCGGTGAACGGCGAGGACCAGTATCCCGACGCGACGTTCTCGCTGCGCCTCTCGTACGGCACGGTCAAGGGCTACGAGGCGAACGGCAAGCACGTGGCGCCGTTCACGAACTTCGACGGCCTCTACAAGCGCTCCGCGGAGCGCGGCAACAAGTACCCGTTCGAAGTGCCCGAGCGCTGGGTCGCGGCGAAGGACAAGCTCAATCCCAACACGCCCTACGACTTCGTCTCGACCTGCGACATCATCGGCGGCAACTCCGGCAGCCCGACGGTGAACAAGGAGGGTGAAGTCGTCGGCCTGATCTTCGACGGCAACATCCAGAGCCTCGTGCTCGACATCGCGTACGACGACAAGCAGGCGCGCGCGGTCTCGGTCGACAGCCGCGCGATCATGGAGTCGCTGCGCAAGGTCTACGACTGCGGCGCGCTCGCCGACGAGATCCTGGGCGGCTCGCCGAACTGAGTTCCCTCCAAGGAATGGCGCCGCGTGACGAACGCGGCCTCGAGCTTCCGGGCTGGCCCTGTGCCGGCCCGGAATCGTTCTCCGGATCCGTCGAGCGCGCGGAAGTTCGCGCGCGCATTGCCAGCCTCGCGCGAGCGCGCGGGGCAGACTTCGCCGGCAGGTCTCCACCCTGCGAGGGCTCGCGTCGCGGGCTCCCGCTCGTCCCTGTCCCCGTCTCCACCATGCGCCGATTCGCGCACGCGTTGTCCGTCGGCGTGCTCGTCGCGAGCGCGAGCGCGAGCGTCTTCTCCGTCGACGGCGCCGGCGGAGCCATCCCCGATCCCGTCGCGACACCGGGGGTGTGGAACCAGTCGTTCACCGGCAGCGCGCTCACCTCGAGCGTGCAGGTCGCGTCTCCTGTCGCGAGCCTGAGCGCCGTGCGCTTGCACGCGTTCCGTCACACCTGGCGCGGCGACGTGCACGCGTACCTGCAGGATCCCGCGGGAGCGAAGCACAACTTGATCGTGCGTCCGGGATCCGACGGCGCGAACTCGGGCGACCACGGCGACTTCGTGCTCGGCGAGTTCGCGCTCGTCGCGTCCGGCGGCGCGAGCCTGCAGCAAGGTGGCGCGAACCTCGTCAGCGGCGACTACGCGCCGTACATGAACGTCAACAGCGGCCGCTGGACGAACGGCATCGGCGACGAGCCGTTGAGCGCGATCCACGCGCCCGCGGGGACGTGGACGCTCGTCATCGAGGACTGGGGCAGCCTCGGCACCGGCGCGCTCGGCGGCTGGACACTCGAAGGCCTCGCGCTCGATGTCGATCAGCCGTTCTGTGCCGGCGACGGGCTCGATGCGCTCGTCACGACGCCCTGTCCGTGCGCGCACTTCGGAACGGCGGGGCGCGGTTGCGCGAACAGCGTCAACCCGGTCGGAGCGCAGCTCCTCGGTCTCGGTCACACGAGCGACGACAGCGCTGCGCTCTTCGCTCAAGGCATGCCGGTCAGCACGAGCACGCTCTTCCTGCAAGGCGACGAGCGCGTCGACGAGCGCTTCGGCGACGGCGTGCGCTGCGTCGGAGGCAACCTCGTGCGCCTGGGCGTGCGCGTGAACGTCGCGGGCACGGCGACCTTGCCCGGCGCCGGCGAACCCGCGCTCTCGGTCCGCGGCGGGGTCGCACCCGGCGGAGGCGCGACGCGCTTCTACCAGGCGTGTTATCGAAACTCCGCCGTCGCTTACTGCCCGCCGGAGCTGTTCAACGCCACGAACGGTTGGGTGCTCGTGTGGTGAGCGGAAGCTCGTGCTAGCTTCGATCGACGGCCGCACGACGCGGCCACCTCGACGCATGTCGCCGTCCTGCGCCGCCTTCATCGCCCTCCTGTGCGCGCCGTTGTGCGCGCAAACGGTGCACGTCGAGAGCGAGCCCAACGACGACAAGTCCGCGGCCAACGTCGTCGGCTGCCTGAACTCGGGCGATGCGATCACGGGCACGACGCTCGGCCTCTCGTCGCTGCCGGGACCGGGCTCGGCCGACTACTTCCGCGTCGCGACTTGCGCGCTGCCGCTGGGCATCTACCGGCACCGGCTGACGCTGACGACCGGCGGGAGCGCCGGTCATCTCGGCTCGTTGCGCGGCGTCGCGCAGAGCGGCGGCGTGCCCAATGCGGGCAGCGACGTCGCGTTCCAGGTCTCGACCGCGGGTGCGGCGCGCTTCAACGCGTGGTACGGATTCGGAAGGGAAGAGGAGCTCTTCTACCGCGTGCAAGGCACGCCCTCGACGAGCGCGAGCTACGTGAGCACGCTCAGCACGACGACTGTCGCGCCGCTCGTCATCACGCCGGCGTTGCAAGCCGGCATCGTCACGATCTCGACCCTCGGGCAGACCAGCGCGGACACGGAGATCTACCTCTTCGATGCGGATCTGCGGCCGATCCCCGGCGCGCACAACGATGACGAGGCGCAGACGGGCATGCAGCTGCAGTCGTTCCTGCGACGCACGCTCGCGCCGGGCGCGTATTTCGTCGCGCTCGCGACCTTCAACACGGCGAACGACCAGTCCGACGCGAGTCCGGACGAGACGACGCTCGGCGGGAACCTGCTCGACTTCCCCGACCAGCTCGCAAACAGCAGCGCGAGCTTCCCGACGAACGTCAGCTTCACGCTCTCCGACGGCGTCACGCTCGTGCCGGTCGCCGCCACGCGCGCGTCGGAGTTCGAGATCGTCTGGACGCGCTTCACGCTCGTCGGCAACGGCGCGTTCGCTCCTTTTTGCTTCGGCGATGGCGCGGATCCGGGTCACGTGACGAGCTGTCCCTGCGGCAACAACGGAGCGGCGGGCCGCGGCTGTGCGAACTCGGTGCGGCCGGCGGGCGCGGCGCTCGTCGCGTCGGGCAGCGCCGCGAGCGACGACGTCGTGCTCGACGCCTTCGACATGCCGGTCAGCGCCGCGAGCATCTTCCTGCAAGGCTCGGGCGTCGGCGACAGCGTGTTCGGCGACGGCGTGCGCTGCGCCGGAGGCACGCTGTTGCGCATGCGCGTCAAGGTCAACGTCAACGGAGCGAGCCGCTTCCCCGACAGCAGCGACACGGTCACGCTCTCCGCGCGCGGCGGCGTCGTGCCGGGGAGCGGCGTGCGGCGCTACTACCAGACCTACTACCGCAACGCGGCGCCGTCCTACTGCCCGCCCGCGACCTTCAACGTGACCGGTGGCTGGGTGGTCGACTGGTAGGCGCGTCGGCGCGCGTGACGCCGCCGTCACAACGTCTTGCGCGAGCGGCGCGCGCGAACCAGCGAGCTCCTGCGGTCCCCGTTTTTGCCGCGCGCGGATAGACTCGGCAGAGTTCGTCGTTCGGACCCAAAGCCGTGCTTCCTCCCCCCCGGAATCGAACTCTGCCGACGCTGCGCGGGCTCCGCGGAGCGCTCGCCGCGGCCTGCGTCGCGAGCGTCGCCGGCGCGCAGACCACGTACGTCGAGGTCGAGCCCAACGCGCTCAAGTCGGAGGCGACGCCGGTGATCTGCCTCGCGCCCGGCGACACGATCACGGGCTCGACCACCGGCGGCGTCGTCGTCGCGGGCGACACGACGTCGGTCAGCGCCGACACCTTCCTCGTGCGAAGCTGCAACGCGCCGGCGGGCATCTACCGTCACGAGCTCGCGCTCTCCAGCGCGATCACGCTGCACACCTGCACGCTGCGCGGGCTCGTGCAGGATGGAACCGTCGGAGTCGGCGGCACGCCGACCACGATCGACGCGACGGTCAGCACGGCCGCGGCCTCGGCGGGCGGGCAGCTCGTCTCGACGTGGTACGGATTCGGCGGCGGGGAGGAGCTCTACTGGCGCGTGCGCGGCCTCCCGGCCACGACGCAACCGTACTTCGCGTCGCTGACGAGCGCTCCCGTCACGCCGATCTTCGTCGGGACGTTCCTCGCCGGTTCGATCACGATCAGCTGCGTCGACCGCGGGCATGCGAGCGACACGGACCTGTGGCTCTACGACGCGAGCTTCGCTCCCATCCCGCTCGCGGGCAACGACGACGCCTTCCAGTCGAGCCTCGTGCAGTCGCGGCTCACGCGCACGCTCGCGGCGGGGACGTACTACCTCGCGATCAGCGGCTACAACCTCGCCAACGACCAGCCATCGCCCGCCGACGACGATTTCGTGCAGGGCCATCTGCTCGACCTTCCCGGCGCGGTGGCCACGAACTCGGCGCTGCCGGCGCTCGACGTCTCCTTCGCGATCTCCGATGCGGCGCGCAGCGTGCCCGTCGCGGCGCAGCTCAACGTCGGCCGCGTGCACGAGATCGGCTGGTACCGCTTCGACGTCGCGGCGACGCCCTTCCAATCGTTCTGCGCAGGCGACGGCACGCAACCCGAACCCTGTCCGTGCGGCAACAACGGCGCAACGGGTCGCGGCTGCGCGAACTCCTTCTCGCCGCAGGGCGCGGGACTCACCGCGAGCGGGACGACGAGTCCCGACACGGTGGTTCTCACCTGCAACGAGATGCCGACCTTCGCGTACTGCGTGTTCTTGAAGGGCAACGTGGAGACGCTCGGAGCTCCGTTCGGCGACGGCGTGCGCTGCGTCGACGGCACGTTGATCCGGCTGCGTTTCCGCTTGAGCAACCTGGGCGTGTCGAGCTACCCGCAAGCGGGCGATCCGCCGCTCTCCGTACGCGGTTTGACGCCGCCCGGCAGCGGCATGCTCGCCGTCTACCAGACCTACTATCGCAACGCCGCTGCCATGTTCTGCCCGCCGCAGACCTTCAACATCTCCAACGGCTGGCGCGTGATCTGGTAGGCGCGCCGGCGGGCGGCCGCGGCGCCGGCCGCGAGCGCCGACGTGCACGGCGGAATTCCTTTCCGCGCCGCGCGCGCTCTCTCGCGATTTCGATTGCGCGCAAGTTGCGGACGCGCGGTTCTCGATGAGGTCTCGATCGAACGATCGTCCTCACTCGCGCGCGCGGATTCCGGCGCCGTTCCGGCGCGTGCCGGCGGCCGGGACAGCGGCGGAGTCGCTTCCGCGGCGCGTGCGCCGCTGGATGCGGAAGGGACGAGCGCGAGAGCCTCCTTCGGAAATCCCGTGATGAGCCCCAACCCCCCCGCTCCGCCGCCCTTCCCGTCGAATCCCGAGCAGCGCGAGGCGGCGCTGATCGACATGCAGGTCATCGAGACCCTGAAGGAGATCGGCGGCGACGACGATCCGGGCTTGTTCATCGAGCTCATCGGCATCTTCCTGCAGGACACGCCGCAGCGCATGGACGAGCTGCGCCGCGGTCTCGATGCGAACGATCTCAAGCTGCTCGAGCGCGCGGCTCACACGCTGAAATCGTCGTGCGCGAACGTCGGCGCGCTGACGCTCTCGGAGCTGTGCAAGCGCATGGAGGAGAACGCGCGCCTGGGGCGCACGCGGGAGATCCCGGCGCTCTACGACGAGTCGCAGCGCCTCTGGCCGCGCGTCGAGTCCGCGTTGCGCGCCGTGAAGTCCTGAGCTCGAACGGAAGCGAGATCCACCATGATCAAGAAGACGTTCGAGGAACTGAAGCTCACCGGCCAGCTCCCTTCGCCTCCGGGCGTGGGGATGCGCATCCTCAAGCTCACGCAGGGCGAGGACTTCTCCGCCGACGACATCGGCCGCACGATCATGGCCGACTCGGCCCTGACCGGACGCCTGCTCAAGATCGCGAACTCGGCGCAGACCGCGGGAGCTCGACCGGTGACGACGGTCAGCGAAGCCACGATGCGCCTGGGAGTGCGCGCCGTGCGCAACGTCGCGCTCGGCTTGTCGCTGATCTCGGCCTACCGCTCGGGCACGTGCCTGGCCTTTAACTACGACCGCTACTGGTCGATGTCGCTCGCTCGCGCCGTCGCGTCGCAGACCATCAGCCGCGCGCTGCGGCTGGGCCTGCCGCCCGAGGCGTACATCCTCGGCCTGCTCGCCGACATCGGCAGCCTCGCGCTCGCTTGCGTCTATCCCGAGGAATACGCCCAAACCCTCGTCGCCAGCGGGTCGAGCCGTCGCGCGCTGCGCGCCGCCGAGCACGAGCGCTTCGAGATCGACCACGGCGAGATCGGCGCGTACCTCGTGGAGGAATGGGGTCTGCCCAGCGCCTTCGGCGACGCGATCCAGCGCTTCGAGGAGCGCCGTGAAGGCAGCACGAGTCCGAGCAGCGAGACCGATCTCACGCGCATCCTCGTGCACGCGCACTGTCTCGCGGAAGTCTGCATGACCTCCGAGACCAGCCAGAGCGTCGACTGGGTTGGGCTCGCACGCGGGCTGGAGCAGCTGCGCGCCGAGCTCGGCTACGACGAGACGGCATTCAACGAGTTCTGCGACGCCGTGATCCGCGAGTGGGTCGAGTGGGGCACGACGCTCAAGGTCCCGGCGCAGAGGGGCATCGACGTCGCGCGCGTGGTCGAGTTCGCGGCGCGCACCGTGCCTTCTGTCGCCACCGAGATCGCCGCCGGAGCGGAGCCGGACTCCGCGCCCGTCGTGGAGGCGGCCAGCGCTCCCGCGGCGAGGCCCGTCGACAGCGCCGACGCGATGGAAGGCCGCAAGTCGCCCGAGGGCCTGCGCGTGCTCGTCGTCGACGACGACACGATGTCGCTGACCCTGCTGCAGCGCATGTTGACGCGCTCGGGGCACGTCGTCGCCACGGCGCGCGACGGCAACGAGGCGTTGCAGCTCGCGCTCGAGACGAATCCGCAAGTCGTGATCGCCGACTGGATGATGCCCGGCATGGACGGCCTCGCGCTGTGCCGCGCACTGCGGCGCATCGAATCCGGCCGCGACATCTTCTACCTCCTGCTCACGGGCCGCGGCGAAGAGGATCGCGTCGTCGAAGCCTTCGATTCGGGCGTCGACGACTTCGTCGTCAAGCCGTTCAACCCGCGCATCCTGCTCGCGCGCTTGAAGGGCGGGCAGCGCGTGATCGAGCTCAAGCAGCAGGTCGAGAGCGAGCGCCGCACGGTGCGCAGCCAGGTGGCGGAGCTCGGTCTGCTCACGCGCAAGCTGCGCACGGCTGCGCTGACGGACGTGCTCACCGAGCTGCCCAACCGACGCTACGCGATGAAGCGCCTCGAGCAGGAGTGGGACGCGTCCGTGCGCAACAACCGTCCGCTCTCGGTGATCATGGTCGACGTCGACTACTTCAAGAAGGTCAACGACGCTCACGGTCACGACATCGGCGACCTCGTGCTCAAGGAGACGGCCGGCGTGCTGCGCCGCAGCGCGCGCCAGGGCGAGGAGCCCGCGCGCCTGGGCGGCGAGGAGTTCCTGGTCATCTGCGCCAACACGACCGAGGCGCAGGCGCGCGCCTGCGCCGAGCGCATGCGCGTGGCGATCGAAATGAACACGATCCGCGGCGGCTCCTTCGACGGCCGCATCACCGCTAGCCTGGGCGTCGCCGAGCGCGGCGCGAGCATGTCCACGCTCGACGCGCTGATCAAGGCCGCAGACGAAGCCGTGTACGCGGCGAAGGACGCCGGGCGCAACCGCGTCAGCCTCGCGAGCCAGAGCACGCCCCTCGCGCGCCAGAAGATCGCTTGAGGGAGCGCCTCAACGCGTGATCCACAACCGTTTCGAAGAGCTGAACCTCTCCGGAAGCCTGCCCTCGCCGTCGGGGGTCGGTCTCGCGATCCTGCGTCTGACGCAGCGCGAGGAGGCGTCGAGCGAGGAGATCGTCTGGTGCCTGCAGGCCGATCCGGCCTTGTCCGGCCGCATCCTGCGTCTGGCGAATGCGGCGCGCCGCGAGGGAGAAGCAGCGTGCACGAGCGTGCCGCGCGCCGCGCAGTGCATCGGCCTGCGCCAGGTACGCAACGTGGCGCTCGAGTTCTCGCTCGTCACGACGAACCGTTCCGGTGTGTGCGCGCCCTTCCGCTACGAGCACTTCTGGAGCTGGTCGATGGCGACCGCAGCGTCCGCCGCGCTGCTCGCGGGCAGTCTGCTCGACAGCGATCCCGCGGAAGCGTTCACCTGTGGGCTGCTCGGCCGCGTGGGCATGCTCGCGCTCGCTTCCGTGCACCCCGACGCCTACGCGCGCATCCTGCGCGCCTGCGAAGGCTGCAGCACGCGAGACCTGTGGGCCGCGGAGGGCCGCGAATTCGGCATCGATCATCGCGAGGTCACGGCGTCGTTGCTCGAGGACTGGGGGCTGCCCGAGAGCTTCTGCAATGCCATCCTCGCCGGCCCCGCGCACGACTCCGAAGCGGCGCAGATCGCGGGCGATCCGAGCGCGCTCGAGGGACTCAACGGCATCGCCATCCTCGCGCCGCGCGTCGCGGCCCTGCTGCACACCGCGCGGGCTCGCGACACGGCGCGCTTCGACGCGCGCTGGCGCGATCTGGCGGAGCTCGCGGCGCGGCGCGGCATCGGTGAGACGGAGCTGACGCAGCTCTGCGCGCAGAGCGCCGCGCACTGGAAGGAGTGGTGCGAGCTCGTGCGTCTGCCTTGCTCGCACGAGCACGGCTTCGCGCTCGCAGGCCCGTCCGTGCGCGCCTTCCCCGAGCTCCCGCTCCTCTCCGAGGAGCCGCACGGCAACGAAGCGGGCGGCGCCGTGGCGGCGGTGAGCGAGCCATCCGGCGTCGCACTGCCCGTGCACACGCCCGTGCGCGTGCTCGTCGTCGACGACGACGAACGCCTCAGCCGGCTCGTGGCCCTGCACCTGAATCGCGCCGGACACGAGGTGCTGACGGCGAACAACGGGGCCGCGGCGCTGGAGATCGTCGTCGCGCGCACGCCGCACA
>JBGATX010000127.1:0-16221 GCA_044228975.1 Planctomycetota bacterium | reverse complement strand
CGTGGATCGGGCGGCGATGTACAGCGCGCGCCCGGCGCCGCTCTCGTCGTCGAACACGTGCAGCGCGTAGCCGTCTCCGCCGATCGTTCCGGGGGGCACGGACCACGACGCGCCGTCCCACACGTGCAGTAGGTGCTCGTCGGTGGCGCACAAGAGCGGCCCCGTGCCGGGATCGAAGGAGGCGAGATCGCGCACGTTGCCGGTGGTGAGCGGCAGGGAGCTCCACGTCGTGCCGGCCCAGCGCCACACGCGCGGGCTGGCGTTCGACGCCACGTAGAGCGCGCGTCCGCCGCCGTCGTCGTGCTCGACGATCGCGGCGATGCTCGTGCCGACGCCGCTCGCCGCGAGCGGCGACCAGCTCGAGCCGTTCCAGCGCGCGGCGCGCAACGCGCTCACGCCACCGGCGGTCGTGAACTGTCCGACGGCGAAGAGCTGCGGTGCCCCGGGGCTGCCGACGTCCGAGACGACGAGGTCGTTCACGCTGCCGTCCGTCCCTCCGCCGACGCCGACCCAGTGCGCTCCATCCCAGCGCGCGATGTGATCGGGCGAGCCGCTCGCGCTGTCGAACGTTCCGCCGGCGTAGAGCTGCGGTCCCGCGCCGCCGCCGTCGTCGTACTCGGCGAGCGCCTGCACCGTGCCGTGCAACTCGCTGCCGAGGGACGCCCACGCCGAGCCGTCCCACGTGGCCACGCTGCCCGCCGGCTGTCCGCCGGCGCCGACGAACAGACCGGCGACGGCCAGACGCGGAGCGCCGAACTCCTCGACGGTCGTGAACGCGTGCACTTCTCCGTCGAGTCCGTGATCCGTGCCGAGCGGCTTCCAGCCCGCGCCTTTCCAGCTCGCGATGTTCCTCAACGTGGGCGCGCCGGGCTCCATCACGAACGAACCGCCGGCGCACAGGCGCGCGCCGCTGCCGTCATCGAAGACCGTGAGCGCATCGACGAGACCGAGCGCGCCTGGACCGAAGAGGCCGGTACCGACGGCGGACCAGGTGCTCCCGTTCCAGCGCGCGATGTTGAACGCCGGCATGCCGACGAACGGGATGTAGAAGCTGCCACCGACGTAGATCGCCGGACCGGTGCCGTCGTCGAAGCCCGCGATCGAGTACAGGGTTCGGCCGCCGAAGGGGGAGAAGCTGGGCGCCGACCACTGCGAACCGTTCCAACGCGCGAGCGAGCCCGCGCTGACGCCGCCCGCGTCGAAGAAGTTGCCGCTGACGTAGAGCGCGAGCCCGCTGCCGTCGTCGTAGGTGGTGAGCGCCTGGCCGAAGTTGTCGAGTCCGCTTCCGAGCGCCGACCACTGCGCGCCGTTCCAGCGCACGATGCCTCGCGAGGGGACGCCGAACGCGCCGGGAAAGGTGCCGGCGGCGTACAGCTCGGCACCGCTGCCGCCGTCGAAGCTCGCCAGCGCGTACACGGTGCCCGCGATTCCCGCGCCGAGCGCGCTCCAGCTCGCGCCGTCCCAGCGCGCGATGTTCGCCGCGGGGGTTCCGCTCGCGGAGCCGAACACGCCGCCGGCGTAGAGCGCGGGTCCGGATCCATCGTCGTACACCGCGAGCGCGTTGACGTCGCCGTCGAGTCCGCTCGCGAGCGGCGACCAGCTCGATCCGTTCCAACGCGCGACGAAGGCCGCGGGCACGCCGCCGGCGTAGTGGAACGAGCCGCCGGCATAGAGCGCGGGGCCGCCGCCGTCGTCGAAGACGCACAGGGCGCGCACGACGTTCTCCATCCCGCTGCCGACGGAGGACCACTGCGTGCCGTCGAAGCGCGCGATGAACGTCGAGCTCGCGTCGCCGATGAGCGAGAAGCGTCCGCCCGCGTAGAGCTCTGGACCGCTGCCGTCGTCGAAGACCGCGAGCGCGTAGACCTCGCGATCGGCGCCGGGCCCGCTGAACCCGGGAGTCCAGCTCTGACACTGCGCCTCGGCGTGCGAGAGCGCGAGGCACGCGAACGTCACCGCGAGGAGCGAGCGCGACCCGCGGGTCGCGCGCAGCAGTCGATCGAGCTTCACGAGGAACCTCCTGGAGGGCCGGGGAGCAGCGCGACTGTAGCACCGAAGCGCGACGAGAGTCGGCGCGCGCCGGGGTTCCGCCGCACGCCGACCGGCGAGAGGCCGCGGTCGATGCGGCCTGCGTGCGCCGCCCGCGCGCGATTCCGCTCCACGCCGGATTCCCGGCACGAGTTGCGTCCGCGGCGCGCCACGCGCGTCCGAACGGGAAGCGGCCACGCCGCGGCGCGCGAGGCCACCCGCGCGGGTCGTCGAGCGGCTCGCGTCGTCACGGGACGTCGCGTGCGCGGGAGGCGCGCGCAGAGACTGCTTGCGATTCGCAGCGCTTGCGGTTCGGATGACGTGACGATGCCCGAGCGTCAGGAGAAGGTCGAGCGCGAGCTCACCGACGAGCACCTGGCGAACGAGCGGGCGAACAGCGACGAGGCGCTCGAGAAGCTCGCCGCCGCCGAACGCGCGGCGACGCGCGTCGTCGAACTCGCGCGCAAGGAGGCTGACCAGGTCCTCGACGCCGCGCGCGCCAAGGCCGACGAGAAGCTTGCGGCACCCGAGCAGGTTCGCGCGGCGATCTCCGAGGAGCGCGCCGCCGAGGATCGGGTCGTCGAGGCGGAGCGCACGGCCGCCGACGCGGCGCTCCGCCGCCAGCGCGTCGCCAACGCGCGGCTCCTGATGACGCTCATCCCGGTGGAGCGCGACAAGACCGACGAATCGCTGCTGACGGAGCGCGCGCAAGCCGACGAAGCGCTCGAGAGCCGCGACCAGTTCCTGGCGATGATCAGCCACGACCTGCGCGATCTCCTCGGAGGCATCGCGCTCGCCGCGACGGCGATCGCACGCGACGAGCAGGGGATGCAGTCGCGCGCCGCCGCCGAGCGGATCCAGCGCGCGGCGGGGCACATGGCGCGCTTGATCAACGATCTCGTCGACATCGCGGCCATCGACGCGGGCAAGCTCACGGTCGTGCCGCAGGAGACCGACGGCCGGCGCGTCATCGACGAAGCGGTCGAGACCTGGCGCGCGCGCGCCGCGGCGAAGGAGATCCATCTCGAGTCGCGCGCGCCGCGCGCCGTGACCGTGCGCATCGACCACGATCGCATCCTGCAGGTGCTCGGCAACCTGATCCTGAACGCGGTGAAGTTCAGCCCGAAGGGCGCCGCGGTCGTCGTCGCCGTGGAGCAGCTCGGCGGCGAAGCGCGCTTCTCGGTCACGGACAGGGGCGTGGGCATTCCAGCCGACAAGCTCGAAGCGATCTTCGAGCGATTCAGCCAGGTCGAGAAGAACGACCGGCGCGGGCTGGGCCTGGGACTTCACATCGCGCGATGTCTCGTCGAGGCGCACGGCGGCAGGATCTGGGCGGAGAGCACCGTGGGCGTGGGCAGCACGTTGTTCTTCACCGTCCCTGTCGCGTGAGACGCGCGCGGGTGCCGCCGCCGCGCTGGATCCGACGCGTCTCTGCGCCGAATGGCGCAGCACGACGGTCGCCGGCGGCGAGGTCGCCACGCCGCTCGTGTCGCGGGCGCGGCCTGGGGGACGATCCGTGACGCCTGCGCGCCCGGTCTCGAGCTCGTCGATCGGCCACGCGAGATGGAGCGCGCTCGCGCGATCGATGCCGCCGCTTGCAGAACCGGATGCGGCTTCTTCGTGCGCAGGAGATCGACGCCGACCCATGCGCTCGAGCGCGCGAAGAGCCAGCGATCGACGAGGGCGAGCTCCACGAGGTCGGCCTCGTCGCCGGCGGTGAGCGCGCGGCGCGCGACCGACACGTCGCCGCGATCGATCTCGAACGACGCGCCGCCGCCGCTCGCCGCGGCGACGATCACGCTCGCGCTCGAGGAACGCGCGAACGCGCGGGCGACGAACACCGACGAAGACCGCCCGAGTCGAGGGGCAAGTCCCCGGGTCCTTCACCGGCGCGGGAGCGAGACTGCGCGCGCGCTCACCACGTGATCTGATAGCCGTTCGACGCGTTGAAGGTCTCGGGCGGGCAGAACGCTCCGGCCGCGTTGCGGTAGTAGACCGTGTAGTAGCCCGTCAGGCCCGAGCCCACCGGCGTGCCGCCGCGAAGCGAGAGCGTCACCGTCTCCGTCGAGTTCGGAAAACTCGCCGCGCCCGCGGCGAGCGTGACGACGCGCAAGCGGACCAGCGTGCCGTCGGTGCAGCGCAGACCGTCGCCGAAGACGACGCCGCTCGGCGTGTTCGCGTTGCCCTTGAGGAACACGCACGGCCCGCTCGCGTTCATGCCCGAGCCGTCGAGCACGGCGTCGTCATTCGCGACGGTGCCATGGGCCGCGAGGTGCGCTCCCGCGGCGTTGAAGCTGCTGCGGCAGCCGTTGCCCGCCGCGCCGAGGTTCGCGCACGGGCACGGCGTCGTCACCGTCGGGTCGAGACCGTCGCCCGCGCAATACCCGAAGCCGGGTTCGCCGCTGCACGCGCCGCGCAGGAGCCAGAAGCCCGGGAAGCCCGCGCTCGACGCCGTCTGCGGCGGCACGTTGTTGTTCGCGAGCGTCGCGTAGTCGACGTTGCCGCTCGTGTCGCCGACGATCCAGGTCGGCTCGGGGCTCGCGCAGTTGGGACTGGTCTGATCGAGCGGAGCGGGGAACTGGCTCGCGCCGTGCGCGCAGCCCACGCCGACGAAGAAGTAGCCGTTCACGCTGACCGCCGGCAGCACCGCGTGGGGGTTGAGCACGCTCGCGCCGGAATTCTGCACCGTCGAGACGCCCTGGTAGACGAGCACCGCGTCGAAGGGATTGCCGTCGTCGTTGGGGTCGTCCCACACGAGGATGTCGGTCGGCGTGCCGTTCGCGACGCCCGCGTAGGCCGTGCTGACGTCCGTGACGACCGTCGTGGCGCCGATCCGGCCGAAGCGCGAGATCCACGCCAGCTTCCCGCCGTTCGTCAGGCCGATGCCGTTCTCGAACGAGCCGTCGTCGAGCACGCAGCCTCCGACCGGACCGTTCGCCGGCAGGATCGTGAACGAGCCCGTGCCGCCCGTGAAACCCTGCGGCGTGCCGAGCTGGATCGTGTACGACTGGCCGGCGGTCGCGTTGAACGCGAGCGTCGACTGAGACGTCCCGCACGAGTCGTCGTTGCACGAGAGCGCCGCTCCCACGGGGCAGCCGCAACCGCCGTAGACCGCGATCTTCGTGTCGACGAAGGTCCCGCCGACGCTCGAGATCTCGAACGCGCTCGTCGACGGCGCCGTCCAGCAGAACCACACGTCGTTCTCGATCGCCGTCGAGCCGAGCGAGTTGCACAGCGGCTGCGCCTGCCCTTGCGCGCCGGTCGATGCGAAGGTGCCGTCGAAGTTGTGCGGCCCCGGACCCGCGATCGCCGTCGGCGCGGAGCAGTCGTCGTTCGGCGGCGGCGGGGGACCGAGGTGGATGTCGAAGGCTCCGATGAAGTTCGTCGCCGCGTGGAAGGCGCCGATCTCGACGAAGTAGGTGACGCCGCTCGTCGCCGCGAACTGCACTTGCGACTGCAGTCCGCAGAAGTCGTCGTTGCACGTGACGAGCGTCGTCGCCGGGCAGTCGGCCCACACCGCGATCACCGTGTCGATCGCCACGCTGCAGCAGTCGATCTGCACCTGGCCGTTGACCGTCGACGTCCACGCGAACCACACGTCGTCGTTCGCCGAGGCGCAATTGCCGGAGGGCACCGTGCCGAGCGCTCCGGTCGTGTCGACGACGAACGTACCCAGACCGTTGATCGGCGTCGCGCCCGTGCAATCGTCGTTCGCCGGCGGCGAGCCGAGCTGCGCGACGCTGAAGGAGCCGAAGTAGGTGACGCCCGAGTTGTACTCGCCGAACTCGAGGAAGTACGTCATGCCGCCGGTGACCGCGAACTGCATGCGCGATTGCGACGAGCAGTTGTCGTCGTTGCACGCGACGAGTGTCGTGGCCGGACAGTCGGCCCAGGCGGCGATCACCGTGTCCGAGGCGACCAGGCCGCAGGTGCTGACCTCGACCGCGCCCGTGACGGGAGCCGTCCACGCGAACCACACGTCGTTCTCGACCGACTGGCACACGCCCGACACGCCCGTGCCCGTCGCGCCGAAGGTGGAGAGCGCGAAGTTGCCGAAGCCGGTGATCGGGATCGCGCCGGTGCAGTTGTCGTTCGGCGGCGGCGGCAGGACGAGCGGCGACGAGCCGCCCTGCGCGACGAGCGGCGCTCCGATCGCGCCGTGGCTGCGCACCTTCGCTGTCACGAGCTTCGGCGTCGCGCCCGGTGCGACCTTCGGGGCCGGTGGAACGAGCGCGTGCCACTGAGCGCGAGCCGAACCCGCGAGTGCGACGACGACGAACAGGAGCGCGAAGGGAGAGAGCTTCATCGGAACTCCTTCGAGGTAGGCATGGCCGAGCGCGGCCCGCGACCGACCGTGGCCCGCCGGGAGCGGCGAGGCGTTCGGTCCACCGGAGTTGGAGGATATTCGCGTCGGGTGCGAGCGGGGTCCCTCGAACGGCCGATTTCGTGCGCCGCGCCGTCCGCGACTCGGAAACGGGCGTTGCGCCGCGCTCTCGCACGCTGGGCGCCGAACGAGTCGTTCGTCGCGCGCCGACCGATCCGCGTTCCGGCGCGCGCGTCCCGATCCAAGCGCTCGACGAGTCGATCGTCCCGGTGGGAACCGTCCCGTCGCATCGGGCCGCGTTCAGCGTGTCAACGGCCGCAACCCGTGGCGCGCGAGCAGCGCGAGGCAGCGCGCGTCCGAGAAATCGTCGAACAGGGTCGCGAGCCCGGCGTCGGTCCACGCGAGCGACGGTTCGATCGGCGGCAGCGCGCCGGCGTGGCGCTTGGACAGCATGGCCGTCGCGCGCTCGCGTTCGTCGAGCACGTGCACCAGGTCGAGCTCGTACTCGACCTGCGGTCCGGCCGCGGACCAGGGATCCGAACGCACGCGCAGCTCGAGCGTGCCGGCGTACAGCGCGCTCCCCGCGCGCGCGACCTGGAACACGGCTAGCCCTTCGTTGCGCGGCATCGCCGACGGAGGGACGTGCAGCACGACGTAGGTGCCCGGTTCGAGCAGCCAGCGGAAGCTCCCGTCGAGCTCGTAGGGGACGCCGACGGCCTTGTGACCGTCTTCGACGCGGAAGAGGTGCAGGCGCACGAGCGGATCGGAGGCGGTGCCCGTGAGAACGTCGACGATCGGATCTCCCGGCGGGATCACGGAACGGCCGTGATCCAGGACGTGCACGGACCCGAACACCAACGCGCGTCCGGCGGGCAAGTGCAACGGCGCGCCGGAGGGCGGCACGTCCACGGAGACACAGCTCGCCAGCACGGCGCTCCACGTCAGCGAGACGATGACTCGAGCTGATCTCATCGTGGTTCTCGGCGATGAAGCCGCAGTCGTCGGCGCGCCTTGCCCAGCGGCGGATGCGACCGAACCCTGCTGGCGAAGCTGCTTGTTCGGTCCACTAGTTCCGTGCGCCTTCGGCACCGATACGCAGCAGGGCGGAAGCTCCCGCCGCGACGTGCAGTGCGCGCATCCTGCAGACGGGAGAGGCGCGGCTCGCCGTCCGTCCGCGGGCGTCTTCTGCGGGGCCGGATTGCGTGCTGGTGCGTATCGCCGCGTGCTCCAGCGGCTCTAGGCTCGAAGTTCGAACCGCCAACGCGTCCCACGGTCGCCAGCTGGCGACAGGAGAGCAGCACATGGAGAAGCAGCAAGTCCCCTCGACGGCGCGCCTCACGATCGGCACCAAGCAAGTGGATCTGCCGGTCCTCGTCGGCACCGAGAACGAGATCGCGATCGACATCCGCAAACTGCGCGCGGAGACGGGAGCGGTCACCTTCGATCCAGGCCTGGTCAACACCGGCTCGTGCGAGAGCCGCATCACCTTCCTCGACGGCGAGAAGGGCATCCTGCGCTACGCCGGCTATCCCATCGAGCAGCTGGCCGAGAAGTCGAGCTTCACCGAGGTCGCGTGGCTGCTCTTGAAGCAGGAACTGCCGAGCTCCGAGGAGCTCGCGACCTTCGAGCGCGACATCTCGCGCCACACGATGGTGCACGAGGACTTCCGGCGCTTCTTCTCGGTCTTCCCCAAGTCCGGCCACCCGATGGCGATCTGCGCCGCGGCCGTCGGAGCGCTCTCGACGTTCTACGAGGACGTGCGCTTCGATTCGAATCCCGACGAGCGCTGGCGCGCCGCGGTGCGCTTGCTGGCGAAGATGCCGACGATCGCGTCCTACTCGTACAAGCACCACCTCGGCCAGCCGTTCCCGTATCCGCGCAACGACCTCTCCTACACGGCGAACATCCTGCACATGATGTTCTCGAATCCGTGCGAGCCGTTTGAACCCGATCCGGTGTTCGTGAAGGCGCTCGACCTGCTCCTGATCCTGCATGCCGATCACGAGCAGAACTGCTCGACGAGCACGGTGCGCACGGTCGCGAGCGCGCAGTCGAATCTGTTCGCGAGCGTCTCGGCGGGCATCTCGGCCTTGTGGGGCCCGCTGCACGGCGGCGCGAATCAGAAGGTGATCGAGATGCTGATCTCGATCCGCAAGGGCCAGACGACGGCGAAGAAGTTCATGGAGCTCGCCAAGTCGAAGGACAGCGGCGTGCGACTGATGGGCTTCGGCCACCGCGTCTACAAGAACTACGACCCGCGCGCGCGCATCCTCAAGAAGGCGTGTGACGAGGTCCTCGCGCGCACGGGCGCGAATCCGCTGCTCGACATCGCGATGGAGCTCGAGAGCATCGCGCTCCAGGACCCGTACTTCGTCGAGCGCAAGCTGTACCCGAACGTCGATTTCTACTCGGGGATCATCTACCAGGCCCTGGGCATCCCGATCGACATGTTCACGGTGTTCTTCGCGCTCGGCCGCTTGCCGGGCTGGATCGCGCAGTGGATGGAGTTCCACGACGACCCGAACGCGAAGATCCTGCGCCCGCGGCAGATCTACCTCGGCGCGAACCAGCGCGACTACGTGCCGGCGCAGACGCGCGGCCGCAAGGCGGCACGGCCGGAAGCTGCGTTGGCGCGCTGACGGACTGCCGGCCCGGCGAAGGAGCCGCCCAGAGCCCCTTTCAGAATGCGCCGACACGTCGAAGGCCGCCCCGAGGCGGGCTCGCTGCGTTACGCCTCCTCGGAGTATTGCCCGGCGAATACGCCTCGTCGGCGTGCCTTGCTCGCCTCACCTCGGTGCAGCCTTGGACGCGCCGGCCCATTCTGAAAGGGGCTCTAACGCTTCTTCGCCGGCGCGCCGTTCTCGTTCACCGCGGCCCTTACGAGCGCCTGGAACGCGCGCGCGTCGATTCGCTCCCCTTCGTGGATGTCGATCGCCCTGCGCGTGTTGCCCTCCAGGCTGGAGTTGAACAAGCGCGCGGGGTCCGGGAGCCGGGCGCCCCGGGCGAAGGTGAGTTTGACGACCTTCGCGTACGTTTCGCCCGTGCAGACGATGCCCCGGTGCGACCAGACCGGAGTGCCCATCCACTTCCACTCCTCCGTGATCTCCGGGTCGGCTTCGAGGATCAGCGCCCGCATGCGCGCCAACGTCTCCCCGCGCCATCCTCGCAGCTCGCGGATGCGCTCATCGATGAGCCGCGACGCCGGTTTCCCGCTCGCCTGCTCGTGACGGCGCTCGCGCGCAGGAGCGGATTTCTCGCCGGCGTCCGTGCGCGCCGGCGTGTCGGCGCCTCGTCCGCCGGGAACCCAGCCGGGCAATGCGGCCGCCTGCTTGATCCAGCTGGCGAGCTGAGCTTCATCGAGCTCGTCGACGGCGTGGATGTCGACGTAGCGCGTGTCCTTGTCCTTGCTCGCGCCCGGCGGAACCGGTCGCAGCGACGCACCGCGGAAGAAGGCGACCTTGACGTAGCGCGTGAACGTGTGGAGCCCCAGGAACCAACCCTGGCCTTCGACGCCATAGAACGGAGAGTTCCACTTCACCGCCTTGAGCACGTCGGGCACGTTGCGCGAGATGAGCGCGTCGAGTCGCTCGCCGACGTCGCGCTTCCACCCGGGCATCGCGGCGATGTACGCCTGCACCGGGGCGTCGCCGTCCGCCTTCGCGATCTGCGGATTGCCACCCGAGAGGAGCACGGGGCCTCGCTCCCGATTGCGTGCGTCGATCTGTCGGCGCTTCACGCCGGCCTTCGGCGAGGACTTCGCCGAGGACCTTGTCGAGGACGTGGACGGCTCGGCCGACTTGCGAGGCGGGCGCGCGCGCGACGCGCTCTTCGCCTTCGCCTTGCGGGTCGTGCGAGCGGGATTCGACGGCGCTTTCACGAGGATGCGGGCTCCGCGTCGAGGTTGGTGCTCTCGAGTCTCATGGGGTTCTTCTCCCGGGTGGGTCACCTTCGCGGGGAGCGCCCCTTTCGTCAAACGAGGATCCCGAGCGGAGGCCGTGGGGGGGGCTCGGACCCGTTCGTGGGCACCGGCGCTCGCTCGGCTGTCGTCGCCGATGCGGCGTGTGCGAGCGGATCCGCGTGTGCCATTCGATCGAGGATCCACGCCACGAGCTGCAGACCGCGCGGACACCCGAGCGAGATTCAGGGCGTGATCAGCCGCGCAGGACGCAGCCCGCTACGGCTGTCGTTGTCCTTGGGCCCCAAGAGCTTGCGGTCCGACGAACGCACATCGGACGCGTGGCCGCCGAAGCTGCCGCCACGACCGACGCGCAACGCGACGTCTGCCCACGGTGTGACGGGATCCACCTGCCTGCGCGCCGAGTACTTCCCGTATCCGTCGCGGCACCACTCACGCACGTTGCCATGGACCTCGTGCAACCCGTACGGGTTCGCTGCCAAGCTCCCGATCGGAGCGTGGAGCGGCCAGCCATCCTCGTAATCCGGCCAGTCGTCGATGGCCGGCCAAATGGCCCCGGCGTTCTTCGCCGACTTGTCGGCGAGGTTGACCTTGCCGCGCAGGCTCTCACGCTCGCGGCCGGTCCACCACGGAGTGTCCGTTCCGCCCCGACACCCGAACTCCCACTGGGCTTCGCTCGGAATCAGGAGCGCCAGGCGGCCCATCAACGACATGCTCGCGGTCCAGGACAACTGTTCCACCGGGTGAGTCTCCGATGCGTGGCCCGCGAAATTGGCCGGCCCGTAGGTGCTGGGGTTCCGGCCGGCGATCCGCATCCACTGTCCCTGCGTCATCTCGTACTTCGAGAGCAGATACGCGCCGAGCGTCACCTCGTGCACGGGGGCCTCGTTGTCGTTCGCCCGCGGGTCGTAATTCCGGCCGCTCGGGTCCGTCCTCTGTGCGCCCATCCAGAACGTTCCGCCCGGAATCAGCACGAACACGAGGCCCGTGACCGGGGTCACGGCCAGCTTGCCGTCGGCGCCACGGACCGCTGGATCGCCCGTCTGCAGATGGGCGAACTCCCACAAGTGCGACTGGGGATCCTCCCCGATCGGCAGCAATCCGAGCTGCGGCGTCAGCTTCAGACCACCGTACTTCGGGCTGGACGCGATCGCTGCGATCGCTGCATCCCACAGCCTGCGTGCTTCGCGGCCCGAGACGCTGCGCTCTTCGATCGTTCGCGCGAAATCGGCGCGCTTCTTCACCCCCCAACCGTGCGACTCGGAAATGCCCGCCGAATCGAGGCCCGACTTCTCGTCGACGAAGGCGTGCAGGTCCAGGACGAGCTGCGCGAGCTGCGCATGCCACCAGCGGAGCTGCGGATCGTCGAACTCGAACGTGCGGCGCTCGCGCACGACGCGTTCCAACTCAGCCACCCGCGCCGACAGTTCGGCTTCCACTGCGCATTGTCTCTCTCGCGCGTCTTCTGTCGTCCAGAGCGCGACGTGCTCCTGCAATTGCCTCAGCGAAGTCGTGACTTGTCCCTGGGGCTTGTTCTCCACCAGGTTCAGCGTCCAGAGCGTGGCGTTCTCCCCCGACAGATCCGTCCCGGGTGGGGGCGGCTTGGAACCCAGGCTGGCTCGCGCTTCGTCAACCGCTCGCAGCTCCTCCGCCAGGGCTTCGTGCAGTCGGCCGCAGCGGTACAACGCCCACGCCAGCGTGTCGCGGAAATTGGCACGCTCGGATTCCGTCGCGGCTGCGACAGCACGCTGCGCGAGCAGGAGCGCCTTGATCTCGCTGCCGTACACCACCTGCGGCGAATCCGGATCGACGATCCGCCAAGCCATGTCGTTCACGCCCTTCGCGTCCGACGGCAGCGTTTCCAGCGCGAGCGCCGCCTCGACCTCGGCTTCGCTCTGCCAGGGCTCTGCACCGAGCATGCGCCGCATCCAAGTCCATTGCGCGCGCGTCGCCTCCAATTCCGCGAGGCTCGGGCTAGCACGGCGATCGCTGTCGATCTGCTCGGGCGTGAGCGGCTTGGCGTGGGAGCGGATGTTCGCGAGCTTCGCCTCATGGTCCGTCATGCTCGGATGGGGCGCGATCCCCCGCGCCGGATCCGCGGCCCGGCCTTCGATCAGCACCCGTGCATCCGCGAGCCAGGCGTCGTACTCCCCGAGCTTCTCCGGCAGCGCCGGCCACAAGGACTCGGCGCGCTCCACGAGATCCTTCAGCTCCTGGATGGCCGACAGCGACAAGACTTCGTTCGACTTCTGCGTCGCGAGTCGCTCGCTGTCCTGGGCGCTCTTCGTCGCCAGCGCGAGCTCCGCTGCTCGTGCTGTCGCGATGAGCTCCTGCGCGGTCGCACGCTCGGCGTTCGCCCTGGCGATACGAGCCTGATCCTGCGCTTCGAGAGCCTTGTCGTCCGCGCGCGTCTTGAACACGAGGCTCGTCGTCAGGCCGAGCAGGAGCAGCACGATCGCCGCACCCAGTGCCGCCGCGAGCGGTCGGTTGCGCTGCACCCACTTCTTCGTCTCCGCCCATGCGCCGGTCTGGTAGGCGCCCACGACCCGGTGCTCCAGGTACGCGCGCAGGTCCGCAGCGAGCTCGAGCGTGTCCGCGTAGCGCAGCGACGCATCGCGCGCCATCGCCTTCTCGCAGATGGCGGCGAGTTCCGCCGGGACGTCCTTGCGGAGCGACGACAACGGCTTGGGCGGTCCGTCGATCAGGCGCGCGAGCACGGTCCGGTTGGTGATGCGTTCGCCCGTCGGGACGTAGGGCATTTGACGCGCCAGCAGGTGGTAGAGCAGCGCTCCGATCGCATAGACGTCGGAGCGCGGCGTCAGCTTCTCGATCTCACCGCGCGCCTGCTCCGGCGGCATGTAGGCTGGCGTGCCGACGACGTCGCCGTCCATCGTGATCAGCGGCGAGTCCGGCGTGCCTTCCCGCTCCTCGCGGCGTTCCGTGCGGATCGAGCTCGCGGGTACGGCCGGCGCGATGCGCAGATCCCGTCGATCGGCGCGCCCCAGGACGCGCGCGAGGCCCCAGTCCATGACGTAGACCTCGCCGAAGTCGCCGACCATCACGTTGGCCGGCTTCAGGTCGCGGTGGATCACGCCTTTGCGGTGAGCATAGGCGACGGCTTCGCAGACCTTGAGCAGGATCGAGAGCGCGCGCGTTTCGTTCCAGTCGCCGGTGCCCTCGAACACCAGCTCGTACACGGCCCGCAGGTCGCGTCCCTTCACGAGCTTCATCGTGAAATACACGCGCCCCTCGCGATCGAGCCCGAGCTCGTGCACGGGAACGATGCCCGGGTGGTCGAGCTGACTCGTCACCTGCGCTTCCTCGAGGAAGCGCGCCACGCCGGGCGAACGCGCGTCGGGCTCGTCCGCCGCTACGGCGGCTGAGTCGCCCGGCAGCAGGACCTTCATCGCCAGGTGGCGGTTCAGGTTCTCCTCCCACACCTTGAGGATCGCTCCCATCCCGCCGCGGGCGACTTCACCTTCGATGTGGTAGCGCGTCGTCGCCGGCGCGAGTTGCGCGAGTCGCCGGATGAGCTCACTGGAGCCCGACGCGGCTTCGGTGTCGGGCGCTTGCGCTGCGAGCGAGATTCCCGGGTCGGCACTCGCCCCGAAGCGGCGCTCGAGGCGCGCGCCGAGCGACTCCGCGCCCGCCTCCAGGACACCGAGCTCCACCTGGATCCGTGCCGCGTGCTCGCGAAGGTGGCGCAGGAGCTCGACTTCGGCCAGCGCCCGCTCGTGCTCGTCGCTTGCGTTCGTGCCGCATCGCGCGAGCAACTCGAAGAGCCGCTTCAACGGGTCCGCTTGCATGTTCGCCATGTTAGGTCTCCCGCCTGCGGCTCGCGACGCGGGTGTCACGGCTGCCAGTCGCTCGCGTGTTCCAGCGTTCGCGGAAGCTGCCATCGCGCTGAGCCGGGCGATTCCAGCGGCCGTGCAACGCGAGCGGGGATGAATCGAACCGGCCGGCACTTCAGCAGCGATCGCATCGGCGGGGCTCAGCCGTTGCCAGGCGCATCTTCGAGAGCGTGCTGCAGCCACGCGCGGGCGGCGACCCACGCGCGTTCGACCGTGCGCGTCGAGACGCCCAGGATCCGCGCCACCTCGCGGTGCTCGAGGCCACCGACGATGCGCATCGCCGCGACGCGTGCGAGGTCGGCATCGACGGCGCCCAGGCGCTCCAGCGCTTCGCGCAGCGCGAGAAGCGTGTCCTTCGAGTCCACGTGCGCTGGCAGCTCGGAATCCGCAGCCTGCGTCGGGGCGCCTCCGCCCCGCTTGTCCGCCGCCTTGCCGCGCGCGTGATCGATGAGGATCGTGCGCATGGCGCGCGTCACGCGGCGCACGAAGTGCGTCGCCGACGCGTGCTCGGCGTCGTCGTCACGCAGCCGCAACCACGCCTCGTTCAGCAGGGCCGTGGCCTGCAGCGTGTGATCGGGCCGCTGCTCGCGCATGAGGAGCTTCGCGCGCTCGTGCAGATTGGCGTAGAGCAGGTCGAAGCGACGCGGCTGGATCTCCGCGTGGCTCGTCGGCTTCGACCGGCGGGCGAAGCGCATGGATCTCTCGGTCTCGTCGGCGTCGTGCATGCAGCACCTCCATCATCCCTCGCCCGCGCAGCGCCTGGCGCGCGCCCGTTCGCTCACCAGCCTGGCCGGCACGGTCGGACACCGTACCCATCGGTCGTCGTCGCAAGAACTTGTCGGTCGGCACGCGGGAACCCCGTTGGGATCGTCGGCGAGACCCGGCAACCCAAGCAGGCTTCCTTCGAGGTGTGACCATGACGATCCATTCCAAGAACTCCTTCTCGGTTCTTCCGCAGCTCGCAAGCGCCGTGAGCGGCATCGCGCTGCTCTCCGCCCCGGCCTTCGCCGCGACCTACTTCGTGCGCGACGGAGCACCCACTGGCGGGTCAGGGCTCTCTTGGGCCGCGGCATTCGATTCGGTCCAGACGGCGCTGGCCGCGGCCGCGCCAGGAGACGAGATCCGCGTCGGCGAGGGTCTCTACCGGCCGTCCGGGGGACGTGCCTCTTCCTTCGCCGTCACTGGCGTGGTGCTGCTCGGCGGTTTCCCGGCCGCGGGCGGTCCGCCCTCCTCGCGCAACCCGAGCCTCCACATCACCACGCTCAGCGGCGACATCGGGTTGGCGGGCGACGTGTCCGACAACTGCTACCACGTGGTCATCGCGTCGCAGTGCGTGATCGACGGCTTCGCGATCGAGTCCGGCAATGCCGACGGTGCAGGCGCGAGCGGCCTCGGCGGCGGCGTGTACGCCACGGGCACGCTCTCGCTTCTGGCTTGCAAGATCAACATCAATCGCGCCCTGGCTGGCGGCGGGGTCTACTACACGACGAACCAGGCGGGCAATCAGCTGACGGTCGATCGCTGCACCTTCTTGATGAACGACGCCTTCGGGAACTCGGCCGGCGGCGGCGGCGCGGGCGGTGGATTGCTCGCGAGCAGTCAGGAATTCGTCGGCCGCGTCGCGATCGATCAGTCGAGCTTCCTCGGGAACAGCGCCACGGCGATCGGAGGCGGTGCCTCGATCGCCATGGAGCACGCTGCGACCAACACCGTCTTCAGCGGCAACGATTCCGTCGGTCCAGGCGGCGGGCTGCACGCCTTCGCGCCTTCGATCGCACTGGGCGTGGTCAGCAACTGCACCTTCGCGAACAATCACTCCGACTATCTGCTCGGCGCGGGCGGCGCGTCCCTGAGTCACGTGCAACTCGTCAACTCGATCCTGTGGGACAACTCCGCTGGAGGAGGCGTTCCGCCGCTGCTCGACCAGCAGCTCCTCATCTCCGTGTCGTCGGTCGACTTCTGTGACACCGAGGGTGCCGTCTTCGCCCCTGGAACCGGAAACCGCTCATCGACGCCGCTCTTCATCTCGGCGCTCGGAGCCGACGGCGTGGCCGGAACCCAGGATGACAATCTGCACTTGTTCTGGATGTCTCCGTGCCTCG
>JBGATX010000126.1:0-15989 GCA_044228975.1 Planctomycetota bacterium | reverse complement strand
CGTCGCTCTCCCGCGAAGGCGTCGCGAGCTTCGTCGCACCTGCCGGAGCGCTCGAAGCCTGCTGCGCCTTCTCCGCGACGACGCCGCGCGCTTCCGCGGCTCCGCCCTCCCCGGGCTGCAACCCCTGCCACAACACGAACGCGAGCACCAACGCTGCCGCGATTCCCAGACCCTTCATCGCAAGACTCCCTGTCCACGCAGCCAGCGTGGCGCCGCCGGAAAGACCGGCGGGTGCGAGCTCGACTCCGCGACGGAGAACCTCAGCGCGCACCACACCCAGACCGCGAGCCGTTCCGGCGGAGAGCGCGACGCCGATCGCAGCACCGGCGGGCAGCGCGCGCTTCAAGAGCTCGAGTCCGCGATGAACGCGCATGCGCACGGTTCCCGGAGCGACGCCGAGCTCGTCGGCGATCTCGACCGCCTTGCGACCGTCGCGGAAGTACGCGAGCAGAGCGGAGCGGTACGTGTCGGGAACCTCCTGCAGCGCGCGCTCGAAGACCTCGGAGGTCTCGCGAAACGCCGCGCTCGCGTCGGGAGTCGTCTCCTCGCGCACCTCGCGCGGCACGTCGTCGCGCCGTTGCGCGCGCTTGCGCCGCAAGTCCTGGCCGTGCTTCTCGAGGATCCCGATCAGCCACGGCAGGAGCGGACGCGAGCGCTCCCAGCGCGCGCGCTTCTCCAGCGCGGTGAGGAACGTCGACTGCAGCAGGTCGTCGGCGTCCTCGGGACGTCCGACGAGGTGCAGCGCGACGCGCAACAGGTCCGGCGCCGCGCGATCGAAGACGTCGCCGAGCGCGTCGACGTCACCGTGGTCGACGTAGCGCGCGAACAGGTCCTCGATCGTGGGCTCGTTCATCGGCACGGCTCCGCGCGGCGCGCGGAAACGTCACCGGGTTTCCGGAGTTCCCGAGCACGCGCCGCCCGGGCGCGGTCGCGCGCCGCGCCCGGGGACGGCGGACCTCACTTCGGCTTCTGCGCCTCCGCCATCAACGGCTGGTAGAGCATCAGCGAGTTGCCGTACGGGTCCTTGAAGTTGAGCAGCTTGACGACGCCCGGAATCTCGATGACGTCGCCGTCGATCGCGACGCTGTGGTTCATGAGCGACGCCTTCGCCGCGGAAATGTCGCGCACGCCGAAGGAGACGCTCGAGCCGCCGTTCCCGACGGTGGTGGCATCGGGGTCCTGCATCAGGCCGATGAGCGCGCCCTCCGTCGGCGTCGCGACCTCGGCCCAGTTGTGCTCGGGGAGCTCGTACACGACCGTGCAGCCGAGCACCTTGCCGTACCACGCCTTGGCGGCGTTCACGTCGCCGACGGAGAGCACGCACAGCACGGTGCCGTCGTACGGCAGCGGACCGTGCAGTCGTGACGAAGGCTGGTGCGCCTCGGGAGTCGAGGAGCAGCCGACGGCGAGAAGGAGGAGGGCGACGAGCGGAATCGATTTCATTCGGGGACCTTTCTTCGATGAGCGAGCGCGTCGGCGGCCAGCCCGAGCGCGCGGGCCGCGTGTGAGCGCAGGCCCGTGGATCGCTCTCACGATAACGCCTCGAACGCGCCGTGGGAGCCTCGTCGTCCGCCGCGAGCAGCCCGCGACGCGCGCGCGCGAACCTCACCCACCGTCGAGCAGGTACGTGAAGAGACCCTTGGCGACGAGCTCCCCCGCTTGCAGCACGTCGACCTCCGCCAGCCCGATGCGCCGGCCGCGGCGCACGACGCTCGCGCGCGCTTCGAGCGTGCCACGCGCGGGCAGCGCGGGCCGCAGGAAGTTGATCTTGAACTCGATGCTCGTGAACGCGTTGGCCTCGAACGGCTCGCGCACGAAGCACGCGGCCGCGGCGGCGTCGGCGAGCGCGCTCACGATGCCGCCTTGCACGACGCCGTAGCCCTGAGCGAGCTCGCCGCGCGGCTCGAGAGTGACCACGCAGCCGCGAACCTCGCCGTCGACGAGCGCGCGCGAGACGAGCTCGAGCCCGAGCGTGCGGTTGACTCCGACCTGGGCGAAAACCTCTTCGATGCTGCGCGACATGCTCCGCAGTGTACGCGCGCGGCGCTCAGCGGATGCGCTCGCCGCTCTTCGTCTTCGTGTCGCTGCGCACGAAGCGCCACTCGCCGCCCTGTTTCTCGAGCGTTCCGTCGACGTGCACGGACCAGGCGAGCTCCTCCGTCTCGCCGTGGCGGCGGAAGAAGGTGAGCTCGAGCCCGAGCTGCGCGCGTTTCGGTGCGTCGCCGCGCGCTTCGATCGCGAGCGGGGCACTCGGCTGCCATTCGAGGCGGTAGAGGAACTTCTTCGTCACCGGATCCTTGGCCTGGAAGAAGACCGACGCCGCCGCGGCGCGCAGGAGCTGTCGATCGGCGCCGTACGTGTCGTCGAGATACGTCTCGTCGAGGCCGTCGAGGATCGGGTTCATGCGCGTGTCGTTGAAGCCCTCGACCATGCGATCGATGACCCAGCGGATGCGAGTCTCGTCCGACGCAAAGGCGCGCACGAGCGCGCGACCGCCGAAGTAGAGGCCGATCACGGCGAGGAGCGAAAGCAGGACGCGCTGCATCGGCGCCAGAATGCCGATCGCGCGCTGCGCCGACCAGAGCGATGTGCTTCACGACTCGCGCGCTCGCGCGTAGCCTGGGCGCATGCCCGCCGGATACTCGAAGCGATCGCTGGCCGACAAGCTCGGCCTGAAACCCGCGCAACGCGCGTGCTTCGTGCGCATGCCCGCGAGTGTGAAGCGCGAGCTCGGCGCGCTCCCCGAGGATCTCGAGCTCGTCGCGACGCCGCGCGGCGAGCTCGACTTCGTGCACGCCTTCTTCGACGCGAGCGGGCAGCTCGCGCGCGAGCTCCCGCGGCTGCGCAAGCTCCTCGCCGACGACGGGATGATCTGGATCTCGTGGCCGAAGAAGTCCTCCGGCGTGAAGACCGACATCACCGAGGATGTCGTGCGCGCGCTCGCCCTCGCCCAAGCGCTGGTCGACGTCAAGGTCTGCGCCGTGGACGAGACCTGGTCGGGGTTGAAGCTCGTCGTGCCCGTCCGGTTGCGCGGGAGCGTCGAGAGCTCGGCCGCGCGCCGACCCCGCCGGCGGGCGGCCCGCTGAGGAAGACGGCCTCCCGTATCCGATTTCGGGACGTTTCGGCCCCGAGGAGAGGTCCGGGCTTCGGAAGTGCGTCGCCGTGGTCGACACCCACGGTCCGGCCCCAGGCGAGACGATGCGCACACCTCACGAGATCGACGGACGCGACCTCCTCCCCTTCGATCGCCGTGAGCCCGTCGAGAGCGTCGAGCGCGTCGAGCGCACCGAGCGGGGCTGGAGCCCCGATGCGATGGCGGTGCTGCGGGCGCACGTCGCGGGAGCACCCGCCCCCTTGCCGGCACTGACCTCCGCCGCGCCCGAGGGCGCGCCGGCCGGCGGCTTGCGCGCGCTGCGCCATCACGACGGGCTGGCGTTGATCGCCGAGGAGCGTCGCGCGCTGCACACCGCGCGCGTGCTGCTCGCCGAGATGCTGCAGGTCGCGATCCGCGCCGCGTGGCCGGCGACGAACGACACGCAACGCACCGAGCTGCAGGGCGAGATCGTCGAGCTGCTCGACGCGTTCTCCGCGCACGTCGCGCGCACGTCGTTCCGCGGCGTCGCGCTGCTCGACGGCAGCTCCCCGATGATCGGCATCCAGGCCGCGCCGGGCTCGACCGAGTTCCTCGTGCTCGCGCTGCGCAATCTCTGCCCGCGCGAGCTCGGCGTGCACTCGATCGACCTGGCGAGTTCCACCGGAGCGCGCATGGCGCGCGTCGCGGTGCGTCAGGCGCTCGACACGCTGGCCGCGACGGAAGAGCTGATCGTGCACGACCTGCACGAGCTGCTCGGCGGCCGCGCGGTCACGAAGTAGAGCCGCGGAACAGGCTCGGCAGCCAGGTCGTCAGCGACGGCCAGTACGTGATCACCGCGACGCCGAAGAGCAGCACGAGGATCATCGGCACCACCGCGCGATAGACCTCGGGCATCGGTTTCTTCAATCGATACGACGCGAGGAAGAGATTCATGCCGACCGGCGGCGTCAGGAATCCGAGCTCGAGGTTGGCGAGGAACACGACGCCCAGGTGCAACGGATCGATGCCGTACGCCGCGCCCATCGGGACGACGAGCGGCACGACCACGATGATCGCCGAGAAGATGTCCATCAGGCATCCGACGACGAGCAGGAACAGGTTGAGCATCAAGAGGAACGTCCAGGGCGAGTCGACGTGCTGCTTGACGTACTCGAGCGCCTGGGACGGGAAATCGGCGAGCACGAGGTAGTTCGTGAAGCCCAGCGCGACGCCGAGGATCATGAGCACGCCGCCGATGACGAGCCCCGCCTCGACGAGCACCGCGGGCAGCTTCTGGAACACGTGCAGGTCGCGGTAGACGACGATCTCGATGAAGGCGGCGTAGAGCGCGGTCCACGCCGCGGCCTCGACGGGCGTCGCGCGTCCGCTGAAGAGCGAGCCCAAGGCCACGATCGGCAGCGCGAGCTCCCACTTCGCTTCCCACACCGCGCGCCAGCCGTCGACGATGCCGGCCTTGCGGCACAGTTCGCCCGACGCGCGCGAGAGCGCGGCGGGAGCGAAGTGCGCGTTGCACACCGAGATCCACGCCTGGCCGAGCGCCGGCCGCAAGCGCTTCTCGCCGACCGGCGGACCGCGCCAGATGCCCCACGCGATCGTCAAGGCGATGAGCAGCACGCTCGGCAGCACGCCGGCGAGGAACATCTGCTGCATCTCGACCTTGGCGATGATCGCGTAGAGGATCATCGGCAGGCACGGCGGCAGGAGCAGGCCGAGCGAGCCCGCGCCGGTGATCAAGCCGAGCGCGTCGCGCTCCGAATAGCGCGCGTTGATCAGGATCGGCATCAACAATCCGCCGAGCGCGAGGATCGTGATGCCCGACGCGCCGGTGAACGACGTGAAGAACGCGCACAGGAGCGCCGTGACGATCGCCGGTCCGCCGCGCAAGCCGCCGAACAGCGTCTGGAAGACGCGCGTCAAGCGCTTCGACGCGCCGCCTTCGGCGAGCAGATACCCCGCGAGCGTGAAGAGCGGGATCGTCGGCAGCGTGGGATTCGTCACGAGCCGGTAGTGATCGATCGGGATCGAGCCGATGCCATCGCCCGAACCCCAGAGCAGGATCAGTGCCGCTCCGCCGAGCGTCACGAACACCGGCGCGCCGAAGAGCGTCGCGAGCGCGAGCCCGATCAAGCCGGGCTTGACGAGCGTCTCGGGATCGACCGGCTCGAAGTGCGCGAGCGCGAACGAGGCGAACACGATCGCCGCGGCGGTCGTGCGCGCTCGCCACGTGCTCCCGGCGGCCCACAGGAGCCGCACGGCGACGAGGCCGAAGCCCAGAGGCAGCACGCTCTGCACGATCCACTGCGGGATGCCGTAGACGAGCACCGCTCCGGTCGGGATCTCGGTCTGGATCCACTGCACGCCCGCGACGCACAGGAACGCGGCGACGGAAGCTGCGAAACCGAAGGTGAAGCAGTGCAGCACCGCGCGCAGCGTGCCCTTCAAGAAGGCGTCGACGGTGGAGAGCGCGAGCATGCGGTTCTCGCGCGCCGCCACCGCGCCGCCGAGCATGCCGACGATCAGCGTCAGATGCGCGACGATCGTCGACGCGCCCGAGATGCTGCCGCCGAAGGTCGCGCGCAGGAGCCCTTCGGCGAGCGGCACGAGCGCGATCGAGATCAGCGCGAGCGCGAGCAGGCCGTTCTCGAGCTTCGTCAGCGTGCCCCCCCAGCCACGGCGGCCGCCGCGGCGCGGCCGCGCCGGCGCGCCCGTCTCGGAGACGAGCGGCACCTCGCTCATCGCTGCGCCGGCCCGGCGCCGTGCTTGCGCTGCTCGTCGAGCGCCTGCATCACTTGATCGAAGAGATCGGCGGGCACGAGCGTGCCGCGCACCTTGGGATAGATCGGCTCGAGGAACTTGCGCCAGGCCTCGCGAATCTCGGGCGTGACGGGCGTGACGGTGAGGCCGCGCTTCTTCATCGCCTCGATCGATGCGTCGGACTCGACGCGATTGCGGCGGATGATCTCGCTGCCGGCGGTCTTCGCGCTCTCGAGCACGCTCTTCTTCTGGGCTTCGGTGAGCGCATCCCAGGCCTTCGTGGTCATGACGCCGCCGCCGACGAGCGGCGCCCACTCGAGATCGAGCATGAACTTCGCCTTGTCGTGCAGCTGCGCGATCTGCGCGAAGAACGGCACCATCGGCACGGCGTCGACGAGACCCGTCTGGAGCCCGACGAGGATGTCGGTCGGCTCGAGCGGCACCGGATGGAGACCGAGGCTCTTCATCAGGTCGACCTGCGCGGTGTCGCCGGTCCAGGTGAAGAGCTTCACCTTCTTCAGATCCTCGGGACGCACGATCGGGTTCACCGAGAAGAAGCGCACCCAGCCGAGATCGCCCAGGAAAAGGAGCTCGAAGCCCTGCTTGCGCATGCGCTCGCGGATCAGGGGCGAGAGCTTCTCGCGCACGAACGCCGCCTCGTCGAGCGAACGGAAGACGAGCGGCAGGTTCTGGAGCGCGGTGACGGACGCATCGATGTCTTGCAGGCCCGCGACGGTGAGCAGCGCCGCCTGCAATTGGCCGACGCGCATCTTCTTCACCACATCGCCTTCGCCGCCCATCGAGCCATCGGCGTGGATGACGAGCTTGATCCCGCCGTCGGGAGCCGCCTTCCAGCTCTCGCCGAGCTCCTGGAGCACGCGGTACACGGAGCTGTCCTTGGGCGCGAGCGTCGCGAGACGGACCTTCGTTTCGCCGGCGAAGGCGAGCGACGCGGCGAGGACGAGCGCGAGCGCGACGCGGACGAGACTCCGCGCGCGCGACGAGACGATCGAGGGACGGAACTTCATTCGAGGAACAGATCGGGGATGCGCGAGCGCAGCCAGCGAGCGCGCGCTTGCGCGAGCTCGTTCTCCAGCCGGTCGTCTGGAGAGAGGGAGGGATCGATGGCGAGCGCGCGCTCGAGCAGCTGCTCGAACTCGCTCTTCTGCTCGGTCTTCATCGGCACGGCCTCGGCGAACGCCACGTACGGCGCCGCGAGCTTGCCGCCCGAGAGCTCGAGCGCGCGCTCGAAGTGCGCGCGCGCCCGCGCTTCCCATTCCTTGCGACCGCCGGGTCGGGATTCCTCGTAGGCGATCAGGAAGACGTGCAGCGCTCCGCGATTCCAGCCTTCGTCGAGCTCGAGCGCACGATCGATCAGCGCCTGCATCGACGGCTGGTCCGCCAGCACCTCGGGATCGTCCTTCGATTGCGAGAGCAAGAGCCCCCAACTGACGCCCGTCCAATAGAGGAGCGGCACGTCCTCGCGCTGCAAGACGGGCGCGGCGCGCTCGGGATCGTCGCGCACGAGCTTCGAGAAGCCCGCGTGGCGCACTTCGAGACCCGCGAGACCGTAGTCGCGCGCGCGGCGGTAGAGCTTGCGCGCGCGCACGCGCAGCTCGCGCGAGCGCTCGAGATCGTCTTCCTCGAGACGCTCCGCGTCCTGCTGCACGAACGCGTAGCCGTACTGCGTGAACCCGCGCGCGGCGGCGAGCAGGAGCCCCTCGTGGCGCGGATCCTCGACGAGCAGGCTCTCCATCAGCTTCAGGCTGAACGGCGCCGCTTCCCGGATGAGCTCGGGATCGTCGTCGCGCGCGAAGCTCGGTCCGCTCTCGGCCAGCGCGTCGCCGAGCTGCCCGGCGGCGAAGCGGCGCACGCTGCACGAGCTCGCGGCCAGCGCGAGCACTCCCAGCGACGCCCAAGCCGCCAGCCGCCGCGTGCGCGAGCGCGGACGGAGGTGCGTGAGCTCGGGCGCGGTGCGCATGAATCGGCATACACTGGAGCTTGCACGCGAGCGGCGCAAGGCGTTCACCAGCGCCCGCCCGTGCTCGACGCGCAGCTCCCGCGCCCCCTCGCGCGCCCCCTCCGCGCACGTGGATCGCCGCGCGGCCGTAACCTCGTGACGCCGCGCGCCTAGTTGCGCCGGGCTCGCCGCGGATGAGGAAGGTCGCCGGACGTCGGGGTTTCGCGCTCGCGGGTGCTCTCGTCGGCGGCGCGGCGCTCGTCGCGTGGCTCTCGCACGAGCGCGAGCAGCGCGGCCGCGCCCCGGTCGAGATCCCGGCGATGGACGCGGCGCTCGCCACGGAATCCCGTGCGCTCATCGAGACTGCCGCTCCGCCCATCGACGCTCGCGAAGCGCTCTCCGTCGCGCTCGAACCTGCGGTGGCGCCGGATCGCGGACACACGCTCACCGGGAAGCTTCTCGACGTCGACGGCACGCCCTCGATCGGCGCCGCGGTGTGGATCGAGGTCGACGGCACCGAGCCTGGATCCGTCGAGAGCTTCGCCGTCAGCGATGCACACGCGGGTTTCCGTTTCGCGACGCCCGCCGAGGGGATCACCTTCCACGCGTGGAGCGCGACGAGCAGCGAGCTCGTGCACCCGGTGCGCTTCGAACGCGCGGGAGAAGCGCGCGACCTCGGCGAGCTGCGGCTCTCGGCCGGCGGCGTCATCCGCGGACGCGTGCTCGGAGTCGACGGCCGCGGTGCGCGCAATGTCACGTTGCAGGCGCGAGCACGACAGGGCTCGCTGTGGACGGTGGCGAGCGCGGGGCATCCGCTCGTCGTCGGTTTCCGCGAGGCGCGCACGGACGATGACGGAGCGTTCGTGCTCCGCGGATTGCGGCGCGTCGCTCACGAAGTCCTGCTGACGGACGACTCTTCGACACCGTGCGTCGACGGAGCGCGCCGTGAAGCCGTCTTCCCCGACGGGGAGGAGCTCGTCTTCGCCGCGCGGGCCGACGGCGCACTGCGCGCGACGGTCATCGACGAGCCGAGCGGCGAGCGCATCTCCCGCTTCCGCGTCAACGACGAGCGCGACTTCGAATCGAGCGACGGACGCCTCGAGCTCGAGGTCTGCTGCGAGCACGGCGTCACGATCCAGGCCGACGGACATTGGCCGACCTTCGTGCAGGGCGACGAGCTGCGCGCGCTGCTCGGCGACGAACACGCGACGATCGCGCTCCAGCGTTTGCCGAAACTCGGCAGCCTGCGGATCACGGCCAAGGATCCCGCCGGCGACCCCGTGCCGGCGCCGCGCGTCGCGGAATGGGCCTACGCGTTCGACTGGATGGTGCAGGCGAGCGCGGGGCCCGGCGTCGTGCTCGTCTCGCAGCTCTTCTACGGCGCGCGCGACTTCTACGTCGACGCGCCGGGCTACACGCTCGCGCGCCTGAAGCTGCGCATCCAGAAGGACGACGAGGTGCAGTCGGAGGTGGTGCTCGAACGCAGCAACCGCGTGCGCGTGCGCGTGCTCGACGCGCTCGGGTTGCCGGCGCACGGGTTCGCGCTCGAGGTCGACGGCGAGCGGCGCAAGGAGCGCGACTTCGCCTGGCTGCGATCCGGTCCGCACTGGGCCGCGACCGACACGGCGCGCACGAACTCGGCCGAGACGTTCACGCCCGAGCCCGCCGACGGCTGGCTCGCCGGCTTGCCCGTGGGCAGGTACACGCTGCTCGTGCACGTCGGCGCGGACGACGTGCGCGAGTTCTCCTTCGAGGTCGCGGCGGACGAGGAGCGCAGCTACGAGTTCGCGTGCCCTGCCGTCGATCCGCTGACGCCTCGCTGAACGCCATGAACCGGCGCCGAAGGAACTCGAGCCAGCCGCCGGATCGCCGCGTCGTCGCGTTCGCACTTCTCGTGCTGCTCTTCGTCGTCGCCGGCTCGTGGTGGTTCGCCGCCGGTGCGGGTCCGCCGCGCTCGACGACACACGGCTCGTCGGCTGCGCGCGAGGTTTCCGTCGAAGCGCTCGCGGCGCCCAGCGACGAGGCTGCCGCCGCCGCGCGGCCCGACGAGACGACGCGCGAAGCGCTGTCGCCGCCGACGCGAGCGCTCGAGTCCGCGACGCGGCCGCCGCTCGCGCTCTCGGGTCTCGTCCTCGGCCCGGACCGGCAGCCCGCGATCGCTGCAACGGTGTGGACCGAGGCGCGGGGAGCGCCGGCGAACTCGGTCGACGGCCTCGGAGTCACCGACGTGCGCGGCCACTTCGCGTTGCGCGTGCAGGCGCGCGAATTCACGTTGCACGCGTGCGGCACCGCCTGCGGAGAGAGCGCGCGCACGCTCGTCCTCGACGCGGGCGCCACGACGCACGACGCGGGCACGCTGTTCCTTCCGCGCGGCGGAACGATCCGCGGTCGCGTGCTCGGCGCGTCGGGCGGCGGCCTGCGCGGCATCGAAGTGCAGGCCTGGGCGCGCACGGGATCCGTGTGGCAGACGCGTTTCGCCGGTCATCCGCTCGCCACCGGCTTTCGACGCACGTCCACGGACGAGAACGGAGACTTCGAGCTCGCCGGCCTGCGCACGGTCGAGCACGACGTCGTGATCCCGGAGACGGCGCCGCTCGCCTGCGATCCGATACGGCGCGTCGAGCGCGTCCTGCCCGACACGGAGTCCGTCCGGTTCGAGGAGCGCGCGGATGCGTTCCTGCGCGCGCAGGTCGTCGACGAGCGCACCGGCGAGCCGCTGACGAGCTTCCGCGTCGCGCAGCGCGCCGTCGAGAACGCCGAGGGTCGTTTCGAGGAGCGCGTGTGCGGCGAATCCAGAGTGCAGATCTCCGCCGACGGTTTCGTCACGCGCGTCGTCGAGTCGAAGGAACTCCACGCGCTGTGCGCGAGCGGCGCCGCGCGCATCGAGCTGCACCGTCCCGCGACCGGGACGCTGCGCGTTCTCGCGCTCGATCCCGATGGAGCGCCCGTGCCCGCGCCGCGCGTGCGCGATCGCCAGGCACCGTTCGCGCCGGCGCAGGAGAACCTGGGCCGCGGCGTCGTCGTCGCCAGCGGGATCCCGCTCGGCGTGCGGCGCTTCTACGTCGACGCGCCCGGCTGGACGCTCGTGCGCATCGACCTGCGCATCGAGGACGGGCGCGAGACGGCGACCGAGGTGACGCTCGAGCGCGGCGAGCGCGTGCACCTGCGCGTGCTCGACCCGTTCGGCCTGCCGGCGCGCGAGTTCAGCGTCGAGATCGACGCGCAGCGGCGCAAGGAGCGCGATTTCGCCTGGGTTTACGGCGCTTCGGCGGCGCGCAACGCCAATCCGCAACGCCGGCTGCGCACGAACTGCGCGCAGCGGATGCGCCTCGATTCGGCGGACGGCTGGATCAGCGGTCTGCCGGCCGGCGCGTACACGCTCATCGTGTACGTGAGCTCCGAGGACGTGCGCGAGTTCGCCTTCGACGTCTCGGCGGACGAGGAGCGCAGCTTCGAGTTCTCGTGTCCGCCGCTCGACGGAGCGCCCAAGCGTTGACCCGCGCACGCTCTCACGCGAGCTGCGTATCGCTCGACGCGCGAGCGCGAACCCGAGCACTTCGATTTCGTCAAGACACAATCTCGTGTTCATCGGAACTACGCAGTGCGCGCGCGGACGCGTGCGCCCGCGAGCACTTGCCGAATTCCGCGAGTCGTGCTGGAGTGCGACGCATGAGCCCGGAGAGCTACCTGCTGCGCAAGAACGCCGCGCGCGCCAACCGTGCCTTCTACCAGGCACTCCAGTGCTTCGATCTCGAGGCCATGCGCAACGTCTGGCTCGACGACCCGACGGCCAAGTGCGTGCACCCCGGCGGCGAGCTGATCGTCGGCACTCCGCGCATCCTCGAGTCGTGGCGCACGATCTTCGGCAACTCGGGCGGGCTGCGCGTGGAGATGCTCGACCTCGACATCGAGGTCGCCGGCGAATTCGCCTGGGCCAACAACGTCGAGCGCATGCACATCGCGATCGAGAGCGGCACGATGATCTCGGAGGCCGCGGCGACGAACCTGTTCGTGCGCCGAGAGGAGGAGTGGAAGATGGTCCTGCACCACTCCTCGCCCATCTCGCGCCGCTTCTACGCCGAGTGAGCGCCGGCCGCCTTTCCGGTCCCGTCGAGGCCCGTTTTCGGCCCGAAAACACGCCCGGCGGCCCGCTCGAGACCGTCCCGCGGGCGCGGCGCAGGCCCGCGACACGCTCCTTCCGCTCCAGCGTGCTCGCGCCGAGCGCGCGCGACCCCTGGCGGGAGTTTCGGGGTCGGAGATAGAATTTTTTTCCATGGAGCGTTCGTCCGCGGTGCTCGAGCCCGATGTCGAGACGCGCGAGCTCACCGAGCTCGCGCCGCGTTGGAAGCTGATCCTGCTCAACGATCCGGTCACGACCTTCGAGTTCGTGACCGACCTCCTGATCAGCCTGTTCAAGAAGGACCGCGACGAGGCGCGCAAGCTCACCTACGAGGTGCACCTCTCCGGCCAGGCGCTGATCACCGTCGTGAGCAAGGAACGCGCGGAGCTGTACACGCAGCAGATCCAGTCGCTCGCGCGCCCGCGCGGCTTCCCGCTCACGGCGACGATCGAGCCCGCCTAGCGCGCGCAAGCGCGCGATTGAATCGGTGCTTCCGGCGCGCGAGGGTGCGCGCTCCACTCGGCCGGTTCTCGCGCGAAGACTCGCGCATGACTCCGTCGATTCCGGCGCGCGAGAAGTCTCGCTCCTGATTCGGCCGGTTCTGGCGCACTCTCGCGCGAAGCCCAATCCGCCGCTGACGGCGCTCGCCTGACTTGCGACCGCACCCTCGCGAGCCTTCGCCGCATCCGCGCCCGACCGCGCGTGAAATCGCGCGCGCACGCGATCGCATCGACGCGCGGGTCTCGGCGCTGACGCGAAAGCGATTCCGCATCGACTCTCGCGCTCGTGCGGGCGCACCTCCGTCTTGCACGCGAAGAGGAGGGAGCTTTCCGCCTCCTCTATCCGGGCGGGATAGGTTTCTTGCGATGGAGCCGGTCGCGCTCGCGTGGGGACGTTCCACCACGCGGCGCGGGACCCGTCCGCGCGCTCGACGCATCACCGTGCAGCGCGCCGCGGATCGCAGCGCACCACCATCTGCAGTCGCCCCCACCGACGAAGAGTTTTCGAGTCCGTCAACTCACGACGCGCTCCCACAAGCGCTCGTCCTTTCCTTCGTCCGAGGTATCGAAATGTCCATTCGCATGTGGGCGCGGCCTGCTCTCGCTGGCCTCGTCCCGGCTTCTCTCGTCGTCGCGCCGGCGTTCGCCGCCGGTCTCGATCACTTCGTCGGTGTCGCAGCGCACGCCGACCCGTCGGTCGCGCTGCTGCCCGGCGGCAGCGCCTTCTCCTTGCCCGGCATCGGCGACGACTTCGTGTTCGTCACGGGCGGACAGTTCGTCGAGCTGCCGAGCGGACAAGGGCGCGTCTTCGGCGTGCTCTCGCGCTTGTCGGATCCGAACAAGCGTTTCGCGGCCGACCTGACGCTCACGGGCCGCGTGAACCCGGGCGATCCGGTCTATCCGCCGCCCGCGAGCCCGATGCTCGAGCTCGACCCGTCGGCCTACGCCGCCAACGGTGGCACCGTCGATCCGACCGCGTGGCACTTCTGGACGAACATCACCGGCACGTTGCGCGGCCTCGGAGATTTCCGCGGCGCGACGCTCACGCTCGGTGGCCGCGGACCCGCGTTCCAGTGCGGCAACGGAGCCAATGGACGCAACCGGATCACCGGCGCGTCGGGTCTCGTGCGCGCGAACCTCGTGACGCAACCGCTCAGCGGACCGGCGCTCCCGACCCTGGTCGATGGTGACGCGCACATGGATCTGCGCACGAGCTTCGCGGTCGACGCGCAGGATGCCGTCTCCGATCCGTCGGTGGCGCAGTACTTCTCGAGTCACGCGATCTGGCTCAGCGATCTCGGCAACAACTACGTGTTCGTCGCCGGCGGCCAGCTCGTCGAGAGCGGAGCGGGCGACGGCAAGCTCACGGGTGTCGTGCAGTGCGTCACCGACAACACGAAGAAGTTCTTCGTCGACCTCGACTTCACGTCGCGCACGAATCCCGGCGAGATCAACTACCCGCCGCCGATGAGCCCCAAGACGGAGCTGCAGCCGTCGGCGTACGTCGGCAACGGCGGCCCCGTCGACACGAACGCCTGGTACTACTACGAGACGTTCGCGGGCACGCTCACCGGCCTCGACGCGCTCGCGGGCGTGCAGTACGCGGCGAGCCTGCGCGGTGCGGCGTTCCAGGTCGGCGTCGGCGCGAACGGCAAGAACCTCGCGTGGGGCGGCTCGGGCTGGCTCGACCTGACGCTGCTCGCGGCCAATCCGCAGCAGAACCTGCCGCAGACGCTCATCGGCGACGTCAACATCGACCTCGGCGGCGAGGAGAGCGAGTGCAGCAACAAGGCCGACGCGCTCGTCGGCGTCGGCCAGCTCGGCGGACACGCGCTCTACATCGCCGGCCTCGGCGACGACTTCGTGTTCCTGCCCGGCGGACGCTTCAACGAGTTCGGGAATGGCACCGCGAACCTGCAGGGCATCGTGGCGCGTTCGAGCGACACGAACCAGCGCTTCCAGGTCGACATCAACTACGGCGGACGACTCGACGCGACCGACGTCGGCAGCTTCCCGCCGCCGATGAGCCCGAAGATGGAGCTCATCCCGAGCGTCTACGTGCAGAACGGCGGAGCGCCGATCGACACGAACGCGTGGCACTACTACACGAGCACGACGGGCACGCTGCTGGGTCTCGGCAGCTTCTCCGGCGCGCTCTACGACGTCGCGCCGTTCATGGCCTCGTTCCAGGTCGGCCTGGGCGCCAACGGCAAGAACCTCAACTACGGCGGCTCGGGCTGGCTCACGCTCACGCTGCTCGCTCCGGCGACGAACGGCACGAACCTGCCGAGCGGCATCCAGGGCGACGTGAACGTCGACTTCTCCGACGACTGCCCCAACTGCACGACGAACGCGCGCAACGATCCGAATGCGACGTACACGGCGGGCAGCCACGCGTTCTACCTGCCGGGCATCGGCACGAACATGGTCTTCGCGCCCGGCGCGCACATGGTCGAGTACGACGACGGCACCGCGCACCTGACGGGCACGATCTACCGTGCGCGCGTTCCAGCCAAGCGCTTCGACGTCGACGTGTGGTTCAGCAACCGCGTCGATCCGGGTGCTCCGGGTTACGCGCCGAGCGGCAGCCCCAAGCTCGAGCTCTACGACTGGATGTACGCCGCCAACGGCGGGCCGATCGACCCAGAGACGTGGCACTACTACTTGAACGTGCAAGGCACGCTCACCGGCCGGCGCATGATGGCCGGAGCGCGCGTGCAGATCACTCGTCGCGGCCCCGCGTTCCAGATGGGACTCGGCGCGAGCGGCAAGAACCTCGGCTACGGCGGCTCGGGCTGGCTCGATGCGGTCACCGTGTGCCAGCCGACGAACTTCCCGGCGCTGCCGGACACGCTGGTCGGCGACATCAACCTGAACGTGATCGAGGGTTGTCAGTGAGCGCGTGAGCGACTGAAGAACGCGCTCATCGCGCACTTCGATCGACGAGAACCGAGGCCGTGCTCATCGCGAGCGCGGCCTCGGGCATTCTCGTGCAGTGCGCCGGGCCCCGTTCGACCGGGAGGTCCGCCGTCGCGCCGCACGGCGACGCCCGCTCGCGATCGCCTACCTCGCGCCCGAATTCGCCACGAGGCGAAATGCAGCCGTGGTGGTCTGTCCGGCGCCGACGTGGACGCTGGAGAAGCAGTCGCCGGACTCGGAGAACGCCGGAGGTTCGCTCACGAAGAACGAGTAGTCGCCCTCCGGCACGCAGGCGAGTTCATACGGCGCGTGCTGGAACGAGATGGTCCCGGCGCGCCCTGGTTCCCCCGGACGCAGCGGATCGACTTCGATCAGCTTGACGACCAGCGGACCGTCGAAGGTCTCGCCGTCGGCGCGCGCGCTCGCACCGACGGTCAACCGCACGCGGCCCAATCGAGCGGCGTCGATCTCGACTCGCGCGGGCGAGCTCCCGACCTCGATGGAGGAGCTGCGCAGTCCGTTCGCGAGATGCGCATCGGTGCCATGCGGCCAGCGCACGCTCGCCTCGTATCGGCCGCACGGGACGTCGTCGAGCGTGCAAGCCGTCGATCCATTCAACGACAGGTCGAACAGGAGCGGCGG
>JBGATX010000125.1:0-16016 GCA_044228975.1 Planctomycetota bacterium | reverse complement strand
CCGATGGGCGTGCACACGGGCGACTCGATCACGGTCGCGCCGGCGCAGACGCTCACGGACCGCGAGTATCAGCGCCTGCGCAACGCCTCGATCACCGTCATGCGCGAGATCGGCATCGAATGCGGCGGCTCGAACGTGCAGTTCGCGATCGACCCCAAGTCCGGGCGCATGATCGTGATCGAGATGAACCCGCGCGTGTCGCGCAGCTCCGCTCTCGCCTCGAAGGCCACGGGCTTCCCGATCGCGAAGTTCGCGGCGAAGCTCGCCGTCGGGTACACGCTCGACGAGCTGCAGAACGACATCACCAAGGAGACGCCGGCCTGCTTCGAGCCGTCGATCGACTACACCGTGGTGAAGATCCCGCGCTTCGCCTTCGAGAAGTTCAAGGGCGCCGACACGACGCTCACGACGCAGATGAAGAGCGTCGGCGAGACGATGGCGATCGGCCGCACGTTCAAGGAAGCGCTGCAGAAGGCCGTACGCGGTCTCGAGACCGGCCGTCCGGGCCTGGGTTTCGATCCCAAGGATCCGGCGGAGATCAAGTTCGGCGACAAGAGCGACCTGACGCGCGCGCTGCGCGTGCCCAACGAGCTGCGCCTGCTCGCGATCCGATTCGCGTATACGCAAGGCTGGAGCACGCAGGAGATCCACGACGCGACCAAGGTCGATCCGTGGTTCCTCGAGAACATCCGCGAGCTCGTCGACTTCGAAGCGGAGCTCTCCGGCGCGCTGCTCACGAAGGACCTGCTGCTCGAGGCCAAGCGCATGGGCTACGCCGACCGCCAGATCGCGCTCGCCGTCGGCTCGACCGAAGCCGACGTCACCGCGCTGCGCGACGAGTTCGGCATCAAGCCGACGTACAAGCTCGTCGACACGTGCGCGGCGGAGTTCCACGCGGTCACGCCGTACTACTACTCGACCTGGGAGGAGGAGAACGAGCTGCGCGTAACCAAGCGCCGCAAGATCATGATCCTCGGCGGCGGCCCCAACCGCATCGGCCAGGGCATCGAGTTCGACTACTGCTGCGTGCACGCCGCGTTCGCAGCGCGCGAGATCGATCGCGAGGCGATCATGGTCAACTCGAACCCCGAGACGGTCTCGACGGACTACGACACGTCCGACGACCTCTTCTTCGAGCCGCTGACGCACGAGGACGTGATGAACATCGTGCGCGCGATCGAGCCCGAGGGGATCATCGTGCAGTTCGGCGGACAAACGCCGCTGAACCTCGCGAGCGGACTGCACAAGGCCGGAGCGCCGCTCATCGGCACCTCCGTCGAGCAGATCGATCGCGCGGAGGACCGCAAGCTCTTCTCGGAGATGCTGCGCAAGCTCGGACTGAACCAGCCCGAGAACGGTCTCGCCACGAACGTCGGCGAAGCCTTCGAGGCCGCGCGGCGCATCGGCTATCCGGTGCTCGTGCGCCCGAGCTACGTCCTCGGCGGACGCGCGATGGAGATCGTCTACGACGACGCCGCGCTCGACCACTACATGCAGCACGCGGTGCAGGTCTCGCCCGACCGCCCGATCCTCGTCGACAAGTTCCTCGAAGAAGCGATCGAGGTCGACGTCGACGCGATCAGCGACGGCAAGCTCGTCGTCATCGGCGGCGTCATGGAGCACATCGAGGAAGCCGGCATCCACTCGGGCGACTCGACCTGCGTGCTGCCGCCGCACACGCTCTCGACCGAGCTGATCGACGAGATCCGCCGCGCGACGAAGCTCATGGCGAAGGAGCTGCAGGTCATCGGCCTGATGAACGTCCAGTTCGCGATCAAGGACGACAAGGTCTACGTCCTCGAGGTCAACCCGCGCGCCTCGCGCACGGCGCCCTTCGTCAGCAAGGCGATCGGCGTGCCGCTCGCGAAGCTCGCGACGAAGGTCATGTGCGGCATGTCGCTCGAGGAGCTCGGCTTCACCGAGGAGATCACGCCGCCCTACTACTCGGTCAAGGCGCCCGTCTTCCCGTTCAACAAGTTTCCCGGCGTCGACATCGTGCTCGGGCCGGAGATGCGCTCGACCGGCGAGGTCATGGGCATCGACGAGGATCTCGGTCACGCCTTCGCCAAGGCGTATCTCGCGGCGGGCATCAAGCTCCCGCGCAAGGGCAAGGTCTTCCTCTCGGTCAAGAACTCCGACAAGCGCGCGATCATCGCCGAGGCGCGCACTCTCGCGGCACTCGGCTACGAGCTGTGCGCGACCGAGGGCACGTACCGCGCTCTCAAGGCCGGCGGCATCCCCGTCGAGCGCGTCAACAAGGTGCACGAAGGCCGCCCGCACATCGTCGACATGATCAAGAACCGCGAGATCACGATCGTGCTCAACACGCCCTACGGCAAGCAGCAGCGCATCGACGACTCGATGATCCGCGCCTCGGCCGTCACCGCCGCCGTGCCGTGCATCACGACGCGCGCAGGGATCAGTGCCGTCGTGTGCGCGCTCGCCGCGATCCACAAGAGCGACTGGAAGGTGCGTTCGATCCAGGAGCACCACCAGACGTTCCCCTCGCGCGTGCCGGTCGGCGCGAAGAGCTGACGGGTCGCCGGCCGAGGTCGAGCACGCACGGAACCTGAGCGCGCCGCGCAGGCAGCGGCGTTCAACGCGCGGGACGAGTTCGTCCCGCGCATGCGCTCGCGGAGACTCGATTTCCCTCCGCTCCAGATCGACACCGCCGTGGCGGCGGGCGGAGTCTCTCGAGCTACCGACTGTGCCGACTCCGGCCACGCCCGCGACTCGCGCGTCGAACCTCGGCGCCCTGCCGCGAATCAGGGCGGATCGGCGAGGCCGACGCTCGTTCCGCGGAGATCGGATTCGCGGACACGCTTGGATGACCGTGGATGTTCCACGCCACACGGCCCGCGACCGTGCGGTCCGCGGAAGAAACCATGCGTGGGTCCTTCGAACGGACCGAACGAACCAGGTTGGCCGCCGTCGGAGCACGGGCTCCGTTGCGCGCAACGGGATCGCGCGTGGCGCGCGCCCAATCCAAGTCTTCACACGCGCGCTTCCGCGGCGGCAGGTGCTGGTCGACCTCGATTCGATCCACGCGACCTTGCGCGTGGGGTCTTGCGACGCCCGTGTTCACGCCGCGCAACCGTTTCACCAAGAAGAAGAACTCTTCAGTGCGCTCGCGCGATGCGCGGCAGGAAGAGCCTCACGCGCGTGCCCTGGCCCGGCGCGCTCTCGACCTGGATGAAGCCGCCGGCGTGCGTCACGACCTGCTGCACGATCGACGCGCCCAGACCGACGCCTCCTTCGGCCTTGGTGGTGAAGAACGGGTCGAACATGCGCGCGCGCGTCACTTCGTCCATGCCGCTGCCGTCGTCGATCACCTCGAGCACGACGTACGTCGTCCCGTCGCCTTCGACGACCTCTCGCTCGAACAGGCGGATCGTGATCGAGCTCGGCCGCGCGTCGCGCGCGTTCGTGACGAGATTGATCAGCGCGCGCTCCAGCTGCGACGGATCGACGAAGACGCGGCTGATGCCGGCCGGCACGTCGATCTGCAGCGGCGTCGCCGACCCGATCAGGACGCGCAGCAGGCCGGCGAGCTGGCCCAGCGATTTCGAGAGGTCGAGGATCACCGGCGTGCCCGACCGGTCCTTGCTGAACGACGCGATCGATTCGCACAGCGCGCGCCCGCGCGCCGCGGCGTCGGCGATCCGCCTCGCGAACTCCGGCACTTCGCCGCGCGCGTCCGGCGACTCGAGCAGGAGCTGGCTGAAGCCCGAGATCGCGAACAGGATCGTCTGGAAGTCGTGCGCGAGCCCCGCGGTCACGCGGCCGACGGCCTCCATTCGCTGGCACTGCACGAGGCGCAGCTCGAGCTGATCGATCGAACGTTGCGCGTGCAGGCTGTCGTGCTCCGCGAACAGGCGCGCGAACGTGTCCGAGACCGTCGCCGCGAAGTCGCAGTCCGCGCGCGTCCAGTTGCGCACCGTGGCGACGTCCTCGCAGCAGACGACGCCTTCGAGACGTCCTTCGCGATAGATCGGAGCGTCGAGCATCGAACGGATGCCCAGCGGTTCGAGATACGCCCGCCCGAGCTCGTGCGTGAGCGGATCACTGCGCGCATCGTCGGCGGGCACCGAGCGTTTCTCCTCCAGCGCGCGGAAGTAGGCCGGGAAATCCTGCACACGCAGCAGCGCGCCTTCGAAGACCTCGCGGCTGGAGCGCTCGTACAAGTGATCGCAGCGGATGACGCGGTGCGCGTCGTCGAACAGCCACACGCCCACGCGTTCGACGCGCAGCGCCTCGCTCACGATCCGCGCCGCATCGCGGAAGGCGTCGCGAAAACCGTTCGCCTCGCGCACGTGCAAGCGCAACAACGCCAGACGCGCCGCTTCGTAGCGCGAGCGGCTGGGCTCAGCCGACGGTTCGTTGGAGAGCGAGGACTCGGGTCGCATCGGGCCACCTTCCCGCAGCTTCGCGTGGATTGTATTCCTCACGCTGTGCGTCGCGTGCGAGCCGAAGCGGGATTGCGTCGAAGTGAGACTCGCGTCTCCCGCGAGCCGGAGCTTCGGCGCTTGTCGGCGTCGATGTTCGTGCGCACGTCCCCCGCCGATCGGAATTGGACCCGTGCATCGCTCCGTCTCCCACAGCGCTTTCTCGATCTTCCTGCTCTCCGCGTGTCTGCTGTTGTCGGCGTGCTCCTCGTAGAGGACGTGGAGTGCGCCCGAGAAACCGTGGACGTCGGAGACCTTCCACCGGACCGACGCCGCGCGGCGGAATTTGTCCGACGGGAGCGAGATCGAGCTCCTCGAGCCGGTGTTCGTCGAGCGGCCCGCGCGGCCGTGGATCGCGGGACGGGTCGCGGGGTCGAACGCAGATTCTCCGGTGCGCGAGGTCCAACTCGGTGAGGTCATCGGCCTCGAAGTGCGCAAGCTCGACGGCGACCGCGCGGCGGACAACGTGCTGGCCGGTGGAGCGCTCGTGGTCGTGATCGCGGCGGTGATCGTGCTCGTGATGGCGAGCGGCGGCCTTCCGATCCTCGGGAGCTGATCGAGCGAGCGCGACGAACTCGCGTCAGCGCGGGGGCGCGCGCGCGGGCTCATGGAGCAAGACGCGTCGAACGCGACGCGCGAAGGAACTCGTCCGGGTCGGCTGGGCGAGGCTCACACGCGCTCCAAGCGCGTGTCGAACTTGGATCGAGCACGGTCGCGAGCCGGGGCGCGTCCCTGATGGCACCGCACGCGGAGCGCATGCCGCCAGCGCGGCTCGTCACGGCCTCGCACGTATCGACGCGACTGGAGGACGGCGCGCTGGTCGCGCGGACGAGCAGCGCGGGGCCGGGTTGGACACTGTCCAACTCGGCCCCGCAACTCTCTCTTCTCGGGGCGCGTCCATCGAATCGACGCATGCAGGCCCGATGTCGGCGGGCAGCGCTGGGCGCAACTACGGAGCCCACACGATGGCCAGGCCATTCGTGCGGTTCGAGGTCGCCGGCGGGCAGAAGGCCGCGACCGCGTTGCGATAGAAGGTCTGGTAGAAGCGCGTCGCGCCGGCCGCGGGGATTGCTCCACGCACGGACACGGTCGGTTGCGCGCCCTGCGGATAGTTCGACGCGCCGGCGACCACGGGGTTGGATCCCAGTCGGATCACCGGGCCTCCGACGCAACCGATGCCATCGTCGACCACGAAGGGCGGCAGCTGCGTTCCGCCCTGGAAGAAGACCGCGATCGCGCCGGTCATGTTGGTCGCATTGATCGAGACCGAGTCGCCGGACACGGTCGCGGTGCCCGTCGCCGCGAGATTCGCACCCGCTGCGAATGCCGAGTTCGCGCAGCCGTTGCCATTCGCGCCGTTGTTGCCGCACGGGCACGGGATGGCGTTCGTGCCGTCGCCGTGGCAGTACGTCAGCGCGGTCTGCGGCGGGCGGCGCGTGTCGAGCGCGTCGAGCTCGTCGCCGATGTTGCTCAGACCCAGGCGCATGGTCGCCAGGCCGAGGTACTCCGCGGGAATGAAGATCTGCGGCGGCAGACCCGCGGCGGCGGGCGGAATGAGCACATCACCGGGTTCGATCGGGATCGCGATCGGACCGCTGGCGATGGCGCCGACGACCGCGGAGCCGCGGCGCACCGAGAAGAGCAGCATGTCGGGCGCGCCGGGGCCCCAGACGTAGGCGGCCGGCGAGGGCTGATACCCCGGGACGCCATTCTCGAAGATCGCGAGCGCGTCGAGATCGTCCGTGCCGGGGCCGACCAGGTCCAGACCGAGCATCGGCGGCACCGCGTAGACGATCGGGGCGCCGCCGCCGGTGCCCTGGAGGACCATGCCCGGCAGGAACCCGTTCGCTTGCGCGGTGCCGAGTCCCGGAGCACCGTTGCAGACGTTGAAGAGGAGGCCGTCGAGCGAGAAGAACGGACCACCGACGACCGGCGCGGGCCCGATGTTCGTGTCGAGAGCGTCGAGGTTGTCGCCGTTGCGAACAACTGCGCCCGGCATCGGCATCGCGGGTTCGATCAGTCCGAGTCCGGGATAGTGGGCGAAGGTCGGGCTCGCCAATCCGTTGCCGTCGACGATGCCCGAGTTGCCGGGCACTGCCGCCGCGGGCGGCGGCCAGGGCATCGGATACGGCGGGATCACGAGCGCCTCGAAGACGTCGGCGGCCGAATCGCCGAACGGAGATTCACTCGTGACGTTCGGCGCGAGCGGTGCACCGGGGATGCCCGCCGAGCACTCGTCCACGGAGAAGATGTAGAAGCCCGCCGGCATCTGGCCCTGCACCGGGAACGGGTCGAAGCCGGTCGAGAGCGCGTCGAGCTCGCGCGGGCAGAGTCCGCCCGGGGGCACGCCGATGCAGCCGCCGATCGACGGGACACCGAGGCCGCCGGGTCCACCCATCAGGATGAGGTCGGGCGGCGGCAGCGGGCCGTACGCGGGCCCGTCGACGGCACAGACGACGCCTGGGCGGACGGAGAGGATGTCACCGGGGCCGATCAGTCCGGGCGCACAAGGCACCGGGGCACCGATCGACGGGCTGCGGTAATCGATCGAGAAGATGATCTGCGCGGCCGCATCCGGGGCCAGGACGCCCAGCGCCGCGGCGAAGACGGCGACGGGTGCCGCGCGACGAAGGATGGATCGCGGAGACGACGAGGTGGTGATTCGAGGGGAGTGCATGGAGTTGGTCTTTTCCGTCGCCGCTCGCGCCCTGCCTGAGTGGCTCGGTCGCGGCGGGGAACTCTTCTGGCAAGTGACCCCGGCCGCGGCGCCTGGAAAAGAATCTCGAAATGCCCGTCCAGCTCGGGACGCGCGCTCTCACGGGTGTTCTGGCGATGTCGCCGCGCTCGATCCCGGTCCCCGCGAGGTTCCCGCGGGGCGTCGAGGGTCGTCGCGCATGAAAACGGACGCGCGGCGCGCGTGGAGCTCACCCGGTTCGGGTGTCCCCCTCGCGCGCCGCGCGGATCGAGCGAGCCGTCGCCGGCCCGCTCGCGGACTCGAGCTCACGCCGTGCGCGTCGATGACGAGGTTTCGGCCGTCATCCGCGAACGTTCATGGCGATCAGTGATGGCGGCGCTGCGACCAGGGCGTCGAGCTTCGACGCTTGGGCTCGTGCCCGCTCGCCGGCCGGCGCGGAGCGCTCGATCCGTGCGAGGAAGCCGGCGCGCGCGCGGACCCGCCCTCGTGACGCGCCGGACCGTTGCGATGCGGCCGATGCGCAGCGGAGCCGCCGGAGTGCGGAGCTCGCGGTCCGCGCCGATGCGCGGCGCTGCGCGTGTCGAAGCGCGGATCGCGACCGGTCGCGCTGGCCTGGTCCGGACTGCGGCGTTCGAATCCGTAGCGCGCGGCCGGAGCCGCTGCCGCGGCGGCGCTCGCGGGTGCACCGGCGGCGGGTGCCGAACGGCGCGGCGCGTGAGCCGCCGGGTGCGCGGGAGCTCCTGCGGCCCCGCGACGCGGTGCGTCCTCGACGGGACGAGGCGAGCGGTCGTAGCGCCGTTCGCGTTGCGACGAGTCGCGCGGTCCGCGATCGCGTCCGCCGCGCGGCGAGCGCGAGCGATCTCCACCCGACTCGCTGTCGGAGCTCGAGGCGCGCACCGTGAAACCCGGTGCCTGCGCGACGGGGACCTTCTGGCGGATGAGGCGCTCGATGTCCTTCAAGTACGCCTTCTCCTCGGAGCTGCACAACGACCAGGCGATGCCCGCGGCTTCCGCGCGCGCCGTGCGGCCGATGCGGTGCACGTAGGTCTCGGGCTCGTTCGGCAGCTCGTAGTTGATCACGTGCGAGATGTCGCGCACGTCGATGCCGCGCGCCGCAATGTCGGTGGCGACGAGCACGTGACCGCGGCCGGTCTTGAAGGAGTCGAGCGCGCGCTCGCGCGCGTTCTGCGACTTGTTGCCGTGGATCGCTTCGGCGCGCAGGCCCGATTGCGAGACGCGCTTGGCGACGCGATCGGCGCCGCGCTTCGTGCGCGTGAAGACCAACGCACGCGTCACGGCCGGATCCGAGAGGAGCTTCACGAGCAGGTCCGGCTTGTGGTTCTTGTCGACGAAGAAGACAGCCTGCTCGACCTTGTCCGCGGTGGTCGCGACCGGAGTGACGGCGACCTTCACCGGCGTGTGCAGCATCGCGTCGACGAGCTTCTGGATCTCCGGCGGCATCGTCGCAGAGAAGCACATCGTCTGGCGCTGCTTGGGCAGGGCCGAGAGCACGCGCTTGACGTCGGGCAGGAAACCCATGTCGAGCATGCGGTCGGCTTCGTCGAGCACGAGCACGCGCAAGGAATCGAAACGCACCGCTCGTTCCTGCATCAGGTCGAGCAGGCGGCCCGGCGTCGCGACGACGATGTCGACGCCACGGCGCAGCTCGGAGCGCTGCTTGGGATAGCCGACGCCGCCGAAGATCACGGAGCACGTCAGGCCGCTGTGCTTGCCATAGGCGTTGAAGCTCTCGCCGATCTGGCTCGCGAGCTCGCGCGTCGGGCACAGGATGAGCGCGAGCACCGGGCGCTGCTGGCGCGGCGAATGGTCGGCCTTCCACAGGCGCTGCAGGATCGGCAACGCGAACGCGGCCGTCTTGCCGGTGCCGGTCTGCGCGCAACCGAGGACGTCGCGACCTTCGATGGCGGGCGGGATGGCCTTGACCTGGATCGGTGTCGGAGCGGTGTAGCCCTTGTCGTGCACGGAGCGCACGAGCGGCTGGATCAGGCCGAGGTCCGCGAAGCTCGTCGCGCCGTCCGTCGGAACGGCGGAGTGCGCGCGAGACTGAACGGCGGCCGGCGGCGCGTGTCCGTCGACGGCGGCGCCGAAATCGGAGTCGTCTTGCCGAACGGCGGCGTGCGTTCGGCGCGGGGAATGGCCCTCGATCGAGTGCGCGGCGCGGGGCGAACGTTCGCCGGCCGCGGCGGATTCGCGCTGCGGATGAGCCGCGTGCGAGGACTGGGAGGATTGGCGATGGACAGGACGCGAAGCGTCGGAATCGGAATCAGTCGGGTTCGTTTGCATGAAAAAACAGGTTCCCCCGCTCGTTTCGAGCGAGGTGACGCGAGCGCGCGCGGTCCGTTGGGACGGCGCGCGGGAGGCGGAGGCAGCGGGGGTTCACCCGCGTGGTTTCGGCGCCCGGATGTCGGGCACACGCGCCTCCTTGGTGCGAGAAGGCCGCAGCGCGTCGTGGCGCGGCCCGCCCCCGTACAGCGTCGCCGGGCTCACTGAAACGGGTGGAAAACCACCCTTCGCGCGCCTCGGACACCAAACGGTATGAGAACTTGTACCTGAATCGACTCGCAGCGCCAAGGACCATCTTGGTTCGGCGCTTTTCGGCGCGGATTCCGGCGCGCGAGGGCTCGAGCGACGAAATGCCGACGCTGCACGAGTCGTGAGCGCGTCGCGAGCCTCGACCGGAACGCAGCGGAGCGCGGCCGAGGACGCGCTCCACTTGCGATCGCTCGCGGCTCGCCTGCGCGCTATTCGACGCGCTGACGCGACGTGATCTCGGCCTGGAAGGTCCACGAATCGTCGGGCACTTCCTGATGCGAGACCTTCGGATTGGCGAGCGTGATCTCGATGTCCGTGACCTTCACGCGCCGGCTGTCGTGCTCCAACGTGTAGAGATAGTTGGCGATGCGCGTGCGTGGGAAGCCGCGCTTGGGGTCCTGCGGTTTGATCGAGAGCTTCTGGTCGACGATGCCCTTGACGCCGACGTTCGGGTCCTTCGACTGCGTCGGATCGATGGCGCCGATCTCGACCAGGTCCGCCGTCGCGCACGTGACGGCATAGGTCATCAGGTTCGCCTGGCCCTTGAGGCCTTCCTTGTCGAGATTCTTCGCCAGCTGCGTGTGCTTGCGCCCCGACGTCATGAGCTGCGGCACGAGCGCGGGAAAGTTCCGGTCGCGATCGGCCTTGAGCTCCTCGAGCGCGTCGCGCTGCCGCCAGCCCACGAAGGCGAGCACGGCCGAGAGCAGGAGCGCGACGAGCATGATGCCGCGCGCGAGGTTCAGGTTGCTGAAGAGGCTCATTGCGCTGCCTTGGGCGCTTCACGCTTGGGCGCCTTCGTCACGTCGACTTCGATGATCTGGTTCTCGATGTAGCTGCCCTTGCCGTTGTCGAGGGCATCGGCATGACGCGGCTCGGCCTGTGACGCGATCCAGGGCTTGCTGTTCACCTCGTTGAGGAAACGGTCCAGCATCTGCGTCGAACCCAGCTGGCCGTCGGCGAAGATCGAGAAGTCGATCGCGAGGCGCACCTTGTCGGGCTTGGCCTGGCGTCCGTTCTGGTACGTCGCGCGGATGCGGCGAATCGAAGGCCGCGCATCTTCGCTGGACGCGTGTTCCAGCACTTCGAGCACGAGCACCATCGCCATCAGCGCCGACTGCGGTTGGACGACCTCCGCGTCCTGCCCGAGGTCCTTTTCGAGCTTCTTGACCTCCGCGTCGATCGCGGTCTTGACGTCCTTCACCTGCTGGTACTTCGTCAGCTCCTCGTCGGTGTCGAACTCCTTGATGAGCGTCTTGACCTTGTCCGGCGGGTACTTGAGCTCGGGAGGCACGCCCTGCTTGGGGTCGCCCATGAGCTTCTCGATCGCCTGCTCGCGCCAGTCGGCGAGCTGCGCCTCGACGACCTCGCGTTCCTTGCGCAGGAAGATGTTCCAGACGAAGCCCAGCGTGACGAGCAGGAGGCACACGACGGCGAGCGGCAGCTCGAGGCGCTCGAACGCGCCGGTGTAACGCAGTTCCTCGCGCCGCAACGAAGGCTTGAGCACGCCGCCGCCGAGCTGCCGCAATGCCGCGCCGTAGGCGACGACGAAGTTGCTCGCCTCCGGTCCGGACGGCGCGCCTTCGACAGGGAGCTCGAGGCGCCGCACGGGCAGATCGAGGATCTGGCTGTCGACGAGGCCCGGAACCTCGAGGCCACAGACGTAGATGGCTTGGACCGGATGCGCGGTGCGCGTGGCGGAGATCGTGCGGCCGAGCTCGCGCCGGATGCGCTTGATCGTCTGCTCGAGGCGGCGTTGGAGCTCGTCGGGATCGGGCGGCGCGTCGAGCCACGTCCCCGTCGCCCCCGTCGCCGGAACGGCGGCCTCCTTGTTCTCTTCCTTCTTCTCGCCCTCCTCGCTCTCCGCCGCGGGAGGCTGGACGATCTCGTGCGAGAGCGCGCCGATGTGGATCGCGCGCATCTCGCGCGTCTTCCCGCCGTCGATGACCACGACCGAGGTCGAGTGCTCGCCGACGTGCACCAGCAGCTGCGCGCTGTCGATGCTGCTGACGTTCGCGGCCAGGGCCGCGTTGACCATCGCGGTGGTCTCGAGCTCCGTTTCCAGGGGCTCGATGCCCGCGCGCTCGCACAGTCCGATCGCCTTGCGCACTTCCGACTTCTGCACTCCCGTGACGAGCAGCTCGCTCGCGTCGTCGCTCGATTCGAGCACGTGGAAGTCGACCACGACCTCCTCGATGTTCCACTGCGGCAGGAGACTCTCGACCTCGAACTTCAGCACCTGCTCGATCTTCGCCCGATCCGAGAAGGGCATCTTGAGCATGCGGAAGGCCGCGCGCCCCGAGTCGATCGCCAGCGCGGCGTTCTCGCGCGGGACGTTGTTCGCCTTGAGCGCCTCGCGCAGCGCGTTCTCCGCGAGCTCTTCGGGGTCGGCTCCGGCGAGCTCGCCCACGGGTCGAGGGAACTCGCCGCTGAACGCAGTGAGGATCTTGTGCTTCTTCGCCGAACCGTCGAGGACGACGATCTCGAAGCGCCGAGGGCCGATTCGCAGTCCGCAGGAGCGTGCCATGGGGTTCTAGCGGGTGGTTGGGAGCTGGTTCGCGAGCCGCTCGAACTCGGCACGCTGTGATTCGGGCAGGACCTTCTGCTGGAGCAGCCCGCGATAGTACTGTCCACGCTCGCGCAATTCCGGCTCCATGGCACTCATCGATTCGGCCGCGTGACGGTCCTTGATCTCGTCGATGTCGCGCCGGTAGGCATCCAGAACCGCGTGCAAGCAGCGTCGGCGATCGGGTGAGAGCGAGAAGCGTCGCGCGAGGAGCTCCTCGTAATCGCCGAAGGCGCCCGCAGGCGCCTCGTTCTTCAACGTGCGGGCCGTGATCCAGATCCCGCTTCCAGCTCCGGCCGCGAAGCTGATCAAGGCCAGGATCGCGATCCAGAGCTTGAGGTTGGTCACTTCGAGTCGCCTCGCGCCGGGTTCGCGCCGGGTTGAGCGGTCGCAGGCTGTGCGAGGTGCGCCGCATCCTTGGCATTGAGCTTGTCGAGCTCTTGCAAGGCTTCGTCGAGCGGCAGCACCGGCGTGCGATCGTCGGCGGCCATGTGGTCGCCCGAAGGCAGCGTCAGGCTGCGCACGCCGATCGACACGCAGATCACGGCGACAGCGGCGACCGAAGTCAGGCCGAGCACGAAGCGCAGCATGCGGCCGTTCTCGCGCGCCTCGGACTGAGCGACGGCGGCGCCCGCGAACTCGTGCGAGGTCCGAGCCTCGACGAGACGCTCGCCACGATCGCCTTGGAAGGCTCGGCGAGCGACGCGCGCAGCGAAGTCGCGCGGCACGGCCACCGGCTCGGGCCGCACGAACCAGCGCGTCGTGTTCTTGTGGTCCTGAGCGCTCGCGCGGCAAGGCTGGCATTCGAGCAGGTGCTTGCGCAGCGGCGCGGCCTGGGCCTCGCTCAGCTGACCGTCGAGATAGCTCATCACGAGGAGCTGGGCGTCATTGCAAGGCAGGTTCATGGTGTCACTCCTCTTGGGCGAATTCCGGATGCAGCTGCAGGAGCTTCTCCTTGAAGCGTGCGCGCGCGCGGAAGAGCCGCGACTCGACCGTGCCAATCGAGATGCCGAGCACGTCGGCAATGTCCTGGTAGGCCATCTCGTCGAACTCGCGCATGATCAGGACCTGGCGGAAGATCTCCGGCATCTCGGCCAGCACGGCGTGCGTGATGGTCGCGATCTCTCGCTGCTGCAGGCGCGCGTCGGGTGCGACGACCTTCGTGCGCACCGGCTCGCCGACGACTTCGGGATCCTCGACGGCGGTCACGGGCGAACGCCCGCGACGCTTCATCCAGTCCAGGATCGTGTTCGTGCCGATCCGGTACAGCCAGGTGTAGAAGGACGACTGGTGCTGGAAGCTCGACAGGCGCGTGAACGCCTTGAGGAACGTCTCCTGGACCAGGTCCTCGATGTCGACCGGGCTCTTGGTGTAGTTGCGCGCCAGGGCGAACATGCGCGCCTGATAGCGCTCGACCAGGAGCTGAAACGACGCCTGGTTGCCCGCCAGGGTCTCCTGCACCAGGCTGGCGTCCTCGGCGGCTCTGGGCTCCATCAATCGCGCGTCCATCGCGGGGTCACCGACGCCGCGAATCGGCCCTTCTTCCCCGCCGCTCTCAACCATGGGGAGGCGACTCGCTGCGGCCGGCCGCACCCGCAGGCGGCGGATCGACCTCGCCAAGGGTGTGTCCGAGCTTGTCGCGCTTCGTGCGCAAATACTTGAGGTTCTGGGAGTTGGGCGGGGTCGAGAGCGGCACCTGATCGAGTACTTCGAGTCCGTAGCCCGCCAGGCCGGCGATCTTCTTCGGGTTGTTCGTGAGCAGGTTCATCCGCCGCACGCCCAAGTAGTGGAGGATCTGCGCGCCCAGGCCGTACTCGCGCAGGTCGGCCGCGAACCCGAGCTTCTCGTTGGCCTCGACCGTGTCGAGACCGCCGTCCTGCAGGCGATAGGCGCGCAACTTGTTCCGCAGGCCGATACCTCGCCCCTCTTGTCGCATGTAGACCAGGGCGGCGCGCTTCTGGCGCCCGAGGATCTCCAGGGCCTTGTCGAGCTGTGGACCGCAGTCGCAGCGCAGGGAGTGGAAGACATCTCCCGTCAGGCACTCGGAGTGCACGCGCACCCACACGAGGTCCTGCACGGCAGGCCGCAGGGAATCGAGTCCCGGCGCCGGAAGACCCAGCGTCAGCGCGACGTGCTCCTTCCCATCGACCTTCGAGCGGAAGAGGTGCGTCTGGAACGTCCCGAAACGTGTCGGGAGCGGCACGTCGAGCTCGATCGGCTCGATCAGGCGCTCGTTCTTGCGCCGCCACGCGATCAGGTCCTCGATCGTGCAGATCTTCAGCCCGTGACGGGCCGCGAAGAGCTCGAGATCAGGCATGCGCGCCATCTCGCCGTCGTCGCGCATGATCTCGCAGATCACGCCGGCCGGGCGAGCGCCGCACAAGAGCGCGAGATCGGTGATGCCCTCCGTCTGTCCGCCGCGGACGAGCACGCCGCCCTCGCGAGCCCGCAGCGGAAAGATGTGGCCGGGCCGGGCCAAGTGCTCGGGGCGCGCCTGGGGAGCGGCTGCCACCCGGATCGTGTGGGCGCGGTCGCGGGCGCTGATGCCGGTCGTGACGCCGTCGGCCGCCTCGATGGAAACGGTGAAGCCCGTGCCCATGCGGCTGGTGTTCAGCGCGACTTGCGGCCCGAGCGCCAGCTGCTCGCAGATCTCGCCCGCCATGGGCATGCAAATGAGCCCCCGACCCTCCTTTGCCATGAAGTTGATCGCCTCGGGCGTGACGTGCTCGGCCAGCATGGCGAGGTCGCCTTCGTTCTCGCGGCCGGGATCGTCGACGAGGATGACCATCTTGCCGGCGCGCAGGTCGGCGAGGATCTCGGGGATCGGGCTGATCGTCATTGGCGGAGAGCGGATCGGACGGGGGGGCCGGCGACGTCGCGCTGCGGGCGCTCGTGGTGCGGTGGCTCGGAAACGCCGGGTCGCGCCGGAGGTCCCGCAGGAGTTGGCGGGCGAGTCGTGAGGCCTCCATAGTAGGACGCGGCAGCACGGACGGCCAAGCCGCGCGCCGCACCTCCTCGCGTCCGGTGGACGCAGCGAAGCGAGTCGATCCCATGCCGCGTCCCCTAGCGAGCTCCCTTCGTCTCCCCTGCGTCGCGCTCGGTCTCGCGCTGTGCGCCTGCGGCGGCCTTTCGGAGCGTTCGAGCTGGCCCGGTCGGCCGCAGGGCGCGGGCCAGCGCTCGCTCGTGTCACCCGTGCCCCAGCCGGCCGCGCCCGCGCAGGATCCGCTGGCGACGATCGCGCGCTTCGAGGACGCGCGCAGCGACGGGGACGGGCTGCTGCAATCGCTCCTTGGCCAAGGTGAGCCGCGCACTCGCGAGCGCGCCGCGCTGGCGCTCGGTCGTCTGCCGTTCCCGGAGCACAGCACGGAGGTCACGGAGCCGCTCGTGCGCGCGCTTTCCGATCCCGTGGCGAGCGTGCGCTCGGCCGCCGCGTTCGCGCTCGGCCTGCGCGCCGATCCGGCATCGGTCGAGGGACTCGTCGCGCTCGCGCGGGACGGCGACGCGCTCGTGCGAGCGCGCGTGGTCGAGGCGTTGAGCCGCATCGACGCGCCCAAGGCGCACGCGGCCGTGCTCGCGGCGTTGCAGGACGCCGATGCGACGGTGCGCGCCGAAGCGGCGCTCGGCCCCATGCGCTGGAAGACCGACGCGCCCGATGCCGCGGCGGTCGATTCGGCACTGATCGAGTGCTGCTCGCCCGCGCGGGCGAACGCCGCGGACGTGACGAGCGCTCGCGCGGCCGTCTTCGCGCTCGCGCGACGCA
>JBGATX010000124.1:0-16198 GCA_044228975.1 Planctomycetota bacterium | reverse complement strand
CCGATCCCCAGCGCGCACGACACCCCGACGAACGGGGCGTGGTGCGCGCTCGCGCGTTCCGGTGGGCGCCGCGCGTGCGCGCACTCCGAGCGCACGTGAGCTTCGCGAGCCGACCTTCGACGACGCGCATCGCTTTCGACCTTCCGCGTCGAGCGCGCCTCGTGCTAGGAGTGGCAGCGTGAAGTTGCGCCTCGACCCCGCTCTCTTCCTGCCGCGCACGCGCGAGCAGATGCGACTGCGCGGCTGGGACGAGCTCGACGTGCTGCTCGTGACCGGCGATGGCTACGTCGATCATTCGAGCTTCGGCGCGGCGGTCATCGGGCGCGTGCTCGAGGCGCGCGGCTATCGCGTCGGCATGCTCGACGTGCCCGACTTCGAGCCGGATGGCTCGGGCTGGAAGCGCCTGCCCGCACCCAAGCTCTTCGTCGGCGTGACCGCGGGGACCATCGATTCGATGGTCACGAACTACACGGCGGCGAAGAAGAAGCGCCGCATCGACGTCTACCGTCCCGGTGGCGCGATGGGACGCCCCAACCGCGCGACGATCGCGTACACGGCGCTCGCGCGGCATCACTTCCCCGGCGTGCCGGTGGTCATCGGCGGACTCGAGGCCGGTCCGCGGCGCCTGGCGTACTTCGATTACTGGGACGAGAAGCTGCGCCGCTCGATGCTCGTCGACTCGAAGGCTGACCTGCTCGTGTGGGGCATGGGCGAGCGCCAGACGATCGAGATCGCCGAGCGCCTGCGCCACGGCCAGGCGCTCTCGAACATCGCCGGCACCTGCGAGCTGCGCTCCAAGGACGACCTGCCGGCGAACGCGCGTTTCGTTCCGTCGTACGAGGAGCTCGCGGCGGATCGCGAGAAGCTCATCGAGCTCTTCCACGCCGTGCGCGAGGAGAACAGCCCGAGCTCGCGCGTGCTCGCGCAGCAACACGGCACGCGCTACGTCATCCAGCATCCGCCGCACGCGCCCGCGCCGCAGGCCGAGGTCGATTCCTTCTACGACCTGCCGTTCCAGCGCGCGTGGCATCCCGATCACGACGAGGCGGGCGGCATCGCGGCGCTCGAGCCCGTGCGCTGGTCCTTGAACACGCACCGCGGTTGCATGGCGGACTGCTCGTTCTGCTCGATCACGTTCCATCAAGGACGTTCGATCCAGTCGCGCAGCGAGGAGTCGGTGTTGAAGGAAGCCGCGGCGCTCGCCGCGCACCACGACTTCCGCGGCACGATCACCGACGTCGGCGGACCGACCGCGAACATGTGGGGCCTGGGCTGCAAGCTGCTCGAGAAGGGCGAAGCGTGTCTCGGTCGCGACTGCCTGACGCCGGATCCGTGTCCCGCGCTGCGTCTCGACAAGACGACCGAGGGTTACCGGCGCCTGCTCGGTCTCGTGCGCACGACCAAGGGCGTCAAGCATGCCTTCGTCTCGAGCGGCATCCGCTACGACATGCTGCGCAACAAGAAGGGCGAGCTGCTCCCGCTGCACCACGACCTCGTGAAGCACCACGTGCCCGGCCGCATGAAGCTCGCGCCCGAGCACGCGAGCGACGCGACGCTGGAAGCGATGAACAAGCCGCGCTTCGAGGTCTACGAGCAGTACGAGGCCGACTACAAGGACGAGTGCAAGGAGCTGGGGCGCGACCAGCACCTCGTCAACTACTTCATCGTCGGGCATCCGGGCACGAGCCTCGACGACGCGATCCTGCTCTTCGAGAAGCTGCTCGAGCGCAACTACTCGCCCGAGCAGGTGCAGGAGTTCATCCCGCTGCCGATGACGCGCGCCTGCGTGCAGTACGTGACGGGCAAGGATCCGTTGACGATGAAGGAGCTGCACGTCCCGCGCGGCGAGCGCGAGCGGCGCACGCAGAAGGCGCTCGTGCGCTGGAAGGATCCGGACTCGCGCAAGCTCGTCGAGGAAGCGCTCGTCACCGCCGGCCGCGAGGACCTGCTCGCGCGGTTCCATCACGCGCTGCAACGCCAACGCTCGCGCGCCGAGCGCGAAGCGGAGCTCGACCTCGACACGTGCGGGTGAGGGCCTCCTGCGGCAGCGGTGATCGATTCGTCCACTCGCCCTCCGTCCACTCCCCGGCGGAAACCGGCGCGGACCGATGCCGACCTCGACCTTCTGCTGCGCTCCGAAACCGACCGTGTCGAGTGGAAGCGGTCCGCCAACGACGTCCAGGAGATCTTGTAAGCCGTCTGCGCGATGGCGAACGACCTGGGGAACACGCGTCGAAGCGGTCCTTGCTGGTCGACGTCGCCAAGAACCGGGCGCTTCCGGCTTTCGTGTGGGTTGCGAGCTGATGCCCCGGCCGTCACGCGCCTCGCAGCGGAGGTGTCTCGCTCGCGTTGGCAAGGAAGGGAACATCTCCCGCAGTCGGAGACGGAGGCACGGCCGTGACTCTCGGCGCGCGGCTATGATCCCTTTGCTTCCGCTCGAACTGCGTCGTTCGCTCTTGAAGCGCGGTCGGCGCGCATGCCTACCGCACTTGACGCGCACGTCAATGCGGGGTTCGAGTGACCAGTTCCCCACTCTCGCGACCTCGACCAGCTCCGCGAATCGACGAGTACCATGAACCTGGTCCGCCCGCGCCGAGTGCGCGACGGCCATCGCCGTTCCTCGCACCGACGAATCCATGACCAACGCGTCGTCCCTCGAGCACATCTTCTTCGAGTGCCTCGCCAAGGACACCCCTGACGAGCGCGCTGCCTTCCTCGCTCGCGCTTGCGGCGGCGACACGGAGCTCCTCCGCCGCGTGCAGAAGATGCTCGAGGCGCACGACAAACGCTTCCTCGAGCACACTCCCGCCGTCACCGACGCGGCGAGCGACGCGCCGACCGGTGCGGAGACTCCGGGGCAGCGCATCGGGGACTACCGCCTCGTCGAGCGCCTCGGCGAAGGTGGCATGGGCACCGTCTGGCGCGCGGAGCAGATCGAGCCGGTGCAGCGGCAGGTCGCGCTCAAGCTGATCAAGGCCGGCATGGATTCGCGGCAAGTGATTGCGCGCTTCGAGGCGGAGCGGCAGGCGCTCGCGCTCATGGATCATCCGAACATCGCGCGGGTGCTCGATGGCGGGGCGGATGTCCGGGGGCGGCCATACTTCGTGATGGATCTGTGCCTCGGGATGCCGATCACGCGGTATTGCGATGAGCGGCGGCTCTCGGTGCGGGAGCGGCTCGCGCTCTTCGTGCAGGTGTGTGAGGCGATTCAGCACGCGCACCAGAAGGGCGTGATCCATCGCGATATCAAGCCGTCGAACGTCCTCGTCGTCGTGCAGGACGGGCGGGCGGTGCCGAAGGTGATCGACTTCGGCATCGCGAAGGCGGTCGAGGTCAAGCTCACGGAGCGCACGCTCCTGACGCAGACCGGCGGGTTCGTCGGGACGCTCGAGTACATGAGCCCGGAGCAGTCGGCGCGCAGTGCGGCGGGCGTCGATACGCGCAGCGATGTCTATTCGCTCGGGGCGCTCTTGTACGAGCTCCTGACCGGCAGCACGCCGCTCTCGCGGCAGATGCTCGCGCAGGCGTCGCTCATGCAGATCCTGCGGGTCATCGCGGACCACGAGACGCAGAAGCCCAGCACGCGGTTGCGGGAGTCGACCACCACGATCGCGAACATCGCGGCGCAGCGCGGGATCGATCCGGCGCGCCTCGCGAACGTCGTGCGGGGGGAGCTCGACTGGATCGCGATGCGCGCGCTCGAGAAGGATCGCGATCGGCGGTATGCGACGGCGGCGGACCTTGCGCTCGACGTGGGGCGCTTTCTCGCACACCAGCCGGTCTCGGCGGGGCCGCCGTCGGCGCTGTATCGGCTGCGGAAGTTCGCGCGGCGCAATCGGGCGGCGATCGCGGCGGCGAGCGCGTTGGTCGTGGCGCTGGTCGTCGCGATCGGCGGCGTCGGGTGGGCGCTCCGGGATCGGGCGGCGCGCGATGCGGACCAGAAGCGCACGTCAGCGGATCGTCGGGCGCGCGTCAGCGCAGCGGTGCAGGAGCTCGTCGCGTCCGCGGATCGGCAGATGAAGGCGCAGGCGTGGCACGAGGCGCTCGCGACGGCGCGGCGTGCGGATGCAGCGGCGACGAGCGGGGAGGCGGATGCGGAGACGCTGCAGCGCGTCCACGTACTGCTCGACGGTCTCGAGCTCGTCGATCGGCTCGACGGCGTGCGCTCGTCGCAGTCGGTGTGGTCCTCTTCGGGCTTCGACGGCACGGCGGCGCTGCGCGAGTACGAGGTGGCCTTTCGCGAACACGGCATCGACGTCGACACGCTCTCGGTCGAGAACGGGGCCGAGCGACTGCGCGCGACGCCGGCGCTCGGCGTGCCGCTCGCGGGCGGGCTCGACGGGTTCGCGAAGCGCCACTTGGATGCGAAGCGCGACGTGGACGCGTGCCGGCGGATCATCCGCGTCGCGAATGCGATCGATGCGGATCCCGTGCGCTGCTCGATCCGCTCGACGTGGTCGGGGATGACCGGTCCGGGCGCGGGCGACACGCTGGCGGAGCTCGCGCGAACCATCGACGTGCGCGCGCATCCGGCGGTGACGCTGTACTCGCTCGCCCGCTCCCTCGGCGCGGAGCGACGTGGGGCGGCGATCGAGATGCTGCGCAAGGCGCAGCACGCGCATCCGGGCGACTTCTGGCTCGCGTTCGAACTCGGCGGGGCGTTGCAGGAGGAGAACGATCTCGAAGGCGCGCGGCTCTACCTCACGGTCGCGGTCGCGGTCCGCCCCGACTCCGCGGCGGCGCACAACAACCTCGGCAACCTGCTGCGCATGATGGGTGAACTCGACGCGGGGGAAGCGAGCATCCGTCGCGCGATCGAGCTCGGTCCCCGGCTTTCGATCGCACACCTGAACCTCGGGCGGATCAAGCTCGACCAGGGCGATCGGGAGGCATCGCTGGCGTCGCTGCGCAAGGCGCTCGAGCTCGATCCCAAGAGCTCGGTGGCGTGGGCCGGCCTCGGCACGCACATGCTCGAGATGCACCAGGTGGACGAGGCGGAGGACGCGTACGGGCGCGCGGTCGAGCTCGATCCGAAGAACACCCACGCGCAGAGCGGCCTGAGCGACGTGCTCCGCGCGCGGGGCAAGGTGGACGAGGCGCTGGCGATGGCGCGCGCGACGATCGCGAAGGACGCGAAATACGCCGGCGCGTACATCTCGCTCGGCAATGCGCTCGGCGAGAAGGGCGATCTCGCGGGTGCGGCCGAGGCATTCCGTTGCGCGATCGAGATCGAGCCGCGCAACCACGTCGCGATGGGCAACCTCGGCAACGCGCTGTCGGAGATCGACCCGCCCAAGCACCTCGACGAAGCGCTCGCGCTTTGTCGCAAAGCCGTGGAGCTCGCGCCGAACCATGCGATCGGCCACCTCGGCCTCGGCAACGTGTTGTTCCACCAGGAGAGGATCGACGAGGCGATCGCGGAGTACCGCAAGGCGGCCGAGATCGAGCCGACGTTCGTGGAGGCGCACTACAACCTCGGTCAGCTCTTGTGGAAGCAGAAACGCGTGGACGAGGCGCTCGCCGCATACCGCAGGACCGTCGAGCTCGCGCCCGACCACGCGGACGCACGCTGGGGAATGGCGCTCGCGCTGAACGGCAAGAACGAATTCCGCGAGTCCGCGAGCGAGTTGCGCGAGGTGCTGCGCATCCGACCCGGGATCGCGCGCGTCCACCTCACGCTTGCGGGTGTGCTGAAGGATCTGGGCGACAAGGATGGGGCGCTCGAGAACTACCGTCGCGCGGCAGAGCTCGAGCCGAAGGTCGCGCTCCACCAGCTCATGCTCGGTCTCGCCTATCACCGAGCGCAGCGTTACGCGGAGGCGGCGAGCACCTACCGCGCGGCGCTCGAGATCGATCCCAAGTCGTCGATGACGTTCGGCGTGCTCGGCGACGTGCTCGAGCGCCAAGGGTTGCACGAGGAAGCCGAGAACGCCTACCGCTCGGCGATCGGGCTCGATTCGAAGTACAGCGACGCGTACCAGGGTCTCGGCGCCGCGCTCGCGAGCCAGGGCAAGCTCCGCGAGGCGATCGACGCGCGCGAGCTCGGCATCCGCCGCGGCAAGCCGGACGCCGACGCCGCAAGCGATCTCGCGCTCCTGCTCACGACCTGCGCGGACGAGACGCTGCGCGACGGAGCGCGCGCGGTGGAGCTTGCGAGGCGCGCCGCCGAGCTCGAGCCGCAGAACGTGCGCCACCAGCGCGTGCTCGGCGCCGCGCACTGCCGCGCCGGTAAGTGGCAGGCGGCGCTCGACGCGCTGAAGCGCGCGGACGAGATCGCGCCGGACAAGGGCGGGTTCGACGGGTTCGTCGCCGCGATGGCGCACTGGCAGCTCGGCGACAAGGACGCGGCCCGCGCGGCGTACGAGCAGGCCGACGAGCGGATGAGGCGCACGCATCCGGACGCGGAGGACGTGCTGCGTCTGCGGGACGAGGCGGCGAGATTGCTCGGGATCGGGAGGTCGCCGCGCTGACGGGCACCTCCGCGCTGACGTCCGCCGCCGGTCGCGTTCATCTCGCTGCGCGTTCGCCCGCCAGCGTTCGATCGCCCGCACGCGCGACGCGCCGCTCGCGCGAGCTATCCTGCTCGCGTGAGCGACGTGACCACAATCCTCGAGCAGATCGAGGGCGGCGATCCTTCCGGCACCGAGCGGCTGCTCGACCAGGTCTACGCGGAGCTGCGGCGCCTCGCTGCGGACATGCTCGGTCGCGAGCGCAGCGGGCAGACGTTGCAGGCGACGGCGCTCGTGCACGAGGCCTATCTGCGCCTCGTCGGCCGCGACGCACGCTTGCAGTGGAACGGCCGCGGACACTTCTTCGGCGCCGCCGCGGAGGCGATGCGGCGCATCCTGGTCGAGAGCGCGCGCCGCAAGCAGCGCTTGAAGCACGGCGGTGGCGAGAAGCGCGTCGACCTCGACTCGCAGTGCGTGGTCGGCGACGAGTCGAACGTCGACGTGCTCGCGCTCGACGCGGCGCTCGACAAGCTCGCGGCGCTCGACGCGGACAAGGCGCAGGTGGTGAAGCTGCGTTTCTTCGCCGGACTGACGATGCCGGAGGTCGCGGCGGCGCTCGGTGTGTCGCTGGCGACGGCCGAGCGGCAGTGGACGTTCGCGCGCTCGTGGCTCTACGCGGAGCTCGCGGATCCGCAGTGAGCGGGAGCTGGCGCACCCGAAGCGCCTGGGCGGGTTGATTCGGGACGGATCGATGCCGGAGGTCGAGGAGTTTCGCCGCCAGCGCGAAAAAGACCCGAATCGCCTGAGGGGCTCGGCGAGCTCCCGTCGCACGGCCGTCCGTCCGGGTCGGGCGATGCGTCTGCGCGCCCTCACCGACGTCTCCCGCAACCACCCCGCAGACGGATCCGAGAACCCCATGCTCCGCTCCCTTGCTCCTCATCTCTCCCGCCTCGTCCTCTCGTCCGCCACGGTGCTGCTCGCCGGCCAGGCCCTCGCGATGCCAGGCCACATCGACGCGTCGACGTGGGTCTCCACGTCGCACGGCAGCTTCAACGGCGTCGCGTACACGCGCTACGAAGCGATGTTCGCGGGCACGACGCACCTCAACCGGCCGTTCCGCGTGCCGTGTCAGATCATCGCGCCGTCGAACCCGACGCAGGGATCGCACCTCCTGCTCTTCGACTGGCTCGTCCCGAGCACGATCGCGACCGCGGTCGGGCAGGAGCAGGCGGACGCACGTTACACGATGACCGACGCGTTCCTCTTCGGCCGCGGCATCTGCTACGCGACCGTGCGCTGCAACCCCGAGGGCCTCGGCACCAGCTCGCCCGTGCCGAACGCGACGCGTCCGTGGTCCGACGACCTGCTCGACACGTCGTCGGAGTTCATCACGTCGCCTGGCGACGAGTTCGCCATCGTGTTCGAGTACCTGCGCGCGCTGCGCACCGATCCGATCGCGCTCGCGGCGCTCGGCACGATCCAGCGCCGCGCGGCGTTCGGCTACTCGGCGTCAGGGTCCCGCGTGCGCGGGCTCCTGCGCATGCCGCAGGGTGTCGGGCAGTTCGACTTCTCGCTCGTCGGCGGCACTGGCGCGGGCTACGACTATCCGGCGTGCAACCGCATCAACTTCATCCCCTGCGAGCGCGACCCGATGCCCGGCGCCGGGCGCGAGATCGACTTCCAGTCGGAGACGGACACGCTCGCGCTCGACGCGCACCGCACGCGGCGCGAGACGCCGCGTTACCGCGTGTACCAGTTCGCGGGAGCGTCGCACATCCGCGACATCGAGGTCGCCGAGTTCGGCCTTCCTCATCCCGAGACCGCGAACAATGCCGATTGGATCCCGTTCTTCCGCGCACTGTTCGTCGCCGGCAACAACTGGTGCGACGGCATCCAGCCGCCGGCGAGCCTGTGGCTCGGCGCGCCGAATTCGCAGGCGATCGCACGCGACGCGGCCGGCAACGCGCTCGTGAGCTACGTCGGCGGAGCTCCCACGAGCACCACGGGCTACCGCCTGCCGTGTGTCGCGGTCGGCGAGAACAGCTACATCCCGCTCGACCCCTCCTACCTCGACGGATCGTTCCCCGGCCTGTTCCGCGCGATCGCCGGCGCGCGCATCGACCGCACGTCGACGTTCACGAACCACGCAGCGTACGTGGCGCAGATCACGCAGCACGCGCAGAACCTGCAGGCGGGCGGCTACCTGCTCCCGGCCGACGCAAGTGCGATCATCCAGGCGGCGATCGCGTCCGACATCGGCAACTGACGGTGGGTGCGTACTCGACGCGGCGCGCGAGTCGGCGCCGCGCGAGCGCGCAGTGAACCGCAGCCGTCTCCTCGCGCAGAGGAGGCGGCTGCGCTCGTCTCGTTGCAGGTCGACGGCCTCGCCGTCCCCGGGCGCTCACGACGTGAGCGTGGAGTTCGGGGCGATCGACGTTACGTCCGCGCGGTTCGAGCGGGCATCCGCCCGAACCCGATGGAACCCGCGCCCGGTTCGACGCCTGACCCGCACGCCGACGATGGTCGGCACGACCCGATCGACGAGCTGATCCGTGCGCTCGAGCGCTTCATGCATCTCGAGGCGGCGAACGGGATCGTGCTGGTGGGCGTCGCCAAGAACGGGGCAGTGGCCGGCCTGGACCCCGCCCGGCTCGACGAAGAGCAGCGGAAGCTCGCCGATCGGCTGCGCTCCACGAAGCTGCTGCCGACTCCGTCAACGGCGATGCGTCTCCGCGAGCGTGCGGGTCGCCACTTCATCGCCGTCGCAGGTGTGCCGACGCTCCGTGCTGGGACTCCCCGACGGCGACGGTGTCATCGAGATCGAGAGCGATCCGCACTGCATGGGCACGATCGAGCACTTCGCGAGCTCATCTCGATCGCACTTCAAGCCCGCAAGCCCCTTCGATTTGGAGCAGGCCGACGGGATCGGCGGCGGACAAATCCAGTCCGTCGATCACGGTCGGATCGTGTTCGAGCAGATCACCCCAGCGCATCCTCGATCGGCTCGCGGCCAGGCTTGGCGCCTCGATGTCGCTTCGTGCGCGCTCACGCCGTCGGCCGACGAGCGATTGGTCCGGCCTCGTGCGCCATCGGAATCGGCGCGCGTCGAGAGAGCGCGCTCGGTCGATCCGCGCCGAGCCGCCCGCGCGCGCGCAGCGTGCGCTCGACGAAGGTGCGGAAGACCTGCTCGAGCTCCGCGCGCACCTCGGCGCCCTCGAGCACGCCGAGAGCGCGCGCGATGCTCTCGAACGTGGCGAGGAACCGCGGGTCGGGGTGCGTGCGCAAGCGAAACGCGCTCGGCGGGCCGTCGGGAACGCGGACGCGTGGTAGCGCGAGCAGCGCGGGCTCGCGCGTCGCGAGCTTGTGCGTGCGGCGCCAGTCGGCGTCGGGGACGACGAGCGTCACCGGACGCGGGTCGTGCTGCGCGCGCGAGATCGCAAGCGCGTCGTCGGTCGGATAGAGCAGGAGCACGCGCCGCGTCGGATCGTCGAACCCGCGCGCGTCGAATGGCTCGTCGCGACCGCCGAACGTGCGCAGCTCCGCGTTTGCGAGAAACAGCGCGGCGAGCCGGCCGGTGTTCGTCGGCTTGTGCACCTCTTTGCGATGGCGCAGCACGACGACGCGCGTCGCGAGCTCCAGCGGCTCGAACAGTCCGCAAGGACACACCGTCGGATGCGCGAGGCATCTCGGACAACGCGCGCGCGGCGCGCCGGAGCGCGAGTGCTGGCGCCGCAAGGCCGCGCGCGGGCTCATGCGCCGATCGTAGCGGATCAAAGCGCCGCACGGGCGCCTCCGCCGGGCCGGAGCCGTGCTCCGTCCGCGGGAGTCCGCGGGTCGTGAGCGGCCGTGCGACGCGCGCACCGATCGTGACGGGCTCCGCGCGCGTCGCGCGCAGGCGCCATGCGGGGCTCCACATTCGCTCGACCCTCGCGAGCGACGGTGGTAGAAGAGCCCGACACCCGCCGCACACCCATGTTCGAATCCCTCACCGAGCGCCTGACCATGACCTTCTCCTTCCTGCGCGACAGGAAGGAGCTCACCGACGACAACATCGAAGAGGGCCTCAAGGCGGTCAAGCAGTCGCTGCTCGAGGCCGACGTCAACTTCAAGGTCGTCAACGACTTCACCGAGCGCGTGCGCCAGCGCGTCCTCGGCGCGCGGCGCATCCAGGGCGTGCAGGCGAGCGAGCAGTTCGTCGCCGCGTTCCACCACGAGCTCGTGCAGCTCATGGGGCCGAAGGACGCGCGTCTCGCGTTCGCCAAGAATGGTCCGACGATCGTGCTCATGGCCGGGCTGCAGGGCGCGGGCAAGACGACGACCTGCGCCAAGCTCGCCAAGCTCATGCGCGACAAGCACGCGCGCCGGCCGATGCTCGTCGCGGCGGACGTGAAGCGTCCGGCGGCCGTCGAGCAGCTCAAGGTGCTCGGGCGGCAGATCAACGTGCCCGTCTTCCATCGCGAGGGCCTTTCGCCCGAGGAACTGTGCTTCCACGGCGTCGCCTACGCGCAGCAGGCCGGCGCGGACATGGTCATCCTCGACACGGCCGGCCGCCTGCACGTCGACCTGCAGTTGATGGACGAGGTCAAGTCGATCGCGCGGCGCGTGCGGCCGACGAACACGGTGCTCGTCGTCGACGCGATGACCGGTCAGGACGCGGTGACTTCGGCGAAGGCGTTCGGCGAGGCGCTCGAATTGAGCGGCGTGATCCTCACCAAGCTCGACGGCGACGCGCGCGGCGGCGCGGCGGTGAGCCTCAAGGCCGTGACCAACGTGCCGATCCTCTTCGTCGGCGTGGGCGAGAAGATCGACGACCTCGACGCCTTCCACGTCGAGCGCATGGCCGGGCGCATCCTCGGCATGGGCGACGTCGTCGGCCTGGTCGAGCGCGCGCAGAGCGCCATCAGCGAGCAGGAGGCCCAGGACAGCTTCGAGAAGCTCGTCATGGGCAGCTTCACGCTCGAGGACATGCTGGCGCAGCTTCGAATGGTGCGGAAGCTCGGGCCGATGAAGAAGGTCCTCTCGATGATGCCCGGCATGTCGGGCATGGCCGACAACATCAACATCGACGACAAGCAGATGAACCGGCTCGAAGCGCTGTTCACGTCGATGACGCCCGGCGAGCGCCTCCAGCCCGAGACGATCGACATGGGCCGGCGCCGGCGCATCGCGCGCGGCTCGGGCCAGGACATCGCGGCGGTCAACGATCTCCTCAAGCGCCACAAGGAGATGAAGTTGATGATGCGCCAGATGAACAAACTCGGCCTCGCGTCGAAGTTCGGCGCCAAGCAGAAGCAGGCGTCGCTCGAGCAGCTCCAGCGCGGCGGCGGGGGAGGACTGTCCGGGCTCGGCGGCGGGCTCGAGGGCTTCAGCGGCCTGAGCGGACTGCTCTCCGGCGACAAGGAGGCTCCCGCGGAGACTCCGTCCGCCGGTCCCGCGTCGGGCAAGAGCCTGCCGGGCTGGATGCAGGGTGGCCTCGACTCGCGGGCCGGCGGAACCGGAGGCGGAATGCTCGGTGGGCTGGGTGGGCTCGGTGGACTCTTCGGCGGCGGAGCTCGGCCGATGGGGAGCTCGCCGACGCGCAAGAGCGGGCGCTCGAAGAAGGACAAGAAGAAGAAGCGGCGCTGAACCCGCGCTCACCCGGCGCTCGCGGCGGACGATTTTCGCGCCCCGGTCCTGGACACGTGCGCGCCGATTGTGTGTCCTATTCGGCCCTCGTCGCCCAGGGGATCGCCCGCGAGGCGGTCCGCCGGGCCGGAGAACGGCCCCGACGCGGGACCGCTCGCCGCTCACCCGTTCCGGGCCCCCGGACGACGAAGGCGCGCGGACGCGTTCCGCACGTCACTTCCTAGGGACTCTCCGCACCGCACAAGAAGCTCCATGGCCGTCGTCATCCGCCTCCGCCGAACGGGTCGCAAGAACCTTCCGTGCTACCGCATCGTCGTCAGCGACGCGCGCTTCCCGCGCGACGGTCGCAACATCGAGACGCTGGGGCACTACGACCCGCGTCGCCGCGACCCCGCCACGCAAGTCGTGGTCGATGTCGAGCGCTCGAAGAAGTGGGTCGCCGAGGGTGCTCGGATCACGCACGTCGTGGCCTCGATCTTCCGCAAGAAGGGCGTGCTCGAGACCAAGAACCGTCCGCGCCGCGATCGCAGCGGCCGCGGGACGAAGACCGCGACCGGCACGCGCCGCAAGATGCGCGACACGCGCGTGTCGCAGGCGAAGCTCGAGCGTCGCACGCAGCGGCTCAAGGCCCGCAGCGCGGCGAAGAAGGCCGCCGCGGCGGCCGCCGGCGCCGAAGCGAAGAGCTGAGCGCCCGCGGCGGGACGCGCGGCCCGCACGGTCGCGTCCCGGCCGCGCGCGGCCGGAAATTCCGGTCGCGTGCGTCCTGAGCACGACGCGCCCGCTCCTCCCGCGTCGATTCCGTCTCGCTTCCTTCGAGCCTCGGCCCACGACCCAATCACGTGTCCAAGAAGTCCGAACAAGTCGTCAAGCTGCTCGACAAGATCCAACCGCGTTGGGATCTGCCCGCTCCGGCCAAGGACCTCGATCTGCTCGAGCACGGCCTGCTCGTCGTCCTCCTGCGCCACGTCCCGAAGAAGGAGCAGAAGAAGGCCGAGGAGTTCGTCCTCGCGCTGAAGAAGGCCTACGTCGACTGGAACGAGATGCGCGTCGCGCAGCTCCAGGAGATCGCGGCGCAGATGCTCGGCAAGGGCCGCCGCGCGGCGCCCGAGGAGGTCGAGAACTGGCTCGCCGCTGCGCGTGACGCGCGCGACTTCCTGCAGGAGGTCTACCAGAAGACGCACGGGCTCGAGCTCGAGTCCATGCGCACGGATCTGCCCTCGGCCGCGAAGCTGATCCAGCAGATGCCGCATCTGGGTCTCGCCGGCGGGGGCTACCTGCTCTGGCTGGCGGGCGACAAGCAGCTGCCCGTGCACTCGGCTCTCGTGCGCGTGCTCGACCGCCTCGGTCTCGTCTCGCGCGCCGCGCTCTCGAAGAAGGCGCGCGACACCGTCGCGCCGCTCGTGCCCGACGGCGCGGAGCTGCGCTTCGTGCAGGTCGTGGGCGAGATCGCCGATCGCTGGTGCGATGCGCGCCGGCCGATCTGCTGGGAATGTCCGCTGCGCGAGGAGTGTCCGTTCGGCAAGAAGGTCGCGCACGACCACAGGATCCAGATGGAAAAGCTCGCCGTGCAGCGCAAGAAGGAAGAAGCGCGCCGGGCGATCGTGGAGAAGAAGCTCGCCGACAAGAAGAAGCGCGAGGAAGACCGCGCCGCGAAGAAGGCCGCGCTCGAGGACCAGAAGCGCGAGCGCGAGCGCCAGCGCAAGGCCGCGATCGAAGCGAAGAAGCGCGCGATCGAGGACGCGAAGGTCAAGAAGAAGGCCGAGCTGGCCAAGAAGAAGCTCGCCGCCGAGAAGGCCAAGGCCGAAGCCGCCAGGCGCGCGCAGAAGGCCAAGGCGAAGAAGTCCGCCAAGTCGGGCAAGCGGCGCTGATCGCGCGGGCGAGCGCGTGCAGCCGCCCTTGATCCTCGCGTCCGCTTCGCCGCGCCGGCGCGAGCTCCTCGCGCGCGCGGGCCTCGAGTTCACGATCGACGTGCCCGACGTCGACGAGAGCCTGCGCGAAGGCACGCTCGCGGAGGAAGGCGCGTGCGCGCTCGCCGAGCGCAAGGCGCGCGCGGTCGCGGCGCGTCACGCCGGTCGCGACTGTTTCGTGCTCGCCGCGGACACGATCGTGGCCATCGAGCTCGACGGGGAACCCGCGCGCCTGCTCGGCAAGCCCGAGAACGAGTTCCAGGCGCGGCAGATGCTGCGCTGGCTCTCCGGCTCGCGCCATCGCGTCGTGACCGGCGTGTGCGTCGTGCGCGCGAGGGACGGCGCTTGCGAGAAGGACTTCGAGCGCACGTTCGTCAGCATGCGCGCGCTCGCACCGCGCGAGATCGACGACTACGTCGCGTCACAGGAGTGGCGCGACAAGGCCGGCGGCTACGCGATCCAGGAGAGCGCGGATCGTTTCGTCACGGCGCTCGAGGAAGGCGGCTTCGACAACGTCGTGGGGCTGCCCGTGCAGCTTTCCTTGCGCCTGCTGGCGCGTCTGGGCGGTCCCGCGCCGCTTGCAGGCCCAACGGCGCCGGGCTAGAGTCTCCGCCCCGCTCGGCGGCAAGCCGGTCGAGATCCGGACCGCCAGCGCGCGAGAACAACCATGAAGTCCGACATCCATCCCAAGTACTTCGAGTGCAAGGTCAGCTGCGGCTGCGGCAACAAGTTCGTCACGCGCGCCACGGTGAAGGAACTGCACATCGAAATCTGCGGCAGCTGCCACCCCTTCTACTCGGGCGTGCAGAAGTTCGTCGACGCCGCCGGGCGCGTCGACCGCTTCGTGAAGAAGTACGGCGACAAGCGCCAGCCCGCACCGAAGGCCTAGCCGGCCCAAGCGACCCGCGAGCACGCTCCTCGAGCGTGGCGCCGCGGGCGCGTTCGTTTTCAGCGCGCGCCTTCCGAGCGAGTCTCCCGGCGCGCACGCACGGAGAGCGTCCGCCATGCAGTTCGCACCTTCGCTGGTCGCCAAGCTCGAGCGCGAAGCGGCGCGCTTCGCCGAGCTCACGGAGCTGATCTCGCAGCCGGAGATCGCGACCGACGGCAAGAAGCTCCCGCCCTTGCTTCAGGAGCGCGGCCGTCTCGAGCCGATGGCCGAGCTCAAGGCGCGCCTCGACTCGCTGCGCGCGCGCCGCGCGGAAGCCGAAGCGATCCTCGCCGATCCAGGGCGCGACGCGGAGCTGGAGCAGCTCGCGCGCGACGATCTCGCGGCGCTCGCCGCGCTCGAGCAGGCGCTCGACGACGAGATCCGCGAAGCGCTGATCCGCGAGCCCGAGGACATCCGCCGCAAGGTCATCGTCGAGATCCGCGCCGGAGTCGGCGGCGACGAGGCGACGCTCTTCGCGCGCGACCTGTACGACCTGTACCGCAAGTACTTCGACGCGCGGCGCTGGAAGGTCGAGGATCTCGAGGTCGCGACCAGCGATCGCGGCGGCTTCAAGGAGGTCATGTTCGCCGTCGACGGCGAAGGCGCGTGGAGCAAGTTGCGGTTCGAGTCGGGCGGACATCGCGTGCAGCGTGTGCCGGAGACGGAGGCGCAGGGGCGCATTCACACGAGCGCGGCGACGGTGGCGGTGTTGCCCGAGGCGGAGGACGTCGATGTCGTGCTGCGCCCCGATGACTTGAAGATCGAGACGATGCGCGCGGGTGGCGCGGGGGGGCAGCACGTGAACAAGACGGAGTCGGCGGTGCGCATCACGCACCTTCCGACGGGGCTCGTCGCGAGTTGTCAGGATGATCGCAGCCAGTTGCGCAATCGCGCGACGGCCATGCGTCTGTTGAAGGCGCGCGTGTACGAGCTCGAACGTGCGCGGCTTGCGGCGGAGCGGGCGGCGCATCGCAAGAGCCAGGTGGGGAGTGGGGATCGCAGTGAACGGATCCGCACGTACAACTGGCCGCAGAATCGGGTGACGGATCATCGGTTGAACGAGAATTACTCGTTGGAGCATGTGCTCGCGGGGAAGTTGGATGCCTTGTTCGATGCGTTGGCGGAGAGGGATCGGGCGGAGAGGATTGCGAATTTGGAGTGAGGGGTGGGGACGGCTGCGCATGGGTGCTCGGGTGTCGGTCGGGGCGGTGCTGCCAGAACCGAACGAAGGCGTTGCCGAAGCAACGCGCCACACAAGCGTGCTGCCGCATCGCTGACCCCGCACGATC
>JBGATX010000123.1:0-16893 GCA_044228975.1 Planctomycetota bacterium | reverse complement strand
CCTCCCCGATCCCCGGGGAGGCGCCCGTCGCGGGGACCGATCGCCTCGGGTCCCCGACTCAGCGACGTCTCACGACGTCGCGCCAGTCACCACGTGACCACGTCCCGCGCCGACACCGCCATCGGCGTGAACGGCGGGAGGTTGAGCACGCTGTTGTAGGCCGTGTTGTACGACCAGATCCGGTTCGGAGCCTGGTAGCGGTTGCCGCCGTACACCCACGGCGCCGTCGCGTGCGCCGACGTCCACGTGTTCACCATGGCGCCCTTGATGGTGCAGTTGATGCCGCTCCAGTTCTCGTGGAACCGCGGCAGGTTCTCGAGGCCGCCGTTGTAGTTGCCGACGCTCGAGGTCTGGTTGCCCGCGATCATCGCGACGTTGTACGTCGTCGCGGAGGCTCCCGGCAGGCCGCTCGTGCGGTTCTTCGTGTTGTTCCAGGAGTTCGACAGCAGGTTGACCGCGTCGCAGATGACGGCCGCGCCCTTCTGCGTGACGCTCGCGTTGCCCGTGTTGTAGTCGCCCTGGATGTAGACCGGGTCCTCCGACGCGACGGTCAGCTTCGCAGGCAGGAGCGCGCCGTTCTTGAGGCGGACGCCCTTCGCGTTCGTGCCGGTCCCGGCGCCGTAGTGCGCGGCGTAGATCAGGCCGTTCGCCGGGTACTGTCCCGTCGCTTGCAGCAGGCCGACGTTGATGTCGACCAGCTTCGTGACGCCCGACCCGCCGTTCGCCTGACGCGCGTCGTAGATCGTGCTCAGCGAGATCGCGCTGCTCACCAGCGCGGTGATGTCCGTGCCGGCGCTGTTGTAGGCCTTGAAGCTCGTCCCGGCCGCGTTGACCAGGATCTTCAGGTCGGCGTTGTCGTGGTAGTAGCCCTTCGTGTGCGTGCCCGTGGCCGCCGCTCTCCTCCTCGAACATGTGGATCGAACCGATCTGCGGCACCACGGCTTCGCCCAAGTCGTGCTCGCCGGTCTCCACGGTGTTGCCGCTGCCGTTCGCGTAGCCCGTCGGCTCGTCCCAGTACGCCAGCGCACCCGGGCCGAACGGCAGGAGGTCGCCGGCGTCGGTGTAGACGCCGTTCCCGTCGACGTCCCACCCCGTCGTGAAGTTGCTGTCGAAGCCGCCGATGCTCGGAATGCCGAGCGAGGCGAGCTGCGACTTGCTCCACATCGAGTAGTAGTTGGCCGGCTCGGCCAGGTTCCACGGGTTCTGCACCCACTCGCGGATCAGGACCGAGCCCTGCGAGAGCGTCGGGTCGTCCTTGCGGTTGCGGAACATGCTCCCGACGGCGTGCACGTAGTTCGTGTTCAGTCGCAGCGTGTTGTTCGAACCCAGGTACATGTCCTGGTTCGTGTGCACGCGGCCCGAGATCGCCATGCTCGGGCCCGGCATGATCTCGAGGTCGCCGTCGTAGAAGACGGCGAACTGGAACAGCGGCGTCGAGAGCGAGTTGATCACGCGGAACGCCTGCGCAGGCACGCCGCCCTCGGTCGCTTCCGCGCGGATCTCGTAGCCGGTCTCGATCGTCTGGATGCCGGCTTCGTCGGCCACCGTCCGGCTGAAGCCGGTCGGACGGACCGTGTAGGTCGCCTGGCGGCCGTCGATCTGCACCGTGCCGGATTCCGGCAGCGAGGCCCAGTTCGCGATCGACTCCTGCACGGTCTTCTTGGCCGACTCCAGCGCGCCCGTGGCTAGGAAGCTCGCCTGTCTGCTCGAGCTCTGACTGTCCGCGGTCTTGTCGCTGGCGAGCGCGATGCCGAGCATCAGCGTCACCATCCCCGCGGCCACGAACGCCGAACTCACAGCATAGAGCAGCGCCATTCCGCGGCGCTCCCTGTGTACCGAGACAACTCGAATCTTCATTGGATCAAGCTCCGTTCTGCAGGCGCACGACCGTCTCCGCGGAGTGGCGGTGCACCGTTCCCCCCTCGTCCCGCAGGCGCAGCCACAGCCGCACCCGCACCGCACCGACCGGCACCCCCACCGGATCGGTCTCGCTCGTGTCGAACACGAGCCGTTCCACGCCGCGCGCGACGACGACCGGGGATGCGCCGTCGATCCGCCGCTGCAGCTCGTTCAAACCGTCCGGCGCCGCGACGAGGACGTAGGAGATCTCCTGGGCCTCGAAGCCCGCGACTCCATCGACGCCGATCGCCGGGAACTCGTAGCGCTTCACGATGTCCACGTTCGGGAGATCGAGCGGGTCGCCGTTCTCGTCGAACAGCTCGTAGTTGTTCCCGTCGGCGTCCTGCGCCACCTCCTGGAAGGTCGGCCGGACGAATACGATCTCGCGGTTGACGCCGAAGTCGGGTTCGTCCTCCTGCGCGTGCTCGATCGCCGGCGCGTGATCGTGCGCTGCGAACGCCACGTCGGCCGCGCCGTCCTCGAACAGGTACGGATACGTCTTGCCGTTCGCGCTGACGAAGCCGGCCGACCTCAGGTCGCCCGAGATCCGGCCGATCGCGTCCTGCGCGCCGAGTTGGAGGCGCCCCTCCACCCCGCCCGAGCGCCCGAGGGCGCCGACCTGGCCCACGGCTTCCACCATGCTCGCCGCGAGGAGCAGCAGGATGGTCGCCGAGATCGCGACCTCGACGAGGCCGAGCCCCGTGCGTCCATCGAACCTTCGATTTCGGATCATCATCCCTCGATCTCCTGCGCGCTCAGCGCGTCTTCATGCTGCGCAACGTCTTGGACCGCGGACGGCCGCGCGGGTCCGTCCAGGTCATCGTGAGGACGATCGGCAAGGGGTCCGGGATCGCGCCGCCGGAGTAACCCGGGTAGTCGGCGACGATGAGCTGGTTCGGTAGGTGCAGGTTCGTGTACGCCGCGATCGGCTGGTCGTCGGCGTAGGCGCTCGACGCGATCGGGAGCAGGTCGACCGGGCGCAACAGCACCTGTTCCATCGCGCCCTGCAGATCCGCCATCGCGATGGTCGTCTCGCGCGACGTCTGGAGCAGCTCGCGCGCCTTCAGCTGGCTGGTGAACGTGCCCAGCACCGCCACCAGCAAGACGGTGATCGCGATCATCAGCTCGATCAGCGTGAACCCTGCGCGCCGACCTCGATCGAATGCGTGTGACGACATCTCAGCCCCTGCCTGGGTCTTCCTCTTCCGCGCGCGGATCCCCATCCGGCGCGCACCGCTCGGCCCTGCCAGGCTCCGCGGTCGCAGATGTCTTCGGCCGGGAGCTACCCGCTCCCCGAAGGAAATCGCATTACTGACGGGACCGGAGCAACCAGGAAATGGCTTCCAGGAGGCCGAATCCGGTACCGCGCGGCTCGCGACCGAGCGGCGGCACGCCGGCTCGGGGATCGACGGGTTCCGCACGCCGCGCGCGTTCGATGCGGCGCTGGCGTTCGCGCTCGGCCCCGCCCGAGCGCACCCATGCGAGGACGCGCTCGAGCTCGCTCGGATCCAGCCAGATCCCGTGCGGACGGCACGTGTCGACGACGACGCCCGAGGACCCGCCGTGATTGCGGCGCGACATGGGCTCGCGGCACTGCGGACACGCGCGGTACACCACGCGCTCCGGCGCGGAGGCCGCGCGCCGCGCGAACCGCGCGACCTCGATGCCGCCCGCGATTCCGGCGCGTTCCGCGGCGCTGCACAGGTCCTCGAGCACGCTGCTCGCGAGCCACAGGCCGCCGCAGCCGGCGCATTCGGTCAGCGGGCGCTCGCCGACGACGCGCTCGCGCAGCTCACCCGCGCAGGCCGGACACCGCGCGGAGTCCGAGCGCGGGGCGAGAGGCTGCTCGCCGAGCCGCTCTCCGCAACCCGGGCACCAGGTCGCCCCGACCGGCGCGCGCACGGCACAGCGCGCACAGACGTGCGAGCGGCCGCGGTCCTCCAGCGCGATCCCCGCGTTGCACCACGGGCAGGAGGCATCCCCCTCCTGGAACGAACCGCCGCAGTTGCCGCAGCGCAGCGGGGCGACGGTCACGGGAGGCGCGACGGGGCGGGATCGATCGTGGGCCATCCCCAGGGAATCGGCACGCGGGGAGGGCCGGAATTGAGCGCGAGTCGGGATTGAGGCCGCTCGCCTTTCTGGCGCCTCGCCCGCGGGATAACCTGCTGCGCCGCGAAAACCAGGACGCCCGGATCGTGGCGATCACGACCGGAAGGCTTCATCCAGGACCCTCCATGCTGCGAACGACACTCGCCCTCGCCCTCACCTCCATCGCCCTCCCGCTCGCCCTCGCCGTCCCGCTCGCTCTCGAGAAGGACCACACGACGGTCGTGCCCGACAAGTCCATGATCGCGCAGACGAACCGCGAGCTCTCGGCCTGCAAGGTCTCGCTCGCGGAAGCGGTCGCCGCGGTCGCCAAGGAAACGGGCGGCGTCGCGAGTCGCGCCGAGTACAAGCTCGAGGACGGCAAGCCGGTCTACGACGTCTCGGCATGGAGCGACGGCAAGGCCTGGCGTTGCACGGTCGACGGCGCGTCGGGCGCCGTGACGAAGGCCGAGCTCCCGGCCTACACCTTTCCGGGCGAGCCGGTGACGGGCGACTGGACCACCACCGCCTCGGGCCTGCGCTACACCGAATTGAAGGTTGGCAGCGGTCCCGCGCCCAAGGGCGCGAAGTCGCAGGTGAAGGTTCACTACAGTGGCTGGCTGCTCGACGGCACGAAGTTCGACAGCTCGCTCGACCGCAACGAGCCGGCCACGTTCCCGCTGAACGGCGTGATCGGCGGGTGGACCGAGGGCGTCGGCTCGATGAAGGTCGGCGGCAAGCGCAAGCTCGTGATCCCCTCCGGCCTCGCGTACGGCGACCGCGGCCGTCCGGGCATCCCGGGCAAGGCGACGCTCGTGTTCGACGTCGAGTTGCTCCAGGTCGTCTCCGACTGACGCGCTGCGCGCGGGGGCACGCCGCGCGACCGACAGTTCGTGAAAGAACCAGCGCGCGCGGGAACTCCGCGCGCGCGCCCGTTTCACTCGTCGCCGAAGTCGTCGTCGCGGCGACGGCGGCGACCGCCTCCGCCGCCGTCGGACCAGCGATCGCCCTCGTCGCGCCGCGGCCTGCGGTCGCCGCGCGGAGAACCGCTGCCACGGCCGCCGACGAAGCGCCTCGACGGTCTTCCGCCCATGCCCCCCGACGGGCGCGCACCGCCGTGGGGCCGTTGCTCGAACGCTGCGGGTCGTAACCAGGGCCGCCACCCATCCGCGGACCGGAGAACGAGCGCGGCGCGCCGCCGCCGAATTCCCGCTCGCGCGCTTCGGTCACCGTGGTCATGCCCCTGCAACTCCGTCTCGTGGAGGTTCGAGATCGCCGCGCGCACGCCGTCGGCGTTCTCCATCTCGACGAACCCGAAACCGCGCGAGCGGTTCGTCGTGCGGTCGAGGATGACCTCGGCCATCCTCACAGGCCCGAACGCGGCGAAGAGTCGCTGGAGGTCGTCGTTCAGGAAGGAGTAGGGCAGGTTCCCCACGTACACCTTGTTGGACATCGGACGAGATCCCGGGCGCTCGGGAGCGCGAAGCGGAAGGAGTTGGAGACGGTGGCTGGAACTCGTGCCCGCGCTCGGCCGCGACGCGCGTCGACCAGGTTCCGCGCGGCTCGGAGAGCGCGCGGCGCGAGACCTCGAAAACTCTAGGAGCGCTGGTTTCGGCCGTCAAACGGGCCGGCAGGTCCGTGCACGGGACGTCACATGGACATGAGCGCCAGGATCAGGAGGACCGCGGCGCCGATGCCGAGCACGAGCAGCGCGATCTTGATCCACGAGTACGGCGCGTCGCCCACGACGCGCCCGTTCGTGCCGTGGACGAGCACGGCGTAGTCCTTGCCGCCGTGCCGATATGTGAGGCTCCAGACCGGCAGGAGGATGAGCTTCCAGCGCACGTCCGTGATCGTGTTGCGAACGCGCAGATTGCGCTGCGTGTCGCCGGGGACGTCGCCCGAGCAGCGCTCGCTCTGGCGCGCCTCCATCCGCGCGAGCGCGTCCTTCCACCCGGCCTCCAGGTCGACCGCGTACTCCTCGGCGCCCCAGCCCGACAGGTACTCGGGACGGTACGGCACGAGGCCCTTCATCTCGTACCCGCCGAGTTCTCGGGCGAGCGCGGGCGAGAGCCCCTTCGAGGCGTGCACGACGAGGTCGTCGAACACGTCGCGGCGCTCGCCGAACGCCGGCTCCCAGCGCACCTTCTGCACGGGCACCATGCGGATCTGCATCTTCCCGTTCACCATCACGGGCCGCGGTTCCATCACGGTGTAGTAGTAGCCCGCGTCGGCACTCCACTGGCTGTGCACGTTCGCGTCGAACGTCCAGGCCGGGACGTAGAGGCCGCGCGCTCCCGCGATGCGTGCGCGCCGCAGGTCGTTCGGACGGAACCACAGACCGCGCGCCCAGCGCTGGAACGCGTCGTCGATCTGGGAGCGCGCGACGTCGAGCGGGATCAGCGACTCGGGGCGGAGCGCGTTGCGGTACGAGCTCTCCTCCAGCACCGTCGGCGCGCCGCAGAACACGCAGGTGGTCGAGGTCTCCTGCCCGGTGAAATCCGTCTTCGCGCCGCAGCGGGTGCAGTTGGCGGTGCGCGTCGCCAGACCGAAACCGCGCGCCGCGCTGCCGACCTCCTCCATCGTCCGCTCGACGATCGTGCCCTCGAGCCGCGGCACGACCTGCGTGATCCCGCAGTAGGCGCAGGACAGCGCATCGACCGTCGGATCCCAGACCATGTTCGCGCCGCAGTTGCGGCAGCGGACCTGGACGGCGCGCGCGGCGGTCTCGTCGAGGCCGGGCTGGACTTCGGACGTCGAAACCGCGCCGGACGCGCCGGCAGATCGGGAGCCGGGCGCCGGACTCGGGGCGGCGGGCGGCAGAGGGGGCGGCTGCGACACGGGTCGCGATCCTACGCCGAAGGTCGGTCGGGCTTCGATCCACTTTCCTCGGGGCTGAAGCTTCGCGTACGTTGGCGCGTACTCACTCCCCGTGTCCGGGCCGTCCGCCCGACCGACGAAAGGAATTCCGACGATGGGTGTCATGGACTGGTTCAAGGGTGGCGTGGGCGAACTGGTCATCGCACGCCCCGACGAGGCGAAGAGCCACGTGGTGTGGAAGCACCCGGACCCGACGGTCCCCAAGTTCACGCAGCTCACGGTCAACGCCGACGAACAGGCCGTCTTCTTCCGCGACGGCCGCGTGGTCGGAACGCTCGGCCCCGGCCGGCACACGCTGGACAGCACGAACATCCCCTTCCTCGGCCAGTTGCTCGACAAGCTGACCGTCGGGCGCCTGTTCATCACGGAGGTCTTCTTCGTGACGATGCGCGAGATGACGGGCGTCAAATTCGGCGGCCAGATCGGCAACGTCGAGGACCCGAAGTCGGGTGTGCCGGTGCAGACGCTCGTGCACGGTGAGTTCAGCTTCCGCGTGACGGCGCCCGAGCAGCTGATCGTGAACCTCGTGGGCACGGGCAAGGCGCAGGCCTTCGAGGTCCAGCCCTGGATGCGCGAGCAGGTGCTGAAGACGATCCGCGATCGCATCGCGCAGCTGCTCGTGAAGAACAAGTGGCCGCTGCTCGACGTGACCTCGGGCGCGTACACGGAGGAGGTCGAGACGGAAGTGCTCGGCGCGCTCGACGCGCACGTCGCCACGTACGGCCTGAAGATCGTGCGCATGGGCAACTTCGTCGTGGCGATCGACGAGACCGACGCGGTCAACCTGAAGAAGCTCTACACGGACGCGGCCTACCTGCGCACCGTCGGCGGCGTGGGCAACTTCCAGCAGTTCGCCGCCGGCAAGGCGATGATGGGCGCGGGCGAAGGCATGGCCAAGGGTGGCGGCGGCGACGGCGGCGCGGCCGGCTCGGGACTGCTCGGCGGCGCGGGTCTCGGCGTGGGCATCGGCCTCGCGCAGATGCTCGTGCGCGATCAGCAGCGCGGAGGCGAGACGCTCGCTCCCGCGGCCGCAGGCGTCGTGTGCGCCAAGTGCGGCAAGAGCGTCGCCCCCGGCAAGTTCTGCGCGGCCTGCGGCAGCGAGATGGCGCAGCCGACCGTGAGCAAGGCCGCGGGCTTCTGCGCGGGCTGCGGCTCGCCGCTCGCGCCCGACGCCAAGTTCTGCGGTCAATGTGAAAAGCCCGGCCCGCGGTCGTTCGGAGGCGCCAGGAGCTCACGCAGCCGGCGCCATCGCTCGCGCGCCGCGCCGTGCGCGAGCGCGTTGGGCGAACGCCAGCACGAGCCACAGGCTCGCGCTGACGAACAGGGCTGCCGGAAGCACGAGCACGGCCTTCTGCAAGCTCCCCCACGCATCCGACAGCCGTCCGACGATCTCCGGCGACCACATGTCGCCGCCGAGGTGGATGGCGAAGATCGAGAGCGCCATCGCGCTCGCGCGCAGGTTCACGGGTACGAGCTCGAGGATCAGCGTGTTCACCGGGCCCGTCGAGAGGAACAGGAGGAACATCGCCAGCGCGAGCAGCGCCATGGAAAGCGTGACGTCGTCCACCAGGAACGCGCCGAACGCCGCCGGGACTGCGAGCAGCACGGAGAGGCCGAGCGTGAGCGCGTAGCCCGCGGGATTGCGCTTCTGCCAGGCCGTCGCGGCGAAACCGCCGACGAGCGTGCCGACGAGGCCCGCGACGACGAGCGTCGCGCCGAAGAACGTCGCCGCGGACTTCTCGGCGACGTGATGCACGCGCTGCAGGAAACTCGGCCCCCACAGGGAGAACGCGCCGAGCGCGAACGTGTACGCGGTGTAGCCGGCGATCAGCAGCACGTACTCGCCGATCGCGAAGAGCTTGAGCACGTCGCTCGCGCGCGGCGTCTTGCCGTGCGCGCCGGAGTCGTCCTGCGCGCCGCGCTGCGGCTCGGCGAACGGCAGCAGCGTCAGCGCGAGCAAGAGCCCCGGCGCCCCGGCCCAGATGAACGCCGAGCGCCAGCCCGCGGCGGCGGAGATCCAGCCGCCGAGGATGTTGCCGAGCGCCGCTCCGACCGGGATCGCGACGTAGAAGATCGTGAGCGCGTTGTTGCGGCGCGCGCTGGGGAACGAGTCCGAGATCAGACTCGGGCTGATCGTCGCGTAGCTCGCTTCGCCGAGACCCACGAGCACGCGGAACGCGAGCAGCAGCGCGAACGACTCCGCCTTGCCCGTGAGCACCGTGCCCAGGCTCCACACCGCGATTCCAGCCGCGATCAGGCCCTTGCGCGACCAGCGATCTCCGCAGTAGCCGAAGATCGGCGACGTCACGAAGTAGCCGATCATGAACGCCGTGTTGATGCGTCCGGCCTGGCCGTCGTCGAGCTCGAGCTCGCGTTGCAGCGAGGGCAGCACGGCCGAGAGCACGTAGCGATCGAGGTAGTTGAAGAGGTTCAACCCCGTCAGGATCGCGAGCAGCGCGCGCGGTGAGAGCGGTCGGTTCATTCGGAGCGGAGCTCGTGCGCTGCGCGCCTCGCGTTCGGCCCGGGATCACGGTAGCGGGAGAGCGCAGGGCAACCAAGACGCTGCGCACGAGCGGCGCTCACACGTCGCGGCGCCGCGACGTGCGTTCGGACTGCGCGCGCACCGCGGCGATCCCGTTTCTCGCTCCACCTCGCCCCCGCCGCGATCCTGCCTCGCGCGCCGCGTGCTACCGTGCCGCGCAACCCCAGGAGTCGCACATGTTCTCCGCATGGTTCCTCGCGTCGATCGCTCTCTTCCAGGACGCCGCGCCCGCGAGCAAGGAGCTCGCGCCGGCCGACATGGCCGCGGCGGGCCGCGTGGCGGGGCTCGAGTTCAGCGCGAAGGAACTCGAGCAGATGGAGGGCAACGTGCTCGCGCAGCTCGAGGGCTATCGCCGGTTGTGGCAGCACTCCGTGCCCAACTCGCTCGAACCCGCGTTCACGTTCGATCCGCTCGATTTCGTCGCGGCGCCTCGTCCGCGCGCGTTCGAGCGTGTGCCGTTCGCGCTCCCCGAGGCCGCACGGCCGGCGAATCTCGAAGCGCTGGCCTTCGCCGACGTGCCGACGCTCGCGGCCTTGATCAAGAGCCGGCGCGTGAGCTGTGTCGAGCTCGCGCGTTCGACGATTGCCCGCGTGAAGCGTCTCGACGAAAAGCTGCACGCGGTCGTCGGCTTCACGGAGGAGCGCGCGCTCGCGCAAGCGCAGAAGCTCGACGCCGAGCTCGCTGAAGGTCACTGGCGCGGTCCGCTGCACGGCGTTCCGTTCGGCGCCAAGGACCTGTTCGCGGCGCGCGGCGCACGCACGACGTGGGGCTCGTCGATCTACGCCGAGCAGGTCATCGAACAGGATGCAACCGTGGTGGCTCGACTCGAAGCCGCGGGTGCGGTGCTCGTGTGCAAGACGAGCCTGGGCGAGTTCGCCTACGGCGATCTGTGGTTCGGGGGGCGCACGCGCAACCCTTGGAATCCCGAGGAGGGATCGAGCGGCTCGTCGGCCGGCTCCGCGAGCCTCGTCGCGGCCGGCGGTTTGCCGTTCGCGTTGGGGACGGAGACGCTCGGGTCGATCGTGTCGCCGTGCACGCGTTGCGGCGCGACGGGAATTCGCCCGAGCTTCGGTCGCGTGCCGCGCACGGGCGCGATGAACCTGTGCTGGACGATGGACAAGGTCGGACCGATCGCGCGCAGCGTGTTCGATGCGGCGCTGGTGCTCGAAGCCATTGCCGGGCCGGATGGGCGCGATGGGAGCGTGCGCGCGGGGACGTTCAAGGCGGCGAGCGCCCGCGACGTGCGCGGGTGGAAGGTCGGGTACGTGAAGGCGAGCTTCGAGCGCAATGCGGAGGACGCGCACGTGCTCGAGGAGTTGCGCGGGCTCGGGGTCGAACTCGTGCCTTTCGAGCTGCCGGCCGGTGTGCAGGCGGGTGACCTGTTGACGATCTTGACCGCGGAGGCGGCGACGGCGTTCGACGAGCTCACGCGGGATGGGCGTGACGAGAAGATGGTCTGGCAGGACGCGGAAGCGTGGCCGAACACGTTTCGCGCGGCGCGGTTGATTCCAGCGGTGGAGTATTTGAGAGCGTCGAGGTTGAGGACGCAGTTGCTGCGGGATATGGAAGCGGCGTTGGGGGATGTGGTGGCTTGGGTGCATCCGAGCTTCGGGGATGCGGGGTTGGTGATTACGAACTTGACGGGGCATCCGTGCGTGGTGATGCCGAGTGGCGGGGTGAAGAAGGAAGGTGGGCCGAGAAGCGTGACGTTTGGGGGGCGGATCGATCGTGAGGAGGAGTTGGTGGCGTTGGCGGGTGCGTGGCAGAGCGCGACGGGTTTCAGAAGCTGCATCCGAAGTGACGACGGGGCGGTTCTGCCAGAACCGAACGAAGGCGTTGTCCGGAGCAACGCGCCACACACGCGTGCTACCGCATCGCGGACCCGCACGATCGCGGGGCGGAGGACCGCCCCACGATCGCGCGGGGTGCTGGTTTCGGAGGCGCGCGGGGGGTGGGAAGCGCGCGGCGCGGTCGAGGCGCGGCGGGGTCGAAACGGGCGGCGGGTTGGGGCGCGCGGACGTTGAAGTTCGAGATCAGCGGTTGCGTTCGGTGATTCGCTCCGTGCGGGGCGAGCTTGGTGACGGAAGCTCGGCTGCCCGCTGCCTTGCGTTCGGTGTTCCGTTGCGCGCAGCGCTTCGTTCGGTTCGCTGATTCGTTGCGCGCCTATGGCGGTTGCTCGCGGCGCCGGCTGGCTCGCGACTGGCCTCGTCGCCGGGTGGCGTCGGCGCGGCGCGTTCTAGGGGCCGCGGATGATGCGATAGACGCCGCCGCCGAGGGTGACGATGTAGAGCTCGGCGAAGCCGTCTTCGCCGAAGCTCACGACGCTGCCGCCGGGGAAGAGGCTGGGCCAGTCGGTGGGTTGGGTGGCCTGGCCGCCGGCGAGACGGAAGCTCTTGACCCACTGCGAGCAGAAGTCGGCGTAGAAGTAGGTCCCGCGCAGCTCGGGGAGAGCGCTGCCGCGATAGACGTAGCCGCCGATCACGGAGCACTCGCCGCCCGAGTGGTCGAACTCGATCAGCGGCGCGACGAGGCCGTTCGTGTTGCAGCCGCTCGGCGGTTGGAAGCACGCGCCGCCTTCGGTGATGTTCCAGCCGTAGTTCGCTCCGCGTCCGCCGCCGCTCGCGGCTCTCGAGACGTCGATCTCTTCCCTGCTGTCCTGTCCGACGTCGCCGATGTAGAGGTCGCCGTTCTGGCGATCGAAGCTGAAGCGCCACGGGTTGCGCAGACCACGCGACCAGACCTCCGGTTGCGCGTTGGGAGTCGCAACGAACGGATTGTCGGGCGGCACGACGTAACCCGGTGCATTGCGCACGTCGATGCGCAGGAGCGAGCCGAGCAGATCGTCGAGCGACTGTCCCGTGCCCAAACCGTCGCCGCCGGTGCCCGCGTTGCCGTCGCCGGTCGCGATGTAGAGATGGCCGTCGGGTCCGAAGGCGATCATCCCGCCGTTGTGGAAAGGATCGTCCTGCGGGTTGGGGATCGGGCGCGGGATCGTGAGCAGGTTCTCCGCGCTCGCCGGATCGGCGACGTTGGCGTCACCCGCCGAGACGCGATAGCGCACGATCTCCGTCCGGCCGTCGAGGTTCACGTAGTTGACGTAGAAGCGGCCGTTCGTCGCGTACAGCGGATCGAACGCGAGGCCGAGCAGTCCCTGCTCGATGCCCGTCGAAACCTGGCCCGCGAGATCGAGGAACGGCGCGGTGAGCGTGCTCCCGTTCTCGACCACGCGGATCGTCCCGACCTTCTCGACGACGAACAGGCGCGGATCGCCGGCGGGCGCGGTGACGAACACGGGCTCGAAGAACGTGCCGCCGACCGGCTCCAGCGCGAGTTCGGGCAGCACCGCCGGCGCGGAGGTTCCGCCCCCGCCGCCGCAAGCGGCGAGGACGAAGACGAGCGCGGCGGCGCGGGAACGGGAGCGGTGCATGCGAGTTCGTCGGCTCGGGACGAATCCTTCGATCCTCGGGCGTTTCGCGCAGCTGTCAAGGGGTCGAGCGGCGCGCGTGTGTCCCGTCGCAGCTACCATCGCGCCTTCGCCCGGCCGGCTCCGGTCGCCGCGGCGAAAAAAAGGTGCTGCTCCCCATGAACCGCCGCCGATCCATCGTCGTCGCGACCGCGCTCTCGAGCGTCGCGCCGCTCGCCTGCATGAACACGTCCAACGTCGCCGGTGATCGCAGTCCACGCTCGAACGCCGGACAGCCTCCCACCCACGCTTCGTCCGCGGCGACGTCGAGCGCGTATCCCGCCGCGCGACAGGACGGAACCGCCGACGACTACTTCGGCACGTCCGTGCGCGACCCCTACCGCTGGCTCGAGGATCCCGACTCCGTCGAGACGCGCGCGTGGGTCGACGCGCAGAACGCGCTCTCGCGTCGCTTCATCGACGCCGTGCCCGAGCGCGAAGCGATCGAGAAGCGCCTGTCGGAGATCTGGAACTACGAACGCCACGGCGTGCCCGACAAGGAAGCCGGGCGCTACTTCTTCGCGCGCAACGACGGGCTGCAGAACCAGGCCGTGTGGTACGTGAGCGACGCGCTCGACGCACCGCCGCGATTGCTCGTCGATCCGAACACGCTCTCGAAGGACGGCACGCTCGCCGTCAACGGCACCGCCGCGAGCCCCGACGGGAAGCTCTTCGCGTACGCGTGCTCCGAGGCCGGCAGTGATTGGGAGACGCTGCGCTTGCGCTCGATCGAGGACGCGCGCGAGCTCGAGGACCGCGTCGAGTGGGTCAAGTTCTCCGGCATCGCCTGGAGCGGCGACTCGCGCGGCTTCTACTACTCGACCTTCCCGATGCACGACACGACCGGCACGGTGAAGCTCGAGCGCCAGGAGCTGCGCTACCACGAGGTCGGCACGCCGCAGGCGGCCGATCGGCTCGTGTACGCGCGGCCCGACGAGCCCGAGTGGGGCCTCGTCGCGATGGTGACCGACGATCGCGAGATGCTCGTGATGACGGTCTCCAAGGGCACCGATCCGCGCACGCAGGTCTTCGTGCAGGATCTGCGCCGGCCGGATCGACCCGTGGTCGAGCTCGTGACGGGCTTCGACGCGGAGTACGACCCGCTGGAGAAGCTCGGGCGCAAGCTCTACGTGCGCACGGACCTCGACGCGCCGACGAAACGCGTGGTCGAGATCGATCTCGATCATCCCGAGCGCTCGAATTGGCGCGAGGTCGTGCCGCTGCGCGAGCGCCGCACGCTCGAGATGGCGCGCGTCGTCGGCGGCAAGCTCGTGTGCGCGTACCTCGACGACGGGCACTCGACGCTCGAGCTCGTCGACCTGGAGAGCGGTCACGCGGAGCCGCTGAAACTCCCCGAGCTCGGCTCGGTCTCGCAGCTCGCGGGAGGTCCGCGCGATCGGGAAGCGTTCTACGCGTTCTCGTCGTTCGTGCGTCCCGGCCAGATCGAGCGCCTCGATCTCGACACGGGCAAGCTCTCGACCTGGCGCGCGCCGAAAGTCGCGTTCGATCCGGCGGCGTTCGTCACCGAGCTCGTCTTCGCGAAGAGCAAGGACGGCACGAAGTTGCCGCTCTACGTCACGCGCCGGCGCGACGTCACGCCCGATCCGAACACGCCGTGCCTGCTCTACGGCTACGGCGGCTTCGACGTCTCGATCAAGCCCGACTTCAGCCCCGCGGTGCTCGGCTGGATGGATCAAGGCGCGCTCTACGCTTCGGCGGTGCTGCGCGGCGGCGGCGAATACGGGCGCGAGTGGCACGCCGCCGGCACGCTCGAGCGCAAGCAGAACGTCTTCGACGACTTCATCGCGTGCGCGCAGGAGCTCATCGCGCGCAAGTGGACCTCGTCACCGCGGCTCGCGATCCACGGCCGCTCGAACGGCGGGTTGCTCGTCGGCGCTTGCATGACGCAACGGCCCGAGCTCTTTGGCGCCGCGCTGCCGGGAGTGGGCGTGCTCGACATGCTGCGCTACCACAGGTTCACGATCGGCTGGGCGTGGGAGAGCGACTACGGCATCGCGGAGAAGTCGCCCGAGATCTTCCGCTACCTGCACGCCTACTCGCCGCTGCACAACATCAAGCCCGGCACCTGCTACCCGCCGACGCTCGTCACGACCGCCGACCACGACGACCGCGTCGTCCCCGCCCACAGCTACAAGTTCACGACGACGCTGCAAGCCGCGCAAAGCTGCTCCAACCCGATCCTGATCCGCATCGACGTGCGCGCCGGCCACGGCGCCGGCAAGCCGACCGCGAAGAAGATCGAGGAGACCGCCGACGAGTGGGCTTTCCTCTGGCGCGCGCTGGGAATGAGCAAGGCAACGAGCCCATCCCGCACGACTCGTTGAGCAACGACGGACGAAGCGCCGGAGGTCAGCGCGCGCCGAGCACGTCGAACACGCGTCGCCCGGGCGTCGCGAGCTCTTCGTACTCGAGCAGCAGCTCCGCGCGCTTGTCGCCGTCGACGTCGCATACGCGCGTCGAGAGCCAGCGGAACTTCGCGGCGTCGCGCAGCGCGAGCTTCGCATCGGCCGCGCGCGAGCCCGTGACGCGCGCCACGCGCTCGTCGGCCCAGCGGCCGAGGAACGCGAGCACGCGATCGATGTCCCAGCTCGCCCGCTCCTCGCCGAAGAGCACTTGCGCGAGCACCGCCTCGTCCGCTTGCGAGCTCGGCGCGCCCGCGCCGCGCCAGACCTCGAGCGTCGTGCGCTCCGGGTTCAACAGCGCGACATCCGCCGTCCCGTCGCCGTCGAGATCGCCGCTCGCTGGCACGCGAAACCGCTGACCGGCCTCCTCGAAGCGCTTGAGCAAGGCCTCCGGATCGCGCGCGATCTCGAGGATCGCCGGCACGCGCAGCGCGATCGTGCTACGCCACGCGGGCGTCGTCGCGAAGCTGCGTCCGTCCTTGCTCTTGTAGCCGGCGCACTCGACCTCGATCTCCCACTCGCGCACGAGCGCCGCGAGGATCTCGCCGATCGAAGGCACTTGCAGCTTCGCCAGCACGAGATCCGCGCGCTCATCGGCGTCGAGATCGATCAGGAAGAGCGCCGTGACGTCGTCGGCCGCCTTGAGCACCGTCGAAGGCTCCGTGAACTGCGGACCGCGCCTCGTCCCCGCGAACACCCACACCTTGCGCCGGTGCGCGATGACGTAGTCGGGGATGCCGTCGTTGTCGAGATCGCGCGTCTCCATGCGCGTCGCGTCGCCGCCAGCGAGCGTGCGCCCGGGCACGAGCGCCGCCGCGGGCGTCGTGTCCTTGAAGATCGAGAGATCGAGCACGACATCCGGCGCGCTCGGGATCGAGCCGTCGTCGCGCACGAGATGCCACGCGCGCTTCGTGCCGTCGACGACGGCGAGGTCCGCGCGCCCGTCGCCGTTGACGTCGGCTAGCGCGAGGTCGGGGATCGTGAGATCGGCGCTGAGCACGTCCGAGAGCTCGTCGCCCGAACTCGCGCGCGAGTGCGAGACCTCGATCTCGACCTGCGCGACGCGCGTGAAGCGCTCGCGGGCGGGCCCGTTCGCGGCTGAATTCGGCGCTGTCTCCGCCGCGTTCTGGACCCAGACCTCGAGCTTGTCGCCGGCGGGCAACACGAGGTCGTCGCGCCCGTCGGCGTTGACGTCCTGCACGATGGGCGCGAAGGCCGGCGCGTCGAGACGGAAACGTTGCCGGTAACGCGGCAGGAGCTCGCTCGCGCTCGCGCTGAATCCGCCGCCCTCGGCCGGCGCGAAGACGTGCACGCCGCTCGCATCCGCGACGACGAGCTGTGCGCGCGCTTCGCCGGAGAGCACGTGCGCGAGCTGCACGAGGCTGTGGCGCGGATCGGAGAGCACGAGCGCGCCGCGAGGAGTCGCGTCGAACGCCGGTGCGCCGTCCGCGCGCGTCCACACGTGCACGCCACCGCCGGCAGCGAGAGCGAGCAGCTCGTCGCCCGCACGGCCGTCGAGATCGACGAGGCGCTGCGCGACGAGCGGCAGATCGCTGCTGAAGCTCCCGCGTGACGCGAGCGCGAACTCGGCGCTCTTCTGC